>DASVJK010000077.1:0-70431 GCA_036385955.1 Chthoniobacterales bacterium | reverse complement strand
TTACCCGCGGATCAAACCGCCCTATTTTCCCGCGGTGCTCGGCCTCTACATGTGTCCGACGATCGTGAATAACGTTGAAACACTCTGCCACGTAAAGCACATCATCGAGATGGGTGGCGCCAATTACGCCCGGCTCGGCCGGCCCAATAACACGGGAACGCGCATCGTTTGCGTCAGCGGCGATGTGCAGCGGCCCGGATATTTCGAGATCGAAGTCGGCGCCGTGACGATGGGCCAGCTGATCTACGATATGGCGGGCGGCCCCCGCTACGGCCGGAAGGTGAAGGCCGTCATCCCTGGTGGCAGCTCGGCGAAAGTCCTGCGCGCCGACGAGAGGTTTAAACTAAAACTCAAACAACCTGACGGCTCGATGGCGGAGCAGGACGTTTCGCTCTTTGAAATTCCGATGGATTTTGATTCGCTCGCCGCCGCCGGATCGATGGCCGGCTCGGGCGGTGTCATCGTCCTCGACGATTCCCGCGACATGGTCTGGACCCTCAACAACATTAATGAATTTTACGCGCACGAGAGCTGCGGCCAGTGCACGCCTTGCCGCGAAGGTTCGCTCTGGATGAAAAAAATCACCGATCGCATGTTGCTCGGCGGAGGCGTCGTCCAGGACCCCGACACCTTGAAAACCGTCGCCGACAACATCGCCGGTCGCACCATTTGCGCGTTCGGCGAAGCCTGCGCCTGGCCAACCCAAAGCTTCGTGGAAAAATTTAGGAATGAATTCAACCAGCGCAGTCAGAAGCCGGTTCCGCCCCCAATGCCGCCGGAATACACGTCTGGCGAATTGATTGATCACGAGAAAATCGTTACGGCTCCGCTACCGCGTAATCCCGGATGGGAAGAGACGGCCAAGGTGGGGACGATCTGAAATGAGCGATCAAGTCTTGGCTCCGCCGCAATTGGTAAACGTCCAAATCAATGGCGTCTGGCATCAATTTCCCAAGGGAACTCGCGTGATCGAGGCATGCGAACAGGCCGGCAGTTACGTCCCGCGCTATTGCTATCACAAAAATCTCAGCTCGCCGGGCAACTGCCGCATGTGCCTGATCGAAATGGGCCTGGCGAAAATGGGGCCGGATCGCAAACCGGAACTCGGCGACGACGGAAAGCCGGTGATCAATTGGATGCCGCGTCCGCAAATTTCCTGCGCGCAGGATGTGAACGAAGGCATGGGGGTCCGGACCGACTCGCCGTTGGCCCACGAATGCCGCAAGGGCGTCATGGAATTTTTGCTCATCAATCATCCGCTCGATTGTCCGATCTGCGATCAAGCGGGTGAATGTCGCCTGCAGGAATTCAGCGTAGAGTACGGCAACGCGGAATCGCGCTTCCTCGAAAACAAGGTAAAGAAACCGAAGAACATCGAACTCGGTCCCCGCGTAACACTCGACGACGAGCGCTGCATTCTCTGCTCGCGTTGCATCCGGTTTTGCCAGGAGATCGTGCATGACGATGTCCTGGGGTTTATAGATCGCGGCAGTCACAGCGTCCTGACCGCTCATCCTGGAAAGCGGCTGGAGAATAATTATTCGCTCAACACGGTCGATATTTGTCCGGTCGGTGCGTTGACCTCTTCAGATTTCCGCTTCCAGATGCGCGTTTGGTTTTTGAAGGAAACAAAAAGTTTTTGCACGAGTTGCGCCACCGGCTGCAACACCATCATCGGCACGCGCGAGGACATGATTTATCGCCAGACGCCGCGTGAAAACAACGCCGTTAATTCCAGCTGGATGTGCGATTACGGGCGCCTGAATTTTGGATACCTTCAATCAGACAAACGCCTGCTTCAGCCGAAGATTCCCTCGGGCGACAAACTCATCGCGGCTGAATGGAACGTCGCCATCACCCACGCGGCGGTTCAGTTGAAGCATTTTGCCGGCTGGGAGATCGCGATCCTCGCTTCCGGCCGACTGACGAACGAAGAGCTTTGGCTGACGTCACAGCTCGCGAAAATCCTTGGAGTCGATTTGATCGATATCGTTCCGCGCACAGGCCCCAGCGACGACATTCTATTAAGCGCCGATCGCAACCCGAACACTAATGGCGCGCGAGTCTTTGGCGTGACCTCGGTACCCGGCGCGAGACTGCGCGACATCGTGGACGGCGTCGCGTCTGGCCGGGTCAAAGCGCTGATCGCTCTTGCCGAAAACCCGATCGGCATCGGACTTACCATCGCGCAGCTCAAGGCGTTGCCAGCTTTCGTCGTCATGAACATTTTGACTGACGACGCAACCCAAGTCGCGACCGCTGTTCTGCCATCCTTCGGTTTTGCCGAGAAGCGTGGATCGATGATCAACGGCAAAGGACGACTGCAACGCCTCAATCGTGCGGTGCGCGGACCCGGCCTGGCGCGAGACGATTGGGAAATTCTGCGCGATTTGATTCAGGCCTGTTCGGGCCGGAACGGCATCTATTCGATCGAAGATGTCTTCCGGCAAATGAGCGAATCGATCCCGCAATTCGCTGGATTAAGCTTGAGCAAGATCGGTGATCTCGGCGTGCAAATCATGAATATGGAAGCCACACGCTAGCGATGGATTACTTTTTCCTCACGGCGTCATTGGTGAAGATCGTCGCGCTTCTCGCCGTCGTGCTCGGCATCATGAACTACGCTGTGTATGCGGAGCGCCGGATCAGCGCGTTGATCCAGGATCGGCTCGGACCAAATCGCGTCGGTCCCGCCGGCTTGTTTCAACCGATCGCCGACGCCGCGAAATTTCTCCTGAAAGAAGACTTCACTCCAGGGCACGTAAACACATTCTACTACTGGCTCGCGCCCTGCCTCGCGATGATTCCCGCAATCACCACACTCGCCGTGGTTCCATTCGGCAGCACGCTTTTCGGCGTGCCGATGGTCATCGCAGATATCAACGTCGGGGTCTTGTTCGTTTTTGCCATTGCCTCGTTAGGCGTTTACGGGATCGTGATCGCCGGCTGGTCGTCGAACTCCAAATACCCTTTCCTCGGCGGTGTTCGTTCCACGTCGCAGATGATCTCGTACGAACTCTCGCTCGGCCTCGCGGTCATCCCGGTTTTTCTTCTGATTGGGCAGCTCAGGTTAACCGAGGTCGTCCGCTACCAAATCGAACATGGCTGGATGATCGCGCCATTCATCGGCGACTGGACGAATCTGCCCAAATGGCTGCTCACGATTCCGATGATGATTTCGTTCGTCGTCTTTACGATCGCGATCTTTGCGGAAACGAACCGTCTGCCTTTCGACCTGCCCGAAGCCGAAACGGAGTTGGTGGGCGGCTATCACACCGAGTATGGCTCGATGAAGTTCGGCCTGTTTTTCTTAGGCGAATACGTCGCGATGATCACGGGCTCCGCCATCATCGTAACGCTTTTTCTGGGTGGATGGCATTTCCCCGGCATACCGGACGGCTCCCACGGATGGGGCTGGGGTTTGGTGAACATCTTTATCTTTTTCTCTAAGGTCGCTGCGCTCCTTTTCGTGTTTATCTGGGTGCGCTGGACCTTGCCACGCTTTCGTTACGACCAATTGATGCGCCTCGGCTGGGTCTTCTTTTTCGAGATCGCGCTCGTAAACATTTTTATCACCGCCATCATTCTCGCCTATTTCCCGCAATAATCTTCCTCTCCTCCCATGCCCTTCCACCACGAAAAGTTCATCGTTTATCAGCGCGCTCTCGAATTCGCAGCTTGGTCTCAGATTCTAATCGACTCTCTCACCAAGAAGACCTCGACCCGCGATCATCTGGAGCGTGCCGGGGACAGCATCGCGCTCAACATTGCGGAGGGTAACGGCAAATTCTCGCTGAAGGAGCGCGCCCGCTTTTTCCAGATCGCGCATGGCTCGGCCTTGGAATCGGCAGCTTGTCTCGATCTTTTCGTGGCACGACGCTGCTATGAGCAGGACGCCATCGCGGCAGGGAAACTGATTCTCGAAGAAATCGGGAAGATGCTGTTCACTATACTTGATCGTCTTGGCTGCAGAATCGCTGAAGATGCGCCAGAATTCGGAGACAGAGCAGAGGTAGAGTGATCATGGCTATCACCGTTTCACGTCCGAAGCTGAATTGGTCCGAACGGCTTTACCTGCCGGCGATCGCGACCGGTATGGCGATCACGATGAAGCACTTCAAGAACATGCTCTTCGGCCGTACCAGGGTGACGATGCAGTACCCGGAAGAAAAATGGGATAGCCAGATGCCGGAACATTACCGCGGCGCTCCGGCTTTGGTCCGCGATGACACGGGTCGGGTCCGTTGCGTCGCCTGTCAGCTCTGCGAATTCATCTGCCCACCACGCGCGATCAAAATTATCCCGGGCGAAATCCCCGCGGGCGATCGGTTCGCGAAGGTCGAAAAGTTTCCGCACGAATTCGACATCGACATGATCCGCTGCATCTACTGCGGCTTATGCGAGGAGGTTTGCCCCGAGCAAGCGATTTATTTGCGAAAGAATTACGCCATCACCGGCTTCACGCGCGCTGACATGGTGCATAACAAGGGGAAGTTGCTCGAAATCGGCGGCGTCATGCACGGCGTGGTTTTGAAGTGGAACGAGAAAAAGTAATCGCCACAGATGAACATAGATTTTTCAGATTTCTTATCCGTGTTTCATCCGTGTTCATCCGTGGCCTAATAAAATGCCCGCATTCTTATTTTGGATCTTCGCGCTTGTTATGCTCGGGTTCGGCGCCGCGGTCGTGATCAACCGCAACCCGATCGCGAGCGCGCTCAGCCTGGTCATTTGCTTCATGGGCCTCTCGGCGCTGTTCATGTCGCTCGACGCATTCTTCATCGGCATCATTCAGGTGCTTGTCTACGCCGGCGCGGTGATGGTCCTTTTTCTGTTCATCATAATGCTGCTCGATCTGCGCGCCGAAACGCGGCGGAAGATGAACGTAGTCGCGGTCCTTGGCGGTTCGGCCGTTGCCCTGGCTTTCTTTATCCAAATCTATTTTGTCATCGGCCAATTAAGTGCCGCGAAACAGCCATTCCCGCCTCTCGGCTCTTCGAAGGTGGACGATGTCCATAGTGTCGGCCTTCTTCTCTTCTCGAATTACAATCTGCCCTTCCAGATCATCGGCGTGCTGGTCCTGGTCGCGACCGTCGGTGTGATCGTGCTCAGCAAACGCGAGCTTCGTTGAGCATGGTAGCACTTGGCCACTATCTCATCGTCAGCGGTTTGCTTTTCACGATTGGCTTCGCGGGCGTGCTTTTGCGCCGCAACATCATCATCATCTTCATGTCCCTCGAGCTGATGTTGAACGCGGCAAACCTCTCACTCGTCGCCTTCTCGCGCTTCCGCCTCAACTCCGCCGGAATTCCAGACTACAACGCGCAAGTCTTTGTCTTTTTCATCATTACCGTCGCCGCTGCGGAAGTCGCCGTCGGTCTCGCTATCATCGTCGCGCTTTATCGCGCGCGGCATACCACGCATGTCGAAGACATTAGCAGCCTCAAATTCTGACAGGCCTCGATGAGCAGCGCGCTACCCTGGTATCTCTTGCTCCTGCCGTTCTTCGCGGCGGTGGCGATCGTGCTGATAACGAAATCCTACCGCGGCCTCAGCAGTTTCATCTCGGTCGCCGCTGTCTTGGGAAGTTTCGCGTGCAGTTGTGCCGTCTTCGTCACGCCGAATATCCGGGCGCTCGAGCTGACGTGGATCGATCTACCGCCCCTTCTCTACGTGCCTCTGGGATTGGTTCTCGACGATCTCAGCAAGACCATGCTCGTGCTCGTGACCGGCATCGGCGCGCTTATCCACATCTATTCGCTCGGCTACATGAAGGACGATGCCGGCAAATCCCGCTACTTCGCCTCGCTCTCCTTTTTCATGTTCTCGATGCTCGGAATCGTTCTTTCGAACAATTTCGTCATGATGTTCATTTTCTGGGAACTCGTGGGCGTGAGTTCGTATTTGTTGATCGGCCATTGGTTTGAACGCGATGCCGCAGCCGAGGCGGCGAAAAAAGCTTTTCTGACGAATCGCATCGGCGACTTCGGATTCATGCTCGGCATCCTGATGGCGTGGACTGCGACCGGAACCGTCGTCTTTCATGACATGGCCCAGCAGCTGGGCCGCATCACCAGTTATCCCGGATACCTCACGGTCGCAGTCCTGCTTATATTTTGTGGCGCGGTCGGGAAGTCGGCGCAGTTCCCACTGCACGTCTGGTTGCCGGACGCGATGGAAGGGCCGACGCCGATCTCCGCGCTGATCCATGCCGCGACCATGGTGGCGGCGGGCGTTTACATGCTGGTGCGCGTCGGCTTTCTCATCCAAACCGCACCGCAAGCTCTCTCGATCATCGCGTGGATCGGAACCATCACGGCCGTAATGGCAGCGCTTATCGCCACGCAGCAAAACGACATCAAGCGGATCCTCGTGTACTCGACCTTGTCGCAGCTCGGCTACATGGTCATGGCTGTGGGTCTCGCGTCGGGCGAGGCGGCGATGTTCCATCTCTTCACCCATGCGTTCTTCAAAGCGCTCCTCTTCCTCGGCGCTGGTTCCATCATCGTGATGCTCCATCACGAGCAAAACATCTGGAAGATGGGCGGACTCGCCGGTCGGTTGGGAATCACGTTTCTCACCTTCATGGTCGGCACGCTCGCGTTGATCGGCTTTCCGCCATTCAGCGGGTTCTTCAGCAAAGACGCGATCCTCGCGCTCGCCTACGAAAAAAATCCGGCGATTTTTTGGCTCGCGCTTTTTACGGCCTTCCTGACCGCGTTCTACATGGTGCGGTTGATTGTGGTCGTGTTCTTCGGCAAGCCGCGCAGCGACCAGGCGCGCGCGGGACGAGAAGCGCCGTGGGTCATGATCACCCCGCTTATAGTTCTCGCCATTCCTGCGTTCGCGTCTGGATTCGGTTTCGTCGCGAAACTTTTTCTTCACTTGCCCGGTGAAAAAGAAACTGGCTGGCTGGTACCGGGACTGGCTCTTGCCGCCACGCTGACTGGCATAACGCTGGCCATCCTGCTTTACCGGCGCCGCGAAAGCGATCCGATCGATTTTGCTTTGTTCCGAAAAGGTTTTTACCTCGACGAGATTTACGGCTTCCTGATCAGCGCCACACAGGGAGTTCTCGCGAGTACCTCCGCGTTCATCGATCGCTGGATTCTCGATGCCGGCTTGGTCCGCGGTGCGAGCGGCGCGACCTGGAGCTTCGGCTCGCTGCTCAGGCTGCTTCAAGTTGGAAACCTGCAGGCCTATTCGTTTCTCTTCGGTTTGGGAATCGTTGGCCTGATCTACCTCACACTTTTCCGGTGATCTTACTTTTCATCGTCTTCTGCCCGATTGTGGCCGCGCTTGCGATTCTGATCGGCGCCCCCGCCCGGCGCACCGCGCTCTGGGCGGCCGGCTTTACCCTCGCTGCGACAGCGCTCGCGTATCTCGCATTCGAAGCGGGCCAGCGCGGTTTTCAATTCGTCTCCTCTTACCCGATCAGCAGCGATTGGCGGATCAACTTCACTCTCGGCGTCGATGGCCTGAGCCTGATGATGATGCTCCTCACCGCAGTCGTGACGTTTGCGGCCATCTGGTTCACCGGCGAAATCGCGCAGCACGAACATGCTTTCTACGGCTGCCTTCTCTTCATCGCCGGCGGCGCGATGGGAGCATTCGCTTCCCTTGATCTCTTTTTCTTCTACGCCTTTCACGAGCTTGCATTGATTCCCACTTTCTTGCTCATCGGAATCTGGGGGACCGGCAACCGGCAGGCCGCTGCGTGGAAAATCACGATCTATCTGGCGACCGGAAGTTTCGTTCTTCTGCTTGGCTTGATCATGCTTTATCGCAGCGTGCCGGAGGCCGCGCGCAGCTTTGATTTCCGCGCGTTGCAAAAAGCGGCCTCGATGATCCCCGCTGATGCTCAGGGTAACATCTTCCTGGTGCTGCTGATCGGCTTCGGCATTCTCGTCTCGCTCTTCCCGTTCCACACCTGGGCTCCGGAAGCCTACGCCTCTGCGCCCGCGCCCGCCGCGATGCTGCACGCGGGCGTGCTCAAGAAATTTGGGCTTTATGGTCTTCTGCGTCTCGCGCTCCCACTCTTGCCCCAAGGCGCGCAGCAGTGGAGCACGCTTCTGATTGTTCTCTTGCTCGGCAACATCATTTATGTCGGGCTGGTGACGATCGCCCAGAAGCGTCTCGATTGGATGCTCGGTTATTCGAGCGTGATGCACATGGGCTACATTTTTCTGGGCATCGCCAGCGGCACTCTGCTCGGCACCAACGGCGCGGCCGTCCTGATTTTCGCGCATGGAATCTCCATCGCGTTGCTCTTCGGCATCGCCGGAGAAATTCGGCAACGCACCGGCACCTTGCTGCTCACGGATCTCGGCGGTTTCGGAAAAGTGATGCCGCGGGCCGCGCTGGCGTTTGGCCTGGCTGCGTTCGCTTCCATCGGATTGCCCGGTTTCGCCAACTTCACCGGAGAAGTGATGGTTCTCTTCGGGACATTCCGCAACGGCGCCAACCCCGACCGTTTTACCATTTTTCAAATCGCCGCCGTGCTCGCACTCTGGGGCGTCGTCATCTCGGCGGTCTACATGCTCCGCGCCTACCGGAGCGTTTTCATGGGCGCGCTCCGTGAATCCTGGAGCGGCGTCCCCGATCTCCGCCGGAGCTTGCGGCTGCCCATCGGAATTCTGGTCGCGATGTCGCTCTGGTTCGGCTTCTTCCCCCAATCTTTTGTCAGGATTGTTTCGCCCACCTTCAAAAGTTATTTCACTCCGAAGTGATGACGATCGGCGCCCCTATTCTCGAAGTCGAAGTGCTCGTCATAGGCCTGTTTGTGCTCATGGTCGAGGCGTTCTTCGAGCGGATCGACAAACGAACCCTGGCTTTCACGGCCATCTTCGGCCTCGCGGCCGTCCTCGCCGTCAGTTTTTTTCTGAAACCGGCCGGCGAGCCCGTTGCGACCACGGGCTTCTGGAGTTTCTACACGGCCGATCCGCTCGCGATCTTTTTCAAACGCTTCGCGCTCGTGACGACCATTCTAGTCCTCGTCATGATGATCGATTACGCCCCCATCGTGCGGGAATCGATCCACGGCACGACCCATCAATCCGGGCTCGGGGAATTTTTTGCGCTGCCAATCTTCACCTGCGTGGGGCTGATGTGGATGGCTTCCGCGATCGACTTCGTCATGATCTTCGTCTCGCTCGAGCTGGTGACGATGTCCTTTTACGTGCTGGTCAGCTTCACCCGTCGCAATCCCGCGACCCTGGAAGCTGGCGTAAAATATTTAATCCTGAGCGCGCTCTCCACCGGCTTCCTGGTCTATGGCATCACCTGGATTTTTGGTGTGACAGGAGAGACAAATCTCGCGCGTGTTGCGGCAGCGCTGGCTAGTCCGGCCATCGAGGCCGGACCTGCGCTTTTCGGCATGGTCCTGGTGCTGGTCGCGCTCGGATTCAAGATCGCGGCGGTGCCGTTCCAGATGTGGGTGCCGGATGTGTATCAAGGCGCTCCGACCCCGGTCACCGCGTTTCTTTCCGTCGGTTCGAAGGCGGCCGGATTCGTCGTCCTTCTCCGAGTGCTGCAACCGTTCTTCATGTTCCCGCAGATGGAGCGTTTGCTCACGGTGATCGCGCTGCTCACTCTGCTATACGGGAATCTGGCAGCCCTTCCGCAAAGTAATCTGAAACGCTTGCTCGCTTACTCGAGCATCGCTCACGCCGGCTATCTGCTTATCGGCGTCGTCTCGCTCGCCGGAGAGGCAGTCTCGTTTTATCTGGTCGCCTACCTGCTCATGACGCTGCTGAGTTTCGCCGTCCTCATTGTTGTGGCCAAACAGACCGGGGAAAACATTGAAGACTTCAACGGTCTGGCCAAACGCTCGCCCTTTCTCGCCTTTGCCATGCTCATCGCGATGATGTCGCTCGCCGGCGTGCCGTTCACGGCAGGGTTTCTGGGCAAGTTCTTTATCTTCGACGCCGCGCTTCGACATCATCAGACCACGCTCGTTGTCGTGGGTGTAATCACGGTTGCGTGCGGATTTTACTACTATCTGAAGGTAGTGCGCGCGATGTACTGGGAAGATCCAGCGAGCGACGCCGCAGTTCCATTGAGCGGATTGTCACGGCTGACGATGGCGGTGATGATCGCTGGAATTATTTTCCTGGGCGTTTATCCACAGCCGGTCTTGAATGCGTTGAGCCGTTGAAGGGTTGGCGGCGTTATCGCTTCAACCGCTCTTAACCAACATCAATCGCTCAGCTCGACGTTCCAATAGGCCAGATCGACAAAGTGCCGCCAGCTCTCGTGGTGTTGTGACGTGAAGGTCACGTGCACGAAAGGCCGCCACTTCGGACGCTTCGGTTTGCGAATCAGCGCCATATGCGCTTCGTGCGGCAAACGATTTCCCTTCCGCGTATTGCACGAGATGCACGAGCAAACGACGTTTTCCCAAGTGGTCAGGCCGCCTTTATCGCGCGGCAAAACGTGATCGAGATTCAGCTCGGTCCGATCGAAAACATTGCCGCAATACTGGCAGGTGTTTTTGTCCCGCTCGAAAACGTTGTGCCGGGTGAACTTCACTTCCTTCTTCGGCAGTCGATCGAAGAGCAGGAGCACAATCACTCGCGGCACCCGGATCTTCCACGAGATCGTCGTCACGACCTCATGGTCCGGCGCGGTGGCGGAAAAATCACGCCAGCTGGCGAAGTCGTGCGTCAGGAAATTGTTGGCCGGATCAGACGAGACCACCTGCGCATGACCCTGGTAAAGGAGCGTAAAAGCGCGACGTGCCGAACAGATATTCACCGCCTGCCACAGGCGGTTCAGCACCAGCACCTGACTGTTTAATAGCGTTTGCATTGAGTTGCCGCTTCGCCACAGGCACGGAGCAGGATTCCGTCCAAAGTCGCGCGACGTTATCACCCGGGATTTTTTCTGTCAACGAGTGTGCAGTCCGATTTCAGGTAGGGACGCCTCTCCGAGCCGTCCGACGTTTCGTCTTGGGGCGATCTTCATGTAGCCGCCGCCGCCATGTGGGCGGCGCCCTGACGGCTTCGCCGCCTCTGGTTCGCGCTTCGCACAGCGAAGCGGCTACAGGGTCGTTGTCAAAGACATATCACGGACGGCTCGGAGATCCGTCCCTATCTGGTTCGTCGATATTTGCCCTTCACAAAATCACCCGGTAAACGCTTCTGGTCTTCCGGCGCGGAACCCGCCGAATTACCGAGGCCCTTCTCTTCCGACGAGAGGAATTCCTTAAACCGATTCTTGTCGATCGCCTTCATGAAAGCCTCATGAGGCGAGACCAGACCCAGCTGGAGCAAGGCATGGATCGCGTCGTCCATGAATTGCATCCCCTGTCCTTTTCCGGCCACAATCACGTCCTGCAATTTCTGCGTCGCGCCTTCGCGAATGATGGCCGAGACCGCCGGGCTCGCGATCAGGATCTCATTTACAGCGAGTCGACCCGAGCCGTCCGCTTTCTTCAGGAGCAATTGCGCCAGGACACCGCGCAGGGAATTCGCGAGCATCGTGCGAACCTGCGCCTGCTTGTTTGCGGGGAACGCGTCGACCATGCGATCAATCGTCTTGCGCGCGTTGTTCGTGTGCAACGTCCCGAACACCAGCAAGCCTGTCTCCGCAGCCGTGAGCGCGAGCGAGATCGTTTCCAGATCGCGCATTTCGCCGACGAGCACGATGTCCGCATCCTCACGCAGCGCCGCCTTGAGCGCGTCGGGAAAGGAGGCGGAATCAACCGGCACCTCGCGTTGCGTGACGATGCTGCGCTTGTTCTGGTGCACGAACTCGATCGGTTCCTCGATCGTGACGATGTGCCGCGAAAAGTTTTCGTTTATGTAATCGATCAACGCCGCCAGCGTGGTGGACTTGCCGGAACCAGTCGGCCCGGTCACCAGGACCAGACCGCCGCGCAAATGTCCGAACTCTCTGACCACCGGCGGAATCCCCAGCTGATCGAGGCTCGCGATTTTGGTCGGGATCAAACGAAAGACCGCGCCATAGCCATGCGCCTGTTTCAAAAAGTTACAGCGAAAACGCGACTTCTTATCCATCTCGTAGGCGAAATCGAGATCGCCCCGCTCTTCGAAAATTTTCCACCTCTGCTGGCCGCACATTTCACTCAGCATTTTCGCGGCTTCTTCGCGGGTAACGGGCTCGTCGCGGATCGGCATTACGTCACCGTGCCGGCGCATCTTGGGCGGTTGACCTTCGCCAATGTGCAAGTCGGACGCGCCCTCGGCGACAATGACGGCAAGAAATTGATCGATGTATGACATGATAGCTAAAGAGGGAGGATGAAATTCTAGATCCCGCGTCGTTCTTTTTTCATCCTTTCCAAATGCTGCTCCATCGGCTGTTTTTGCTCGGCGCGCGCATGGGCCTCATCACTGCTGATCGCACCCCGGTCGAACAGCGCCATCAGTGCATCGTCCATCAATTGCATGCCCTGTTTCTTGCCGGTCTGAATGATGCCGGGCAGCATATAGGTTTTCGCTTCGCGGATGACATTCGCCACGGCGGGCGTGTTCGTGAGAGTTTCGAGCGCAAGGACACGCGTTTTGCCATCCGCGCTCGGCACCAGCTGCTGGCTGACGATGCCGCGCAACGACTCGCTCACCATGATGCGGATTTGTTCCTGTTGATCGACCGGAAAGACGTCGAGCAAACGATCGAGCGTGCGCGATGCATTGCCCGTGTGCAGCGTGCCCAAAACAAGATGCCCCGTTTCCGCGGCGGTGATCGCGAGTGAGATCGTCTCCAGATCGCGCATCTCGCCCACCATGATCACGTCCGGATCTTCCCGGAGCGCGCCGCGCAAGGCCACGCTGAAGGAGCACGTGTGCGTATGCACTTCGCGTTGCGTGATGTGGCAACCCTTCGGTTCGAAGATGTATTCGATCGGATCTTCCAGCGTGATGATATGCTCGCGTCGCTCGAGATTCACCTGCTCAACCAGCGCCGCGAGCGTGGTCGACTTTCCGCTGCCGACCGAGCCGGTCACGAGGATGAGCCCGTTTTGATAACGGGTCAGCAACTTCAGACTTTCGGGTAACCCGAGCTCGTCCATCGTCTGCACCTGCGTGTTGATGATGCGGAAAACCAGATCAATTCCCAGCCGTTGGCGAACAACGATGGCCCGAAAACGGCCGAAGCTATTCGCGTAGGCGAAGTCCGCATCCCCGCGCTCGTTCAACCGGACCTGCTGCACGTCGGAAAGGAACCCTTCCGCCAGCGCGGCAGTTTCGTCCGCCGTCAGTTTCGGAGCGTCCGACCAGATGGGCTGAAGCGTTCCGTTCAAGCGCCAGATCGGCGGCGCGTTTACCCCCAGATGAATATCGGACGCGCCCGCGCGCTGGCCGACGATCAGATATTCGTCGACGTGTCCGAAAGTGCGCGTCTCATGCGCACCGGGCGTCCTGGTGAGGTGTGCGGTCATCGGGGGGGCGCAACGATCATTACGCATCCGCCCGCGCCACGTAAAACCTAAAAGAAAATTACCGTTTGCGCGCAGCGCCGGCCGCGTAGCCGCTCATCTTCTTCGAAATGAAATTCGTGACGGCCGGCTTGAGCAAAGTTACCGCAAGCTTCAGTGCGCCAATTGCCAGCCCTGCTCCGAGAATTCCTTCTTTTGGATCACTTCTAGTCTTCGCCTTCATCGGGAGCTTCTTGGTTCTGGCCGGCATCACCACAAAGACGACGCCAATTACCACGGCCACAGTGATCCACACCACCGTCTGGCGCTGGAATGACTTACGAAGCTTGAGCGGAAAATCGAGCTCATAACGCAGTCCGCTCAGATCGCGCGCCAGCCGGTCGCGCGAATGCGCAACTTCCTGCCTTAATTGGTGGAGCGACTTTTCTTGTCCAGGTTTTTTAGCCATTCGCGATCCTTTTTCAATTCCGAGGCTGTCGCTTCAAACATCGATTTTTTCATCCGGCTGCGAGCGATCAACAGGCACACCAGCGCCAGGATAAAATGGAGGCCAGCCGCGGCCAGCGTGATCCAAATCCAGGAGGTATGCAGCGCGTGCGCGAGGCCCGCGATCGCGCTCGCAATCAGGAAGACGTATCCGAAAAGTGCGAGCACCGCCGCGGCGGCCAGGCAGGCCACGAGCACGAGGACGTGCACTAGCGCCGTCTTGGAATCCTTCGCGAAGAGACCAATCCGGCTCTCCAGGAACCCGGCCAGCGCGTTGACCAGCGAGAGGAGATTATGGAGCAAGCCGGCGTGTCCCGCAGGATTGCGGAACCGCATCGTGTCGCCAACCATTCGGAACAATCGTTAGCGGCGGAAAATCAGCCCGAGAACGAATCCAATTCCGAGCGCGGTGAAGACCGCCTTGGTTGGATTTTCCCGCACGTACTGCTCGCCATCTTCCTGCAAAGTGCGGGCACGCTCGCGCGCATCGCCCCACACTTGCTCGGCTTTGCCGCGGTATTCTTCCGCCATTGCACCCGCGGCAGACTTTAGGTCATCCGCCATCACGCCGGCGGCGGACTTCAAATCCTCCGCCGCCTTGCGCACATGGGTTTTGCTGCTCTCGAATTTTCTTTGGGCGTCCGGCGGAATGATGCCGCCGCTTTCCGTCGTAGTTTTGTTTTCTTCAGCCATGATATTTTCCTGTCCGTTCTTTTTGGGTCGTTTGCTTCGCTGCGTTTTTTTCACTGCACGCATGCGCAATGATAAGTCCTCTTCAGCAGAAACGAAACTGCTCTCTTAAATGCGCTTGCCTCGGACAAATTCTCCGACAGATCGACGCTCGGGCGCACCTTCATTTCTCCCGAAAAATGATGCGCGCCTTGGTCAAATCATAGGGCGAAAGCTCTACTTCCACCTTGTCGCCGGGGACAATGCGGATGAAATGCTTGCGCATCTTGCCCGAGATGTGCGCGAGGACGGTCCGCTGGCCGGGCAACTCCACGCGAAACATCGTGCCCGGCAACACCTGCGTCACCGTTCCTTCCGTCACGATCTGTTCTTCCTTTGGCATCGCGGCAAGATACCTATAACGTCGCGCCTCTCAACTACCGGTCGGGTCGGTTAACTGCCCCGAACGTCCTCAAGTGATCGCAAGCAGGAGCCGGAGTTTGTTAGGCGTCAGCGATCTCCCTTCTTGACCAAGGCCGAGTATTTCTTTGCTTGGGCGAGCCAGTCCCGTCCGCGCTGTTGCAGCTCCGAACCGGCTGGAACTTCCTTCTTCCTGGGATCGAGCCATCGGATTAAGACCCCATCGGCAAAGTAGAAGCGCTCTTCGGATTTGCTTTTCACTACTCCGGAAAGCGGCTTGTCGTAACGCGAGTCCACCCGCAACACGAAAATCAAGCGATCCTCCCAGAAGTAGTATTCCTCGAGAGCCTGACCAGTCTCACCATAGAACCTCGCCACTAGCTTGCGCAACGACTGGCCCGAAAAATAGGCTGTAAGCTCACCGCCTTCAGTAGATTCGCCCGGGAGATCGCGTTTGACCCGCTTACAGCGGCTTAAGTCTTTATCTACTTCATCATAACGGGTCCGGATGTTCTTGACCTTTTCTTCCACGGTCAAATCTGCAGCCTGGACTTGCGCGACAACAACAAGGGCAAGGCAGGAGAACAACCGGACGATGGCCGGCTTAAATTGAGGAACGTTAAGAAGATTCAGCATCGGCTTCATTACTCTAAGGTACTTAACGCACCTGGTTTGGCTAGTTTCGACTAGTTTATTCCGATATCGAAGGATGTTGCGAAATTAGTTGAGCGAAACTGGCGGCAAATATTCGCCCTGCTTTTCGCGTTTCCACCAAGCGCCGGTCGTCTTGTGTTCGTCCCACGAGGTGAAATGGTAATCGTAGAGTGTGGCGCGGATGTAACGCGGTGGCTCCTTCGGGAAAGGATTGCGCGCGAGTAATCCAGTAACGTTGGGATTATTCTCGAGCAGGCTCACCGCCAGCCGAATGAACCAGGGATTTTGCCGATAAGTCCCGAGCGCGGCGAACCACATCTGCCAGTCAAGGCGGGGCTGATGCGGCGCGACCCAATGCGGCGGTTGATTCACGTCTCCTGGTTTCCATTTGAATTCGTAAGGCAGCCAGTCGATGCCGTCGGCGCTGCCTTCGAGGATGATCTCCAGCCGCGACTTGGTCATGACGCGAAACAGACCGTAACCGTTCACGATTCGAAATGGTTCGACGCACTCGCCAAGCATCGCGATCGGACGGGGCCAGGCGGTTCGAGGCTTGAACGCGGAGAAGATCAGCATCGCGTTGACAGGCAATGTGACCAGCAGAACCGCGATAGCGGGCCAGTGCCTGCTGGGTCGAAGGACGGCTCGGAGATCTGTCTTTGGTCGAGCAGAAGCTCGACCCTCCGGCAGTTTGAATGTCGCGTCATCGATTAGCAGCAAGCAAAGCGCGATGGTGAGCAGATTGAAGAAGCAATAGTTGCCGGTCAGCGCAATTGCGACCTGGAGCAAGATGAGCAATGCGCATGCGGTCTGCCTCAAGCGCCGTGGCGCCCAAATGAAAAGAGCAACCACGCTTTCAACGACGAGTACAAAGTAGGTGGAAAACTTTCGGAACCACTCCGGGCTTTGATGCGCCCACCAGCCGAAGACGGTCGGGAGCGGTTGCGTCCAGTAGTGATAATCGAGCGCAGTCAGGTTCCACCAGGAGTCATCGCCGCTGGTCAGTTTCACCACGCCGGACATCACCATCAATTTGAAGAGGAGCAGCTTCAGGAGGAAATGGCCGACGCGAGAAACCGGAACATCACGACCACCGCTTACTCGCCAGCGAACCGGCGCGAAGAAAATCGCGAGAAAACCAGCTTCGAGCAGCAGGATGTCCCATTGAAAACTCAGAAAGGTCTGGCCCGCGATCGTCAGCGACAGATAAAAAACGAAGAGTAGAACCAGCGAGATGACCGGCAGGAAGCCGGCGATGAGCAAAATCGAAACGACGGCACCGGCGCCGCAAAGAAAGTGCAGGAAAGCATCACTCGAGTTGAGCCAGCACAACGTCGGTAGAATGAGTGGAGCGTTGCCGCCGAAGTGCTCGCGCGCGGCCGGCAGGTATTCCGCGACTGGCAGGATCCCGTGTTCGCCGATCAATCCATCCAACTGCATCCAGAGCGAGAGAAACGCGATCAGGTAGATACCGCCCAGCGAGCGGAAGAAGCAGCGGCGCGATTCGAAGTAGGTCGGCTGCCGCACGTCCTGGCCCCAGAGCAAACGCGTGAAGAAGGAGGCGGTCCTGCGATGCCGGGCGATAACGCGGTAGGCCGCTTCGGTAATAGTGGCGAATCCCGGCAGATGCTCATAACACCAGATCATCCATTTGCGGCCGCGCTTGTGACCCAACGAGCGGAAGACCGCCTCCGCCGCGCTGAAGACAGTTCCATCGATCTCGATGAACTGAACGGCGCGTTCGAATGCTTCGCGCGGGATCTCCGGAAAGCGCTCGGCTGCTTCCTGGAACGGAGCGTACTCGACCGCGTCCGCGGTGAGATCGCGCCAGCGCTCGATCCAGCGGCGGCAGAAGTGGCAATCGCCGTCGAAAATCAGAAGCGGCTTTGGTGGCGCATCACGCACGGAGCAATGGGGCGCGGGAGACATCAGAGAAGGTCGAATGACGAGGGCCGGGCGTCCAACTCCGAACTCCGAAAGTGTTCGCGAACGGATAAAACCGAGTCTTCGCGAGCAGGCGGCAGAACCTGTAGCGGCGGTCTAAGACCGCCGAATGCTTGTGCGACGTCTCGATCGGCGGTCATAGACCGCCGCTACAGTTCAAACTCCGCCCAGACCGGCGCATGATCGGACGGTTCTTTCCCCTTGCGCATCTCGCGCTCGATTCCTGCCGCTGTGCAGTGCTCCGCCAGCGCTTTGCTGGCGAGAATCGCATCGATGCGCAGCCCGCGGTTTTTCGGGAAAGCGAGCATGCGATAATCCCACCAGCTGAAAAGACCCGGTGCGGGATTATGGATTCGCAGCGTGTCCGTCAGGCCCACTCCGCACAACTGCTCGAAGGCGGCGCGCTCTGCGTCCGAGCACATGATGGCGCCGCGCCATAACTCGGGGTCATAAACATCTTCATCTTTCGGCGCGACGTTGAAATCGCCGCACACGACAAGGTGTTGCGCGGAACTCTCCGTTTCACGCAAGCATTGCTGAAGACGCCCGTACCACTTCAACTTGTAATCATAGGCGGGCGATCCCACCGCCTGACCGTTGGGCGCGTAGACGGAATAGATACGCAACGAGCCCACGGTCGCCGCGATAACGCGCGCATGCGGATCATCTTCTTCATCACAAAGCGATGCGCGAACGTCTTGCGGCGCACTTCGGGAAAAGATCGCGACGCCGTTATAAGATTTTTGGCCGTGAAACGCACAATGATATCCGGCGGCTCGCAAAGCCAACTCAGGAAACTGCTCGTCGGTGCATTTCGTTTCCTGCAAACAGACCACGTCTGGCTGGGTTTCCGCGAGCCAGAAGAGGAGACGCTCCTGCCGTTTGCGAAGCGAGTTGATATTCCAGGAGACGATTTTCATTACCAGAAGCGACGGGTGACTAGCGAATCGACGGCTTCAATGGCCCAGCCGAAGATTGAACCGCGGAGGACGCGGAGAGCGCAGAGTTTTTCTTCATATGATTTCTCTGCGTCCTCCGCGCGCTCCGCGGTAATTATAAGTTCAGCTCCACCCCCGGCGCCGGCACAATCACTTCCGAGCCCGGCAGTTCAGCGCTCAATTGAGCGCGCGTCCATTCCACGGCTAGCGGGTCGCCGTGCACGAGCACGATTTTTTTCGGAGCAAGCTGCTTCACATACCGCACGATCGACTCCCGCGACGCATGCGCGCTAAATTGGAATCGGTCGATGTGACAACGCAAAGGCTGTGCCGGCTCGTCGGGATCCAGCGAGACAAGCGCCCCAGGCTGCGCGGTCTTGAGAATGCCGGCAGGCGATTTTGGATCGGCATAGCCCACAAAGAAAATCGAGTGCCGCGGATTCTCGATGACGCGTCGCGCGAAAATATTCGAAAGTGTTTTCGGCGTCATCATCCCGCTGGAGAGCGCGTAAACTCGCCCCGCGCGCGCAGGCGATTCTTGAATCGTCTTGCCGTTTAGGACGAACGGCGCGACCTCCTCGAGTAATTGCAGCCGGGGCAGCAACCGCCGGGTGGTCAGCGCGCGCCGATCGTAAATCTCGGTCATCTTCGTGCTTAGCCCGCCGATATAGACAGGAAATTCGCCCAGCAATTTTTCGCGCCGGAATTTGTAAATCATGCCGAGCGCTTCCTGCGTTTTGCCCAGTGCAAAGACCGGCATCAAAACACAACCGCCACCAGTGAAGGCACGATTGATCGCATCGGCCAGACGCCGCTCCTCTGCGGCGCGTGTGAAACCTTCGGGCAATGGACTGTCGCCGCGCGTCGTCTCGATGATCAGCACATCGACCCCCGATTCCGGAAACACGGCGCCTTGCGTGATCGTCTGGTCATCGAAGTTTACGTCGCCTGTGTAAAAGATCGTGCGGCCCTCCGCCCGCAGAATAACTCCCGTCGCGCCGAGGACGTGACCGGCGTCAACAAACTCAGCGGTGATCCCAGCCACATCCTCTCCGGGCCTTACGCGTTCACCGCCCAGCGTGAAGGGCTGCCGCATCGGACAGGATCGCCATCGATCCGTCGCACGATCGGTTTCCTTGTGAGTGAAGAGCGGATAGATCGCGACGCCGATCTCTTCGCGTTGCCGCGTCATGACGCTGACCGAGTTGTGCAGGAGCGCGCTCCCGATTTCCGCAGTCGCTTCCGTCATGAAGATGCGTGCGTCGGGTTGGCGCCGCATCAAGACGGGCACAGTGCCGATGTGATCGAGATGCGAATGCGAGATCACAATGGCATCGAGCGCGCGATCACCGAGCGCCCGAAAGTTTGGCAGGGCATCTTCGCCTTCCTCCCTTGGATGCATGCCGCAGTCGAGGACGAGCCGCTGACCGGCGGCCTCAAGGTAGTAGCTGTTGGCGCCGATCTCGGTGCGACGCGTGAGGTTGATGAACTTCAAAGTAACTGGGCGAAAATCCGCATCCAATTTCGGAACAGGATTTTTGCGATTTGTTCATCATCAAATCCGCGCTCGATCAGTTTTCGCGTGAGGTTTCGCGCTTGCGAATGGTTCGTCAGGTCGGGAATGAAATGAGGCTTTGTAAACTTCGCGGCCAACTCCTGTTTCGCAGACTCGGTCCACTGGCGGTAAAGGAATTCGAAGAAATCGAAACCGATCCCCACGCAATCAATCCCAATCAGGCCGGCGACATGCTCGATGTGATCGACATACCGGTCGAGCGTCGCCTCCTCCTGGCGGGGACTCACGAGCACGGCATTAATCCCGATGACGCCGCGCCGCTCACCAATCAGCTTGATTTGTTCGTCGCTGATGTTGCGCTCGATGTCGTGATACCGCCGCGCATTGCTGTGGGACACGATGAGCGGCCTGGTCGTGCGCGCGAAAATTTCATCGAAGCCCGCGGGATTAATGTGAGCCAGATCAACCATGATGCCGAGCGCTTCACAGGCTTGAAGCAGGTCGCGCCCGAAGCTGGTCAAACCATCGCGTGACGAACCGCTCGCCGCGAAAACGCCACCCGAGCCGGCGGCATTGCGCCGCACGTGGGTGAGTCCAATCACGCGCACACCGAGCTCAAAGAAAACACGCAGGAGATTCAAATCCACGCCAAGCGGCTCCACCCCTTCCATCGTGACGAGCAGCGCAATCTTGCGAGCCTCGCGCGCTCGCAGAATTTCCTGGCAGCTCTTGCAAATAGCGAACCGATCAGACATCTCCACCTCGGCGTAGAGCCGCGCGATCTGATTGAGCGCCACCCGCAAAGCCATTTCCGGCAGGTAACGGTCTTCGATGTAAATGGCCGCGCCGAGGACAGCCATATTGCCCGCCTCGAATTCCGGCAAAAACTCTGTCGTCAGCACATTCGTGCGGCCGCGCTTTTCGTACAAATCCATCAGCAAATCGAAGTGAAGATCGACCAGCCCGTGCGCGTGAAGCCGGTCAATTCGTTCTTCGATTTCTATTCCCGGAGCGGTCATCGTGCTTTTCGCGCAATATCGGCGGCGCAATCAGGGAATGGACGGAGGAATCGCGGTGGCCTTCGGTCGCTTGGCGCGATAGCGGTGAGGCGTCACGATTGAAATCAAGACCAGTAACCAGACGGCGCCGAGCGGCAGGACGCCCGGCAGCCAGATTAGCCAGCGCGAAACGACCGCAAGCGCGATCAAACAATACGCCGCCGTGAATGCGATCGCGCCGAGCACGAGATCGACTCGAGAGATATGGCGCAGTTCCCCGACCACCACCGCGGCGATCAGCAGGATCACGCAGTCAAAAATCCAACTGACGCGGTGGACGTAGGCGTTCGTTTGAATTGTGGCCAGGGTGGCGGCAAAAACGTCCGGCGGTGAAAGAGGATTTGCCGGGGTGCGCGCCAGCACGATCTGGTCGCGCATCGAATCGAACTCCGAGCTCGTCTTCTTGCCCACGTCGTGTTGCTGAGTCGCGAGCGCCAGCTCGTTCAGAGTGATGCGCCGCGCCTTTTTCCCTGCATTCGGAGAAATCAAGAGAGTGCCATCCGCGCGAATCGGAATTTTGCGCCCCTGTGGCAGGAAAATGTGTGAGCCAAGATCGATTGTCACTTCGGCTGGTGTCACTCGGAGCCAGAGAAGGACCGCCTCCAGCGCAAAAGAGGGAATCACCTCGCCGCGATAGCGAAAGAGAAGCGGCACGTGAATGCCATCCGCGATTTCGTCGGGAAGGTTGATAAAGCCGGCGGTGGCGATGAGGCGCATTTCTTCACCTGGCTGGCGTCCAATTCCGGAAAACTCGACGAGGTCGCCGCGCTTTCCCGTCACCTGGGTGAAGCCTTGAATTTCCGGGCCCGGCGCATCCGGATCCGGCGTCGTGGTCAATTCGGCGGCGAGGAGCAGCCGGGGCACGCGCATAGCCTGATCGATAAAAACCTGCTCCTGATCCTTGTCGCGCTCGCGCCATTTCAAAATATTTTCAAACGCCACGACCGTGGGTTGGAACTCGAGGACCGACTGAAGAAAAAGTGCGAATTCCAGCGGTGAGACCCCGCTTCCGCCGGAATGAGGCGAGGATGACTCCTTCAGTGGATCTCGATCCAAGGCTTCATCATGGCCAATCTCCACAACAGTGAGCGGCGCCATCGGCCCGTGCGGCTCCGAGTTTTTCAAGAGCCACCGCAAAAAAAACTCTTCAGATTGCTCGAGCCGTGGCTCGCGGAGAAAGACTACTCCAAGCAACAGGACCGCAAGCATGATCCAGATGGTGGGTCGCTGCATCGCGGCAGAAGTGAAAAGGGAAAAGTGGCGGGTGACAAGTGGCAAGTGACACCGGAGCCGCCCTGTGAGCGTGCGCCATTCCGGCTGACAGGTCGATCTTCACGCTTCGCGCAGCGAAGAGGCTACAGTCACTGCGCGGGTCGATCTCGATGTAGGCGCGCCTGACTCAATCGCCCGGGCGGCTCGGCCTCCTGCGCCAAAGCGCTTCGGCGGCGGCGCGTGAACCGACCTTACCTGCTGAGCTCGAGCATGCGAAGAATCGGCGCCTCCGCACGTTTGCGCAGCGGCTCGGGCAAAGTGATCTCCGGCTTCATATTCAAGAGCGCGGCATGCGCCTTTTCGAGTGTATTCATTTTCATGAACCGGCACTCCGAACAGGCGCAACGCTCCGTCGGGCCCGGAATGAATTTCTTCCCGGGAATTTCCTTGTGCAATCGATGCAGCATTCCCGCCTCGGTCACGACGATGATTTCGCGCGCAGGCGATTCCCGGCAAAACGAAACCATCTTTTCGGTTGAACAAACTTCGTCCGCGAGCAACCGAACCGCATAAGGACATTCCGGATGGGCCACGACCGGAGCGTCCGGGTACTCCTCGCGAATCTTCCCGATGCTGCGCGCGGTAAATTCCACGTGCACGTAACAGTTCCCCTGCCAAAGATCCATCGGTCGCCCGGTCCGCTCCATCACCCACGCACCCAGATTCTGATCAGGCACGAACAGAATACTTCGATCGGCCGGGGCGCTCCGCACGATTTTCTCGGCGTTGCTGCTCGTGCAGATGACGTCAGAGAGCGCTTTCACGCCCGCGCTGCAATTGATGTAGGCAATGACATAATAATTTTTGTCCGCGTGTTGATCGAGATACGCCTTCAGTTTTTCCGGCGGACACGATTCCGAAAGCGAACAGCCGGCATCGAGATCGGGAAGCAGAACCTTCTTGGACGGGTTGATAATTTTCGCGGTTTCCGCCATGAAGTGGACTCCGCAAAAAAGGATTACCTCGGCGCCGGTTTTGGCTGCCTGATAGCTCAGGCCTAACGAGTCCCCGACGTAATCGGCGATGTCCTGGAGCTCGGGCACCTGATAGTTGTGCGCAAGCATAACAGCGTTTCGATCCCGCTTGAGCTCGACAATTTCCTCAGCGAGATCGAGACCAAAGTTTACACCGCTGCTTACCATCGGCTAATATCGCCGGATTAAACCTGATTTACAAACACCCGCCCGCAGATACCGCCTCGGTTTTATCGGCTCGGGGAAACTCGCTGGCTCGGTCATTCGCGGGCTGCTTCGCGCAAGATTCTGTGCGCCGCGAGAAATCATCGCGGGCGAACCGAACGATGAGTTACGCACCTCCTTGCAAGCTGAAACCGGCATTTCCGTCACGGCTGATAACTTCGAAGCCGCGCGCTCCGCGGAGACGATTTTGATCGGCGTAAAGCCAACCTTTGTCCTGGCAGTAGTTCGCAAGATCGCTCCGGTCACTGACGACAAGCTGGTGATTTCCCTCGCGGCAGGCGTTCGCATCCGCAATATGGAATCGATCTCGAACGCGCGCCTGATGCGAGTCATGACGAACACACCAACCGCGATCGGCCGCGGCGCGACAGCAATCGCCCGGGGGGCGCGCACCATCCCGAACGATCTGTCGCGCGCCCGGTCGATCTTCGACGCGGTTGGCGTCACCGTTGAGGTCAACGAAGATCAGATCGATGCGGTCACCGCGCTTGCCGGGAGCGGCCCTGCATTCGTCTATGCCGTCATCGAAGCGCTCGCGGACGGAGGGATCAAAACCGGACTGCCACCGGAAGTAGCGGCGGTGCTCGCCACTCACACCGTTCTCGGCGCGGCGCAGCTTGCCGCGGAAACCGGCAAGTCACCGGAAGAACTCCGGCGGATGGTGGTGACACCCGGCGGCACAACAGCTGCCGGATTAACCGCGATGGCGGAACGGAGCACGTCAGAAGGATTGGTCGCCGCCGTGGAAGCCGCCGCGGCTCGCGGTCAGGAGATGGCGCGAGAGTTTGTTAAGTAAAGTCGAGCGCCGCGCGCATCGCATCGATTGGCGCTTCGCGTTCAAACCAAAGCTCAAATGCAAGCGCGCCTTGATGAAGCAACATGGACAATCCGTTCGCCGCGCGCGCGCCGGCTCCAATCGCAGCTAAAATAAATGGTGTGCGCTCCTCCGAATAAATGGTGTCGAAGATCATCAAGTGCGGTGCGAGCAATCGTGACGGAATCGGCGGAGAATCGCTCCGATTCAAACCGAGCGGCGTTACATTCACAATTAGATCGACATTCGCAATTTGAAAGCGAAACGCGCTTTCTTCCCAGGCAATCGCTTGCAATCGCGCCACCGGACCAAGCACCTTTGGGCCGGCAAAAAATTTGCGCAAATCATCCGCCAGCTTTTTTGCTTTTTCGAAGGTGCGATTGGCAATAACGAGGCGTTCGCAATTCTCTTTCGCGCATTGCATGGCAATCGCGCGCGCGGCTCCCCCAGCACCAAGCACGAGGACGCGGAGATCGCGAAGATCAACAGAAAACTCGTCGCGGATGGCGCGAGAAAATCCTCGGCCATCCGTGTTGAAGCCGAGAAGATTCCCCTTGTCTATCTTGATTGTGTTCACCGCGCCGATGCGTTTCGCATCCGGATCGACATCATCGATCGAAGACAACGCCTTGATCTTGTGCGGGACGGTTAGGTTTACGCCCACGAAGTCAAGTTCGCGGGCTTGCTTCAGTGTTTCGCCTAAATCGTCCGTCGAAATTTGAAATCGCGCGTACTGCATGTCGATCTTGCAATGCTTGAGCGCCGCGTTTTGCATTTGCGGCGAAAGCGAATGCGCCACCGGGTCGCCGATTACTCCAAGCCGAATAGGCAAAACAACATCCCTTGTGATCTCGCTCCAATTGTGAAGATCGGACAGCGTGTAAACCTCCTTCGCGCGCTTCTTCTTTTTCATGTCTAATGGTTCGCTCGGTTCACCGTGGCGAGAATACTACGGGCACCAAAGTTGTCGACGCGCGCGTTCGTCTGCTACTGTCGCGCACAAAGATGACGACGCCGATTGCGAACGAGGCCGCTGCACCATCCGATTTTATTCGCGATGTCGTGGCCGAGGATCTGAGATCGGGGAAGCACACGCAGATTCACACGCGCTTCCCGCCCGAGCCGAACGGTTATCTGCACATCGGTCATGCGAAGGCGATCTGCCTCAACTTCGGAATCGCGCACGAGTTTGGCGGCGTCTGCAACGTGCGCATGGACGACACCAACCCCGCAAAGGAGGAAGTCGAGTACGTCGATTCCATCCTCGCGGACGCGAAATGGCTGATCAACGGTTGGGCGGACAAAAGCCTCGGTCTAAAGCCAGCAGGCAAGACGCCGGAGAAACAACTGGCGGGCGATAAACTCGACTTCCAACTTTCCGCAATCCGCAATCCGCGATCCGAAATTCCGGTCGAGCCGTTTCACGCCTCCGATTATTTCGAGCAGTTTTACGAATACGCGCTTCAGCTCGTCCGCAAAGGCAAGGCATACGTCTGCGACATGACGCCGGAGGAAACCGACGAATATCGCCGGCTCGGCAAGGAAAGCCCGTTTCGCAATCGATCGACGGAAGAAAGTCTGGGCCTGCTCATGCGCATGAAAGCGGGCGAATTTCCCGATG
Organism: Chthoniobacterales bacterium; assembly: GCA_036385955.1. Classification (GTDB taxonomy): domain Bacteria; phylum Verrucomicrobiota; class Verrucomicrobiia; order Chthoniobacterales; family UBA10450; genus AV80. The sequence goes on along the minus strand of DASVJK010000077.1, from coordinate 44,438 downwards.
GTGCACGCACGCTCCGCGCCAGGATCGACATGAGCTCGCCGAATATGTGGCTGCGCGATCCAGTGCTCTACCGCATCCGGCACGCCGAGCATCATCACACCGGCAACAAGTGGTGCATATATCCGATGTACGATTTTGCGCATACCCTGAGCGATTACATCGAAGGCATCACTCATTCGATCTGCACGCTCGAGTTCGAGGTACATCGGCCGCTTTACGATTGGATTCTCGCCTCGCTCGATCTGCCCCGCGCGCTCCCGCACCAATACGAGTTCGCGCGACTGAACCTCACCTACACCGTCATGAGCAAGCGCAAGCTCATGCAACTCGTGAATGACGGACTCGTGAACGGCTGGGATGATCCGCGCATGCCGACCATTTCCGGTCTTCGGCGCCGGGGCATGACGGCGAGTGCTCTGCGGACCTTTGCCTACAACATCGGTATAACGAAATATCCCAGCATGACGGACGTCGCCGTCCTCGAGCATTTTGTGCGCGAGGAGTTCAACCGGACTTCGCCCCGTCGCCTCGCCGTGCTTCGACCGATCAAAGTCGTCATCACGAATTATCCTGAAGGTCAGATCGAAGAACTCGATGCGGTGAACAATCCGGAGGATCCCAGTGCCGGCTCGCGCAAAATTCCATTCAGCCGCGAGTTATTCATTGAGAGCGCGGATTTCATGGAAACACCGCCGCCGAAATATTTTCGTCTCAAACCTGGCGGTGAAGTCCGTCTCAAATACGCGTACATTCTTAAGTGCGACGAGATCGTAAAGGATGACGCGGGCAATGTGATCGAGCTGCGTTGCACGGCTGATCTCGACAGCAAATCCGGCGGCGCCACTTCAAGTCGCAAAATCAAAGGGACGATTCACTGGGTGAGCGCCGTGCACGCAATCGATGCTGAAGTGCGCCTTTACGATCGGCTCTTCACTATTCCCGAGCCCGACGCCGATGGCGACTTCAAGTCTTTCCTGAATCCGAACTCACTCGAAGTTGTGACCGCCAAATGCGAACCATCGCTGAAGGACGCGGATCCTGAGGTGCGATATCAGTTCGAGCGCCTTGCCTACTTCGCGCTCGATCCCGACTCACAGCCTGGCAAGCTGGTCTTCAACCGGACGATCACATTGAAGGATACTTGGGCGAAAGAGGCTAAGAAATTTTAGCGAGCGCACGCTCGATGCGTGCGAGGACTTTCTCTTTACCCAGGATTTCCAGCAGGTGATACAGACTGGGTCCGGCGTTGGTGCCGGTGACGGCGAGACGCGTCGGATGGACTAATGCACCGACTTTAACGCTGAGTTGCGCTGCCGTTGCCTTCAAGGCCGTCTCCAGATTTGCCGCGTCAAAGTTTTCCAGCGCAACGAAGGCTTCGCGAACGGCGAGGAGGCGTGGCTTGTTCTCCGGGACGAAATGTTTCGCGACGCCGTCAGGATTGTATTCGAAATCGTCGTTGAAATAGAAACCGCAATAACCAGGCAGCTCGCTAAAGATTTTGAACTTTCCCTTGCAGGTCTCGAGCGCGGAGCGGACGTAATCAGGCGGGAATTTGGAGAGATCGATCCCGGCCTTTTCCAAAGCCTGCCGCGCGAGATTGTGGAAACGATCGTCGCTTAACGCGCGCACGTATTCGCCGTTGAGCCAGGTGCATTTGTCCAGGTCGAATGATGCGTTCTTGCGGTGGACCTTCTCGAGGTCGAACAGGCGCACCACTTCTTCGATTTCGATTTTTTCGCGATTATCCTTCGGGGACCAACCGAGCAGGCAGAGATAGTTGCGCACGGCTTCCGGGAGATAGCCGCCTTCGATGTAGGTGTTAAGGCTCGCGCCTTGATCGCGCTTGCTCATCTTCGAGCCATCCTTGTTTAGAATGAGCGGGATGTGGGCGAAGCGAGGTGGCGTGGCGCCCAGCGCCCGGTAGAGCTCAATGTGCTTGGGCGTATTCGAAAGGTGGTCTTCGCCGCGAATGACATGCGAAATCTTCATCTCGATGTCGTCGATCACGTTGACGAAATGAAAAATCCAGGAGCCGTCCGGCCGGCGAATTGTCATGTCCGGATGCGTTCCAGGATTGGTGAGATCGAAATCGATCTTTCCGCAGACAAGATCATCGACAATGACATGCTCGCGCGGCGAACGAAAGCGGAGCGCTCCAGCATCTTCGAAAACGCGACCGGCCTCCTGCAACTGCCTCACATAACGCTCATAAATCTCCGTGCGTTCACTCTGAAAGTACGGGCCGAAATTCCCGCCGGCTTCCGGGCCTTCATCCCAATCGAGTCCGAGCCAGCGAAGCCCGCCGTAGATGGCGCGCGCGGCTTCCTGCGTATTGCGCGCCCGATCGGTGTCTTCGATCCGCAGAACCAGAGTGCCGCCCGTGTGTTTGGCGTAGAGCCAGTTGAACAACGCGGTGCGTGCGCCACCGATGTGGAGATGGCCGGTGGGCGATGGAGCAAAGCGGACGCGAGCAGCGGAAGACATCGAAGCGGATTCTAGCCACAGATCGACACAGATGAAACACGGATTGGGGATCGGACCCACAATTGGTGGATCGTGCGCTCCGTCGCGCGATGTTGATAGTGGCGCCGTGGGCGCATTATTTTCGGCATCGCGCGCGGAGCGCACGATCCACCTTGGCTGCTTCCGAGCAGCGATTCCGCTGGGACCGGTGATGACTTTCCCTGCGTTCCTGCGCGACGCTCAGGCGGCATTCATTCAATAAAAAGCTTCTTCGCCCGCCGGCGCACGTGGCGGTCGCGAGGCAGGTTTGTTTTCGCAGTCGTTGTTTTAGGATCGAGCAGAGCCCGAACGCGCTCGATCAAATCGAAATCGAGATCAACGACTCCCCGGGATTGAAGCCACCTCTGGATGGTGCGCCGTTGCAAGGCCCGCGGTTGCGCGCGGAGTTGGGCCGCGTCCAGCTGCTCGGCTTCGGACTGTTTTGAATCGACCAATCCCTCGAGCCATTCTGCCTCATCCGCGGCAATGAACGCAGCACGCCAAATAGTCGAACGCACTTTCCGGCCGAGTGGCCTCTCGATGTATGGAATTACGCGGCATCGCACGCGATTGCGAAGAGGACCAAGGTTTTCGTTCGTAACATCCTCACGAAACTCAACCCGGTGTACCTTTACATACGCGTCGATTTCCTCGCGCCAGACGCCAAGTAACGGTCGAACAATCTGGAGTTCGGTTCCAGACACGCGGCGAGAACTAATCTCGCGCATTCCGCCAAAGCCCGCCGGCCCGGCGCCGCGAAACAAGTTCATCAGAAAAGTTTCCACAAGGTCATCCGCGTGATGCCCCAGGAAAATTGTGTGGCATCGGCGTCGCCGCGCGACGCGTGCAAAAAATTCGTAGCGCGCCATCCGTCCCGCCGTTTCCACTGATTGCTTCGACTTATGGGCCAGCGCGGCAACATCGGTTCGATCGATCTCGAATTCACAATGAAGCTTTGCGGCCAGACGTTCGACGAATCGCGCGTCGGCTTTGCTCGCGCGACCACGCAACTGATGATCGAGATGGCAAACAACGAGCCGCCGGTAACCAAGATCAACGAGCTGATGCAGCAGCGCGACCGAATCGCGGCCGCCGGAGACGCCGATGAGATAGCGTGAGCGTGGGGAGAAATTCCGCAGCGATTTCAGATCCCAATCGGTCGCTTGCTTTACTTGATCACCCACTCCTTGAGCAGGCCATTGCCGCGCAACGGCGTCAAGAGGTGGATCGCGAGCTTCGGGCGCGATGGCAATAGTGGCGCCCGTATTTCCAGCATCGTGCCCGAAGATCGCACTTCACCAAAAAAGTCCCATGTCATGATTTGACAATGAATGAACGTTCATTCATTAGTGCAGCCTCATGTCTTCCAGCCCTTTAGAGCTCGCTCTCGATCGCCGCGAACAAATCCTTCGCGCAGCGATGGTCTGCTTCGCCAAGCGAGGCTTTCATCAGGCCAGCATGCACGATATCAGCGCGGAGGCCGGGATCAGTGTCGGCCTCATATATCGATACTTTGAGAATAAGGACGCCGTCATTTCCGCCATGGCGGATGAGCACAAGCGCGAGATCCACGAACTGCTCGAACGCGCGCGGCTCGCGCCGGGCCTGCTCGAAGCGTTCGAAATTATTTTCACGTGGGACTGTTCCGAAAACGCGCCGCAAGTCGTCTCGGCTTTCGTGGTCGATCTATTCGCGGAGGCGGGACGCAATCCGCGCGTGGCCGATCTCGTGCGCGACGTGGCCAGGACTGCGATGGAAGGCGTGACGGATTTGATCGCGCGTTCGCCCGAAGCGAGCAATTTGCCTTATGACCTTCAGCCGCGTGAGATCGCCGAAATGATTTTCGCCGTGAACGACGGAATCCTGATGCGTGACGTGCTCACACCGAATCGAACCAATGCAGAACGCCGCGAACGCCAGACTCAATTCGCGCACAATCTCTGGCGAGTGCTCTTCAGTGCGAAACCGGAGCCAGCGTTAGCTTAACTGCCCGAGGAGATGAAACTAACGACCAGGAATGTTTGGAAAGCGATTGGCGCGCTCGTCGCCGTGTTTCTCATCGTCGCGGGAATCAGGGCGCTGCAGATCGTCAAGATGGTCCGGACGAAACCGCCGATCCGCTTGGAGACCGTCAGCAGCGCGGTCGTGCAAGAGGCGGATTGGGCGCCCGTTCTATCCTCGGTCGGGACAATTTCGCCCGTGCAAGGCGCGACCGTGGCGACGGAACTGGGAGGCATCGTCAGCGAGGTCGCATTTGAAAATGGCGCGCCGGCGAAAAAGGGCGATCTGCTGATCAAGCTCGACGCTTCCTCGGAAGAAGCGCAACTCCGCGCAGCCGACGCCGACGCCGAGCTGGCGAAGGCCGACGTGGAACGCTCGCGCGATCTTGCGGCACGAAAAGTAGTCTCGAAAGCGGAACTGGATGCCGCCGAAGCAAAAGCCGCCCAGAAGGTTGCTCAGGCGGACAACATGCGAGCGATGATCCGGAAGAAAGAAGTGCGCGCGCCGTTCGATGGGCAGCTCGGGATTCGGCAGGTAAACATCGGGCAAATGATCAACGCCGGTCAGCAGGTTGTGCAGCTGCAAGATCTCGACTCGGTCTACGTCGATTTCGCCTTGCCGCAGCAACGTCTCTCGCAGCTCAAAACGGGACTCGACGTGCACGTGACAACCGACGCGATCTCGGATCGGCAGTTCAACGGCAAATTGACCGCGATCAATCCGGCCGTCGACATCGTGACGCGCAATGTGGCTCTGCAGGCGATGCTGGAGAACCACGATCACGCGCTGCGCCCGGGAATGTTTGCGAAGGTCGATCTTGTTCTGCCGCAGAAAGGCCGCGCCCTCATCATTCCCGGGAGCGCCGTTTCCTATGCGCCTTTCGGCGACTCGGTTTTCGTGATCGAAAAAAAGAAGGACGAGAAAACCGGCGAGGAAACGCAAGTGATCCGGCAGCAATTTGTGCGGATCGGCGAAGCGCGCGGCGATTTTGTTTCCATCACGACCGGGGTGAAGGCAGGTGAAATCGTCGTCGGCACCGGTGTGTTCAAGTTGCGCAACGGGATGGCCGTTACGATCAACAACGATCTCGCGCCGAAGCTGCAGGTCGCGCCCAAGCCCGCGGATACGTAGGCCGATGAAATCGTTCACCGACCTCTTTATCCACCGCCCGGTGCTGGCGCTTGTCGTCAGCTTCGTCATTCTCATCGCCGGGCTCCAGGCGATGAAGACGCTGAACGTGCGTCAATATCCGCGGAGCGACATCGCCGCGATCACCGTGCAGACGGTTTACGTCGGAGCAGATGCGGAGCTCGTGCGCGGTTTTATTACGACGCCGCTCGAACGCGCGATTGCGGCCGCCGACGGCATCGATTATCTCCAGTCGCAAAGTTCGCAAGGACGTTCGCTGATCACGGCGCGCCTGAAGTTGAACTACGACGCGAACAAGGCGCTCTCCGACATCAGCTCGAAAGTGGATGCCATGCGGCGCGACCTGCCGCCGGAAGCGGAAATCCCGGTGATCAGCATCGAGTCAGCCGATTCGCGATTTGCCGCCGCGTATCTCAGTTTTACCTCGGATATTTTGCAACCCAATGAGGTGACGGATTATCTCGTCCGCCTCGTGCAACCGCGGTTGACCGCGCTCGGCGGCGTGCAAAAAGCCGACATTCTCGGCGGCCGAACCTTTGCCATGCGCATCTGGATGAAACCCGACCGCATGGCCGCCCTAAATATCAGTCCCGCGCAAGTGCGTACCGCCCTTGGCCGGAATAATTATCTCGCCGCCATCGGCAGCACAAAGGGTTCGCTCCTCCAGGTCAATCTCACCGCGAACACCGACCTCCATACGGCCGAGGATTTCAGGAAACTCGTCGTGCGCGAAGACAAGGGTAGTCTCATTCGGCTCGGCGACATCGCCGACGTCGTGCTCGGCGCGGAAGATTACGACACGGAAGTCCGCTTCTCCGGCCAGAAGGCCGTTTTCATGGGCATCTGGGTCCTGCCGAATGCGAACTCGATCGACGTGATCAAGCGCGCGCGCGTGGAGATGGAGCAAATCCAACGCGAGCTGCCGACGGGCATGACCGGCGCGATCGCCTACGATTCCACCGCCTACATCAACGACGCGATCCACGAAGTCTTTAACACGTTGGTGGATACACTCCTCATCGTCATCCTTGTCATCTTTTTATTCCTCGGATCATTGCGTTCCGCGTTCATTCCGTTTGTTGCCATTCCCATTTCGCTCATCGGCGGGGTTTTTCTGATGCAACTGTTCGGCTTCACAATCAACCTGCTCACGCTCCTCGCGATCGTTCTTTCGGTCGGGTTGGTCGTCGATGACGCCATCGTGGTCGTGGAAAATGTCGAGCGCCATTTACGCGAGGGCATGACGCGATTCGACGCCGCCATCACCGGCGCGCGCGAGTTGGTCGGTCCGATCATCGCGATGACGCTGACACTCGCGGCGGTCTATACGCCGATCGCGCTGCAAGGCGGCTTGACCGGGGCGCTTTTCCGCGAGTTTGCGCTCACGCTCGCGGGCGCGGTCGCGATCTCCGGCGTCGTCGCGCTCACGCTTTCGCCGATGATGTCCGCCTACCTCTTGCGCCCGGGACACAGCGAGAAAGGATTCAGCGGAGTGGTTAATCGCACTTTCGATCGCTTCCGCGATTGGTACGGCAGGCATCTCGATCGCACCCTGGCGGCGCGCCCAGCCGTTTACACAGTATGGATCGGCTTGTCTCTTCTCGCTGTTTTGTTCTACAAAAACTCGCCGAACGAGCCGGCGCCGATGGAGGATCAAGGCGTCATTTTCGGAATTGTCACTGCGCCAGCGAACGCGACCATCGATGACACGATCCGCTACGCCGATGCCGCGGCGAAAGTTTTCCTCGGCTTTCCCGAAACGCGTTTCACTTTTCAACTCACCTTTCCGGACAGTGGCTTCGGCGGAATGGTGCTGAAGCCGTGGGGCGTTCGCAAGACTCCCACGCAGGCGATCCTGCCGCAGGTCCAGCAAAAGCTCGCGCAAATTCCGGGGATCCAAATGTTTGCGGTCATGCCGTCGGCTCTCCCCGGCGGCGAAAATTTCCCGGTCAACTTTGTCATCGCCTCGACCGCGGACCCCGAACGGATCCTGGAATTTGCCAAGCAAATCCAGATGAAAGCGATGCAAAGCGGGATGTTTTACTTTCCGCCGCAGCTCGATACGAAGATCGATCAACCGCAGGCAGAAATCGTCTTCGACCACGATAAAGTCGCGGCGCTCGGCCTCGACATGCAACTGGTCGGCGCCGATCTCTCCGCGACCCTGGGCGGGAACTTCGTCAACCGCTTCAACATTGCGGGCCGCAGTTACAAAGTGATTCCACAGATCAAGCGCACCGAGCGTTTGAATCCGGAGCAATTGGAGAACCTCTATGTGAGCGGGCCGAATGGACAGCTCGTCTCGCTCAGCACCGTCGCGACGATTCGCCACAAGACCGTGGCGCGCTCGCTCAATCGCATGCAGCAGCTGAACGCGGTCACGATCAGCGGCATGTCGGGTCAGCCGCTCGATACCGCGCTGCAATTTCTCGAAGACGAAGCGCGCAAGATTCTGCCGAAAGGCTACATCATCGATTACACGGGTGAGTCGCGCCAGTTGCGCACGGAAGGCAATAAATTTCTGCCCGCCTTCGCCCTCGCGGTCGTGCTCATTTTTCTTGTCCTCGCGGCGCAGTTCAACAGCTTCCGCGATCCGCTTATCATCCTGCTCGGCTCCGTGCCGCTCGCCATGTTTGGCGCGTTACTTTTCACTTTCCTGAAAATGCCGGCGCCAAACGTGCCGTTTTTCACGAACGGCTGGACGACTACGCTGAACATCTATTCTCAGGTTGGCCTCGTCACGCTGGTGGGTCTCGTGGCTAAAAACGGCATCCTGATCGTCGAATTCGCGAACAAGCTGCAGCTTACTGGTCTCGGCAAAGTCGCGGCCGTCGCACAAGCGGCCCGCACGCGCTTGCGGCCGGTCATGATGACCAGTGTCGCGACGGTTTGCGGCCACTTCCCGCTCACTCTCGTGAGTGGCGCTGGCGCCGGCGCGCGCAATTCGATCGGTCTCGTGCTCGTCGGCGGGATGACGATTGGGACCATCTTCACACTTTTCATCGTGCCGTCGCTCTATGTGTTGATCGCGAAAACACACAACGATGGCCGCGACGAGAACCACGAGAACGTTGACTCCAATGGCAGCCTTGAGTCGGACCTCGCGTCCGAACTGCCAGAGCCCGCTCTCGCGCGGGACGGCAATGGCCGTTGGAGCCCGGCGTGAGCGAGCCGGAGCCGAACGCGACCGGCACCGGCGTGGCACGTCGCGCATAGGTGGATCGCGCGCTCCGTCGCGCGATGCTTATGATTTCCCGGCTTCGCCGGCACTTTTGTCATCGAGCGATGGAGCGCTCGATCCACCATGGCCACTCGGCCGCATCAGCGCATAAGCCAGCCGCGACGGGATTTTGTCGAATGTAATTGATTTTCGCGGAGAGCTGTTCGCCGCGCTCGTCATCGCGCAATCGGTGATCGAAGTATCCCTCTTGCCAGATGATTCCATGTTCGTGCGCCTGGAAATGTTTCCACTCACCGATAATGCGGCTCATTGCCTCGTCTCGTGGAAAGGACAAGAGCGCGTGCAAATGATCAGGCATTAGCAAGAAGGCGGTAATATACCAGCGTTGATTGGCTTCATAAAACGTCGCCGAATCTAGTAAGGATCCGGCGATCGAGTCGGCCGTTAGCTCCATTCGCTGCTTCTCACGGTCCACCGCGATGCGGATGTGAAAGAGTGCGCGCGGTTCCACCCAATGAGGAACCGCGTGATGCAGGCGCGCCGGAAACCCGCGATAGATCATCGTGACGTTATATCACACTGGTAGATCGCGCGCTCCGTCGCGCGATGGCAACAAAGTGGCGGCGCAGCCGCACATATTAAACATCGAGCGACGGAGCGCTCGATCCACCTGGCTACATCAAAATAAACGCGGCCATTTCTGGCCGCGCGTGAAGCAGAGGAAAGTAGTGTTTAGTGGTTGGTTTCCTAGCTTACGGTTACTTGCTAAAGCAGCATCGATGCCACGCTGAAACTTAGCCCCCGTCCCGCCCGATGATTCGAATTACGAGCCGGCTGTCTCCGCCAGCTTTTCCCATTCCGCGGTCAGCCGTTCCATATCGGTGGTCACAGCCTGGAGCTCGCGATTCAGTTGCGTCGCCGCGCCGCCACGCTCATACGTCTCGGGCTTCTCCAACTCCGCCGTGAGCTCCTTCTGGCGACCTTCGAGTTTCAAGATCTGCATTTCCAGATCGCGAGTATTCTTGTCGTAGTCGCGCTTGATCTTCGCTTCGGCCTTCCGGTCCCCCGCCGCGGCCCGGCGCTGCTCGCGGGTCTCGCGCATCCCTGTTTTTTGCAGGACCGGCGGTCGCCGCGGTGACCCTGCCGGAGTTTCTTTGGCAGCGATTGGCTGAAGGTTGTGCAACTTCTCGCCACTCGTCAGCGCGGCGCGCGCAGATGTCGCTCGTGATTTATCCAGGTAATAATCGTAGTCGCCGGCATACGGCGTCAGCTTTCCGGCGTTGATGTGCAACACTGTTTTCGCGACAGCCCGAATAAAGTAAACATCGTGGCTGATGAAAATCAGCGTGCCTTCGTACTGCGCGAGCGCGCCGACAAGCGCATCGATGCTTCCGACATCCAGGTGCGTCGTCGGCTCATCCATCAGGAGAAGGTTCGGCGGATCGAGCAGTAGCCTAACGAGTGCAAGCCGCGTCTTTTCTCCACCGCTCAGGACGGTCGTGGTCTTGAAAACATCGTCGCCGCGAAAAAGAAACGAGCCGAGAACAGTGCGAGCAGTCTGCTCCGAGACTGGGTTCGGCATGTCGCGCGCGGTCTCCAGCACCGTTTGCTTCGGATCCAGCATCTCGACGCGATACTGAGAAAAATAACCGACCTTCACATTGTGCCCGATCTCCCGCGCGCCGGATTGGACTGGGAGCACTCCGGCCAGCAGCTTTAACAACGTCGACTTTCCGGCGCCATTCGGTCCGACGAGCACAGTCCGCTGTCCCCTCTCCGCCTCGAAATCCAAGCCGCGATAGACAACCAGATCGCCATACGCGTGATCGACCTCCTTCAGCATAATGACGCGATGCCCGCTGCGCGGCGGCTGCGGAAAACGAAAGTGAACCGTCTTCTCGCGCGAGACCGGCGCTTCGATCTTCTCCATCCGATCGATCTGCTTTAACTTGCTCTGCGCCTGCGACGCTTTGCTCGCCTTGGCGCGGAACCGATCGGCAAATAGTTGCAACGACGCGATCTCCTTCTGCTGGTTCTTATACGCGGAAAGTTGCTGCTCTTCGCGCGCCGCCCTTTGCTCGACGTAGCTGTCCCAATTTCCCCGATAGCGATTCAACCGCCGATGCGAGATCTCGATAATGGAACCGACGAGCTGGTTCAAGAACTCGCGGTCGTGCGAGATCATGAGAATCGCGCCGGGATAACTCGTTAGGTATTCCTGGAACCAAACCAGCGATTCGAGATCGAGGTGATTTGTCGGTTCGTCGAGGAGCAACAGATCCGGCTCATGCACGAGCAACCGGGCGAGATGCGCGCGCATTACCCAGCCGCCACTCAAAGTTTTCGCCGGCCGATCAAAATCCGATTCGCGAAAAGCGAGTCCAGCCAGAATGCGCTTTGCTTTGGGCTCGAGCTGCCAGCCGCCATGCTCGTCAAAGGAGTGCAACGCCTCATGGTGTTCGGCCGAATCTTCCGGCGTCGTTTTCATGATGCGTTGCGCCTTGGTTACCTCCGGCGATACCGCGCAGGCCAATTCCAAGACAGTTTCCTCTCCCGCGGGTGCGTGCTCCTGCGGAAGAAATCCGATCGTGGCCGACTTTTCGAGCGAGATCCGGCCTTGGTCCGGAGACGCTTCGCCGAGAATGAGCGAGAAGAGCGTCGATTTCCCCGCGCCATTCGGTCCGACCAAGCCCACGCGATCGCCGCGGTTTACCTGGAGCGACGCGTCTTCAAAGAGCGTGCGACCGGCAAAGGCCTTCGAGACTTGTGAAATCGTGAGCATGGAGCGGCGGCGAATGTCGCGAATCCGCCGCGGGACGCAAGAGCAGTGGAATTGTAGAGGTGCTCGCCACGCCTGGCGCTTCTACGCCTTCAAGCCCCAGCCCCGGCAAAGATCACGCGCGGCATCATTCCAATCCGGAAACTCAAATTGCACTACCTTCAGCCCTTCTTGTCATCGTCCCACGCTTTCGAGAGCCGCGAAGTCGGGACGGCCGGAATCGCGAGGCCAGCCGCGGCATAGTGCGACGTGTCGTTGAAGAGCGTCAGCCGCGCGCTGACCGCATCCTTGAAGTCGACGATGTTCAGCGCCGCCGGGCTTTGATCCAGGTTATCGCGGTAACGGCGCGGATCGAATCCCAGCAACGAACTGAGGAGCAGACGAATCGTGGCCTTGTGCGAAACGACCAGCACATTCGAAGCGGAATGCTCGCGCACGACATCCATCAGGACCGGCAACGCGCGCGCTGTCACCGCCAATCCACTCTCACCACCGGCCGGCGCGAAAGTGTACGGATCCTTCTGCCACGCAGCGGCTTCATCCGGGAACGCCTGCTCGACTTCCTTCCGCGTCATCTGCTCCCAGCGGCCGTGCGAAATCTCGCGCAGACCGTCGCGCGTCTGCACCTCGAGGCCGTGCGGTTCGGCCAGGATCCGGGCGGTCTCCACCGTTCGGTCCAGCGGTGATGCGTAAATGGCCGCGATGTTTTCCCCTTGAAGACGCGCGGCAAGCCGGCGCACTTGTTCACGCCCTTCATCGGAAAGTTGAACATTCGTCGCCCCGGCGAAGCGGTCCTCCGCTGTGAGGACTGTCGCGCCGTGTCTGACCAGAAAAATTCGAGCGTGCATGTGTGATGAATATCGGTATCGCTGAAACTGAGCGGCGCGGAGTTGCTCCCGGCCTCAGCGAGAAGCTTCATGCTTTATCGTGCCACGCGCGGCGTAACAACAATAAACCGAGCTCCTTTATCTTAGCTGCTGACGGCAACGGGAACGCTTCCCTTCAGGTGCTTGTCGAGAAAATCGAGAATAGCTTTGTAAGCCCGAATCTCGTTCGCCTTCTTCGTGAAGCCGTGGCCTTCGTTGTCGAAGACAACATATTCGACAACGCCGTTCTTCTTTTTGATGGCCTCGACGATCTCATCCGATTCCGGCTTGATGACGCGCGGGTCATTGGCGCCCTGCAAAACAATGAGTGGCTTCGTGATCTTGTCCGCATGGAAAAGGGGCGATATCTCCTTCAGCATCTCAGCCTGCGTCGTCGGGTCGCCGATCTCCTTGTAGAGCGATTTGCGCTGTGCTTCCCAGTAGGCCGGGATGCTTTGCAATGTTCGCACCCAGTTCGAAACTCCGAAGATGTCCACTCCGGCGCCGAACTCCTCGGGTTTGAAGGCGAGCGCCGCCAGAACCATGTAGCCGCCATAAGAGCCGCCCATGATGCCGATCTTTGATTGGTCAACGTATCCGAGGGACGCCAGATACTTCTTCGCCTCGACGCAATCCCACAACGGTTCACGCCCGTGTTTGCCGTCGTCCGCGGTGAAAAACGTTTTGCCGTAGCCGCTCGATCCACGGTTGTTCACATCCAGGATGACGTAGCCGTGGTTCACGAGGAACTGCACCGAAGCGCTGTAGGGCATGCGCGCCTGTCCGCCGGGGCCGCCGTGCACCCGGACGAGCGCGGGCAATTTCTTTTGCGGGCTGGCCTCGTGCGGCGTGTAGAGAATGGCGGGAATCTCCAGCCCGTCGAAAGATTTGTAACGGGCGACCCGCGATTCGACGAGATCGGCCGGGTTGATCTCAGGGTTGATGCTCTCTGTCAGTTTCGCCAACTTTTTGGTGGCAAAGTCATAAACAAAGAGGTTCGCGGGCGAGCGCGCGCCATCATGGTAGAAGGCCATTTTTGTTTCGCCCGGCGAGATGTTGACGCCGGTGATGTCGCCTTCGGGAAGAACGGGCAGCGGGACAAGTTTCTTTGTGGCCTCTTCGTAAATCTTGATCTTCGTGCGCGCATCCTCGTTCGTGGCGACGACGCGGTATTTGCCGTTGTGCGAGAAGTAGGTGTAGGAAACGTCCCACGGCGCCTTCTCGACCACCTCGCGCTTGCCCCCTTTCAGGTCGTAGCGCGCGACGTACATGAACTCGCCGCCTTCGTTCGAAAGGAAGTAGAGGTATTTCGATTTCGGGTCGAACGCTTCCGGCGAGTTGGCTACGTCCCCTTTATGCGGAGTGACGTGCTTCATCTCCTTTGTCGCCGTCTTGTAGAGATAGACGTCCGAGTCTGCCGGAGAGCCGCCAGTCTTTCCAAAAGCGATGAATTGCTTGTCGTTCGAGATGGCGCCGAAATCGTAGCCGGTTTCATCCTTGTAAATGAGCGCCGGTTTGAGGCCGGCGATGCTCATTTCGAAGATATCGAAGTAGCGCGCGTCGCGAGCATTCGTGGCGAAGAAGAACGACTTCCGATCGTGGCTCCAGTCGAGGAAGCGGGCCTTTGTCTTGTCGCCCGGTGTCAGGTCGCGCTCAGTGCCGTCCAGCTCTCGCAGGTAAAGGTGCTCGTTCTCGTTCCCGCCTTTGTCGTAACGGTAAAGAAAGCGCGCGTCCGCTGGAAAGTAGGAGACGGCATAGGTGCTCTCCTTCGTCGAGTTGGTCAGCTGTTTGGGCGCGCCGCCGGAGGCGGGCATGGTATAGACATTGAAGATGCCGGTCTTGTTGCTGTGAAAGAGAATCGACTTCTCGTCGGCCGAGAACGAACTCCCGCCGAGGCGCGTCGTATCCATGAACTGCTCGATCGTGTATTGTTTAGCCGCCCTAGTCTCAGCCGCTTTGGGCGACGGGTTTTTCTGCGCGTCTGGCGCGTCCTTGGTGATTAACGCCTTATCCGAGACGTCTGGCTTCTGTTCGGATGCAGGTTTTTGCGCGTCCGCGACCGATGGGTGGCAAGCGAGAGAAAAGAGAATAACGAATAGCAATCTTGTTTTCATTGGGTTGTGTTTTTCTTTGATGGCACCTGCCACGTGAGCGAGCGAATCGAGTCATCGAACCAGCGCGAAGGCTACCCTCCGGTTTTTTAAATCACAAGGCGCATTCGACAATGGACGAAGCCCGCGACAATCTCTCCGGTTTCCGGTATCCGGTATCGATTCTGTCTTTCCGGTCTCCGCAATCCGCTTTCCGATTTCGAGAACGTCGTGGCGACACCGGTGCCCACTCTCTCTCATATTGCGGCCATGTCTTGTTGCGATGCTCTTCGCTCGAGGTCATAATGGAACTCATGAGCAGACTCGCTGAAATCGAGGCGGCGGCTGATGCGTTGCCGCTCGAGCAAAAGCAGAAATTACTTCAATTTCTGGCATCGAGGGTGAATGGCGAGCAAGAGACGAAGCGTCCAGGTAATCTAGCGGAGTTCGCCGGGGCGCTGCGATTGTCCGAAGACCCGCTGGCATGGCAGCGCCGCGTCCGCGGCGAGTGGGAATGACCGGCTTACTCGATACCAACGTCGCACTTTATTTGCTAGGCGGCCGGATGACCGCGCCACTTCCCACTGGCAGCTACCGGCGTGTCGGTAATTACGGAAATGGAACTTCTGGCCTGGCCGTCACTCACCGTTCAAGAAGAAACGAATGTCCGCGAATTCCTCCGGCAAATTGTCATCTGTGAACTGACGCCGTCGATCCGCGCGCGTGCTGTGCAACTTCGAAGAGAAGAACACCTCAAGCTGCCTGACGCTGCCGTTTGCGCGACGGCCATGGAATTCGGTGTGGAACTCTGGACGAATGATGTGGCTCTGGCGAAAGTGCCAGGCCTGATTTGCCACTCGGTAAGCCTTTCACATTGACGGTATCCGCCGCGCACGGTGTCACACAAGCGGTGCGACAGAGACAAAGCCCGCGACAATCTTTCCGGTCTCGCTCCGCCGCCGTAGCGGCTTTGGCGCGCAGGAGGCCGCAATCCGGTTTCCGGTTTCGGTTCTGTCCCCGTCGGGAATGGAGCCCGCGACAATCTCTCCGGTATCCGGTATCGAGTCTGTCTTTCCGGTTTCCGCAATCCGCTTTCCGGTATCGCGCCTGTCCCCGGCGAGAATCGAACTCGCATTTAAGGTTTAGGAAACCCTCGTTCTATCCGTTGAACTACGGGGACGGTCGAGATTTGCGACGTTCGATTTGCGAATGCCGATTGTCTAGCACCATCCGCTTGGTTCGCGCAAGCGAGCTCCGGAGTCTTCCGTGAGCAGGCGGCATCAGGCCACATCCGCAGCTATCAAGTCGCCCGAGGATTATGTTTCAATACTTGGCTCTGACCCTGAATGCCTTTTATGAACGCTGAGGAGTAGATTTCGCTTTCTTCTCAGCCGGCTTTCTCATACAAGAGCTTCCCTCACGACGATGAAAATTATCCCCCGCTTTCTTCTGGTGTTCTCCCTGCTGTTTGCGATCGTCGCGAGGCAGGAAGCTCTGGCCGCAACCAGCAAAGTCTTTGTCTTTCGTGGAAGAATCCAGGCCGTGGACGCGACGGCGCGGACTTTCACACTCAATGCCGAGAAGAGAACCTACATTTTCAGCGTCACAGACCAAACCAAGATCGCTCGCCATGGAGTGGCCCAGGGATTTACCGATCTGAAGCGCGGCGAGGATGCGGAGGTTGATATGAAGATTGGCTCTGCCGGTAAAGGCGTCGCTCTTTCCGTAAATCTAAGTTCGGTTGACGCCGTTGAGCAGTTTCTTTTCGCCGCTACTACTCCAGGCGGCAAGACCCTGTCGGCCCAACAGCTCAAGCCTCTTATTCTTCACGCAACTTTTCCGCCTGGGACGCGGACGAGGATTAACTGGCACCTTAAGCTTGGCGTTTTCCTGCTGGCTGTGCGCAGCGATGGGACTGTGGAGAAGGTAGAGAAACTTCAATCAACCGGGCACCCCGGTTTGGATGGCGAGCTTGTGAGGAGTTTCATGAAATGGCGATTTCGTCCGAACTCGGTCAACTCGGTGAGGGTCCCGGCGCACTACGCTGTTACCAGTAGATTCAGCACGCCGCGATAATCTAATTCATGGCAACTCATGAAGCACGCCGCCTCATTTTTTGTCATGCGGTGCAGCACGGAAGCTGCATCAGCAACGCACAACAACAATCCGCCTTGGTGCGTTCGAATTTGCCGGTGACTTGAGAGAGCAGCTCGAGAGCCGCCAGCGCTTCTTCGAACTGATGAGGCGTTGACAGCCCACGATCGGAACGACAACGTCCGGCTTTTGCAAAAGCCAAGCGAGCTCAACTTATGCCGGGGCTCGAATTTATCTCGTCCTCGCCGCCGATATTCGTTAACCAGAACGCAAGGTGGATCTCGGAAATGCGATGGTTTTTTTGCGATGAGGACGGCAGGGCACAGGACGCGCGCTGATTTCCCGTGGCCGAGCGTTCTGCTCCTTGGCTTGTTGCTTTCGGCCTGCAGCCGAAACGACGGAGAAACGGTTCTCGGATCGGTTTTCCGGGTCGAGGGAACCGCTGTCGCCAGCCAACGAACGAAGGCGGATCGCTCCCGTCCGCTTTCAGCTGGCATCCAGTTTGCGGCGGGCGACGAAATTCGCGTCCTCACGGACAGTTCGGCCGCTCTTTGCCTGACGCCCGGAATTTATCTTCAGTGCTTCGGTCCGGCGGGCCTGCAAATTGAGAAGCTGCGCGTCTCCAAGGATGGCGATGAAACCGGGGACGCGATGAAGTCGCGGCTGGCGACTATTCGGCTTGGCGAAGGACGAATCCACGCTTTTCTTCCTGGCGCAGGCTCAGCGCGGTCCGAGTTGAAAATCAACACGGAGGCGGCGGGAACGATCGTCGCGAGCCCTGGCTCCCTTTTTTCCGTGGTGCTAAACCGCGAGTCGATTCGCGTGCTGTGCATTCGCGGCGAGTTGAGGTGGAGCTATGCTCCCACGTTTTCCACGTCGATCCTCGCGGGATACTATTGCGAGCGGAAATTAAGCGATCACGCGGTGGCAGATGCGATTCCGGCCTCGGAAGATGCTGCGGCGCAACGGGAAGTGATCGCGGCCCTTGATTCCGCCCAGTATCTCGAGGAGCTCGAAACAGCAGCACGCAATGCGCCGGCACCGTGGCGAATACATTAGCGCACTGCCCACGTGACGCGCGTTTGCCCAGTGTCTTTATTTTATGCCAACCTCAAGATTTATGCTTGCGTCTGGTTAGATAAACCCCACAATCTCGCCACTGCGATACTGTGAAGGCACACTTATTGCACGTTTACCACCACAATCCCCACCCTTATGAATCACAAAAATCTGATCGCACGGCGATTTTCCGCTGCTGCATTTCTCGCGGTCGTTATTGCCGTCACCGGCTTTTTCACTGCTCCCGCTCAGGCCTCGCCATCTGACGAGATTTCCCGCGCGGTTGCCGCAGCCGGAGCGCCATCCGTAAAGCAGGCCGATGCGGCCACGTTTACTCAAGCGTTTTCCTCGGTGGTGATTCGCAAAAAATGCAAGGACATCGCGCCCTATGTGACAGCCGCGGTGAAACTGCGGCCTGATCTCGCTTCGGAAATCACCATCGCGGCG
The DNA here is from genome assembly GCA_036385955.1 of Chthoniobacterales bacterium. Classification (GTDB taxonomy): domain Bacteria; phylum Verrucomicrobiota; class Verrucomicrobiia; order Chthoniobacterales; family UBA10450; genus AV80. The sequence continues at coordinate 26,270 of DASVJK010000077.1, read as the reverse complement.
TTCAAGGCTCATCGGCGTAACGTGAACGACGTTTATTGCGAATGCCTTGATCCGATTATTCGCGCCGCCATCGCTGCCGCACCGGATGCAAAGAAAGCGATCGTGCGTGCCGCCATCGCGGCCTATCCGTTTGCACGCGAATGCATCCTGGCCGCGGCCGGTCAAACGGAAACCGAAACCGCGTTTTTCCGTCCGCCGGGAGTCGATGCCGGCAATATCAACAGCTCGGCGATTGGCACGATCAACCCAGCTAACATTGGTGCCGGGGGCGTCAACACGCCGGAAAATCCCTAAGCTCGGTCCGAACTCCAACGCTGCTGCCCTTTCATGGTCCCTCCACCAGCCTACTCCCTCCCTAAGCGACTCGCCTGCGCGATCACGTGCGGATCGCTCCTGGCCGCTGCTCCCCTGCCGGCGCAGGATGTTTACACACCGATCGAGCCCGCGCCTTTGACGCTAGCCGACGCAAGCCATCAACCCGCGAACGAAGTTGCCCTAACGCCGCCCGCCGAAGGGCCTCCCAGCAGCGAAGTCCTTGGCGACGGTAAGAACAGCGTCTCGGACTCCAAGCCCAGCATCGAAGTGCGCGGCGACGGCACGAGCATCTCCGCCACGCCGCATCGATTTCAATACGGGTTCCGCCTGACGATTCGTGGCGTCTACGACGATAATATCTTTCTGCGGGCGTCGAATCGCGTCAGCGATTACTACCTTGCGATTGAGCCCGGCATCACGCTCGGTTTCGGCGACATTGTCGGGCGCCAGGAGAATTACATCCGGTTCGATTACGCGCCGAGCATCTTCCTCTTTGCCGATCATTCGGACTCGAACGCTGTTCAGCATCTCTTTAGATTGGAAGGCCAGTATCGCTTCAGCCGGCTTACGCTGACCTTCAGCCAGGATGTCCAACTGCTCGAGGGCTCAAACCTGACCGCGCTTACTTCCACTAACACTGCTGGAATCCCCGCACTGAATCTTGATGCCGGTGGGAACACGCACGTAAATATTTACAACACACTGGCAAACTTCAGCTACGACTTGAGCAGCAAGACATTCCTGAGCGGCGGAGTGCAGTACAACGTCTGGGATTTCCCGGACCTCATCAGTTCCGAATCGTTCAACGGCAACCTCTTCTTCAATTACAACTACAGCCCGAAGCTGGTGGTCGGACTCGGGGGCACCGGTGGCCACAATTGGGTCGATGCACCCAGTCCCGATCAGACCTTTGAGCAGGTCAACGCGCGCTTCACCTATCAGGTTACTGGAAAGATCAGCTTGAATGCAACGGGCGGCGTCGAATTCCGCCAGTTCGATAATAGTTCCGCAAGCGATCATATTTCGCCCGTTTTCGAGCTCGGCGCGACCTATCAACCGTTCGATGGCACGACCCTTTCTTTGCGCGGCTCTCGCCGGACGTTTAATTCTGCTGTCTTCGCCGCGCAGGACTACACCGCGAGCAGCATTGTTTTCGGAGCGCGCCAGCGGTTGTGCCAGCGGTTTTTTCTCGGGCTGACGGCGGGATACGAAAATGACGATTACTTCGCCACCCTGGACGGAGTCAATGCCACGCGCACCGACAATTACTATTTCGTCCAGCCGGCCGTGGATGTGATGGTCACGAGGTGGTTGACCGTGGGAGCGTATTATCTGCATCGGCAAAACAATAGCGCGGCCGCTAACTTCAGTTTTCGCGACAATCAGGTTGGAGTCAGGGCCTCCGTCACCTTCTGATCCTGGTTCCGCGCAAGCTCCTGCCAGGCTACAGTTGTGGATCAGTTTTTCCTGGGTTCCTGATTCAAACCTCTTCCCGTGCGTAAGCCGCTTAACTCGATTATCGTGCTCTTGCTGACGCTGTCGGCGATAACGCTGACTTTCGCTCAGACGAGCCCGCCAAACCCGTCATCGAATACTGCCGCGGAATTCTCGAAGCCGCCGGCGACTTCTTCCACTTCAAGCAGCAACAATTCCGCTGCCGCCGTCAGTGCGCCGAGCGGATATCAACTCAGCGCCAACGATTCCATCGCCGTCGAAGTGTTCGGCGAAGACGATTTGAAAACCGCCGCGCGCTTAAATGCAGAAGGCAATGTCAGTTTGCCCCTCGTTGGTTCAGTCCATTTAGCCGGCCTCAACCTTACCCAGGCAACAGCGCGAGTGACCGAGCTTTACGCGCGGGATTATCTCGTCCATCCCAAAGTAAACGTCACCCTTTTGGGCTTTGCCAAGCGCCGCTTCACTGTCCTGGGCCAAGTCAATAGACCGGGAAGCTTCGAGATGCCCGAAGGAAGCCCGAGTGGGATTGATCTGCTCGAAGCCATCGGGATGGCGGGCGGCTACACCCGTATCGCCGCGCCAGAGCGAATTAGTGTGCGACGGAAAGACGCGCGCGGTGAACAGGTTATGCGAGTGGATGGGAAGAAGCTGGCTCGCGGTGCGGGCGGCAGCTTTAAGGTGGAACCGGGCGACACGATCACGGTCGGTGAAAGTATTTTCTGACGCGTGCCGCTCGCAGAACCCTCTTCCATTTCAAAGCGTCACGAAACGTGCGAGGATGCGGGCCAGCATCCAGGTTTTTTGTAATCTTTACCGCAGATGATTAGTTCCGCTCCACTCACTCCCCCGCGCGCGCCGATCGCAGCTGCACCGGTCCCGACCTTCTCGACTACCACCGGTACGTCGATTGATCCTTCGGGCGAGCGGCGCGCATTCGATTTTCGGCACTTCTGGCACTCACTCCTGGAAAAGCTTTGGATCGTTGCCCTCTGCGTCTTGGCTGGTCTCTTCCTCGGTCTTGGTTATCTCGCGCGGACGCCAAAACTTTATCAGGGCCACACGGTTCTGGAAGTCGACGTCCAAGAGTCATCGCCCGTCACGACCGAAGATTCTTCGACTCGAATACGCTCGGCCTTTCTTTCCAGTCAGGAAGCGATGCGCACCATCGAACAGAATCTGGTCAACCGCACGTTGCTTGCCCGCGTTATCCGGGCGGAGGGTCTGGCAGACGACGGCGGTCGCGCGTTTCTGGGAACGACTGCGGATAAAGAAGTTGCCAAGGTCACACCGAGTCCGACACGACCTGCCGACTCGGCCACTCCAACTGCCGGCCGGACGGAAACGACATTCTCACCGTTGGAGGAAGCCCTCGCTGGCGCCCTCTCCAGGATGGTCAAACCGGTCATTCGTCGCGGCACCCGTTTGATTGATCTTTTTGTGACCAACCGGGATCCGATGCTCGCGCAACGGCTGACTGAGGCGGTCGGACGGGAATATATCCGCAGTTCGATCGAAAGACGTGCGGGCTCGAATCAGGAGACGCTTAGTTATTTGCTGGAAGAAGAGGAACGGCTGAAGGTCAACCTGCAAAAGAGTGAGGCAGCGGTGGCGGATTACAAGGCGAAGACACCCGACGCCCTTCAACTTGGCGGCGGGACTACGTCCACCGGGAGTCAGCCGGGCGCTGGCTCTGGAACAAGTCGCGGCGGTCTGATAGAAGACAAGCTGCAGGAATTAACGAGCAAAGTGACCGCGGCGAAGGCCGATCGCATCCGGTTGGAAAGCGAGCTTAAGCAGATAGAACAACTCGGCGACAACGTCGATGCGCTTCTCGCGATTCCAAGTATCGCTGCCGCAGCGGCTGTAAACGATCGCCGGCGCGACGTCGCGCAATTGGAAACTGCGGTGGCAGCACTCGCTCAGCGCTACAAAGACAAACATCCGAAAATGATGGCGGCCCGCGCCGCCCTCTCAGAGGCGAAGGAAGCTCTCAAACGCGCAGTCATAGCGCAGCCCGCTGTCTTGCAGAGCATGCTGGAACAAGCGCGCGCCACGGAAGCAAACTTGACTGTCGCGACCCAGGAGCAGGAGAAAGCCGCGGTAGCATTGAACAAAGCAGCGATTGGTTACCACGAGCTGGCCCGACAAGCGGAGACGGACCGCGCGCTTTACGAAAGCGTGCTTCGTCAAATCAAAGATACGAATCTGACCAAGGATGTGAAGACGAATGCCGTGACCGTGATCGAACATTCGCCGCTTCCTGGAGCGCCGGTTAGTCCGAGTCCTTCGAAGGCGATTCCCCTTGGTCTGCTCGGTGGACTTATGCTCGGACTCGCGTTTGTCTATGTCTCCGATGTACTCGATCGCTCGATCAAGACGGTGGATCAGGCAGAGGCACACTTTGGTTTGCCCGTGCTCGCCGCGGTTCCGGAGGTAAAGAAAGCGGAGGCGGCCAACACGACCGAAGGGAGCGCTTCGCCGCGTACCGACAACTTTCGTCTCATAGTTGAGGCGCCGGAAGGCCCTGCCGCCGAAGCCTTCCGCAACCTGCGCGCATCGCTCTCACTCCTTGGACCGGAGGCCGAGCGCAAAGTGTTTCTCTTTACCAGCGCTTTGCCTAACGAGGGGAAAAGTTTCACCAGCGCGAATTACGCACTCGCGCTCGCGCAGCAGGGATTTCGTGTTCTCCTCATCGACGGCGATCTGCGCCGCCCGAGCTTGCACAAGATCTTCCTTCCCGCCGATGGTGGCAATGGCGCGGAAGAGGATCGGCCCGGCATGGTAGAGTGCCTCGTGGGTGGCATAGATCTGAATGCCGCTGCTCGATCTGTCTCCGCTGGCGCGTTCGATCCCGTGGCCGCGAACGGCGAAGCGGGAGTCCTCACCTCAACGGGTGGCAAACTCTCGGTCCTGACCGGCGGACGCCGCGCCCCCAATCCCGCGGAGCTGCTCAGCGGTCCCTCATTCGGAAAGCTCATCGCCGAGGCCGCGCGTCTCTTCGACCGCGTCGTCATCGACAGCGCGCCCATTCTCGCCGTGAGCGACACCCTCCTCATGACTCCGCTCGTGCAAACCGTTTGCATGGTTGTCCGCGCCAGCCATACCCCGCGCCACGCAGTGCAACGCGCGCTCGGCATGGTCACCGGCGCGGGCGGACGCCCGGCCGGCATCGTCTTGAATCGTCTTCCCAGCAATCGCGGCTCCGGTTATTACTACTACTATGCCTCGCACGGCTACGGCACCGGTGAAGGAGCGTATTCAGGACCGTATGGAAGTGACGGAGGCAAGAAGCGCTCGCGCGAGAAGTAGTCGGGAAGCAATTAGAAAGGGTAAATTAGAAAGTAGAAAAGGGCTCCACCTACTTTTTCAGCTTCTTTCCGATTGTTGTAAATATCGCGAGAAGTTCCGTCGACTCCTTGTGCAGGTCTGCTGATGAATTGGTCTTGCTGATCCCAGATTCTATCAGCAACTCAATCCAGTATTGAGTTTCGGCGGCCTCCTTCTGGACAATGCCTATTTTATTTGTGAAATCAGCACGCGACACTCCTCGATTTGCTTCACGGTAATTGGCGCCGATCGACGTCGCCGAGCGGATCAGCTGTTTCACGAGAATATCTGCGGCTCGATCCCGACGGATATGAGAAGCGAAATCTAGCACAGCGAGCGCAAATCTCTTGGTGCGTTGCTCAAGGTCCTTCTCCATTTCTACTTTCTACTTTAGCCTTTCTACTTCCATTTGCTGCCGTTCTACTTTCTACTTTAGCCTTTCTAATTCCATCTGCTGCTCCCCCAGCAGATGCCCACATACGTCGCTACGTATAGCTGCAGTGACGCAATCTGAAGCGGGAAATCGACGAGCGCGTGTAGTGCGATTCCTGCTAGCGCCAGCACTACAGCCGTCAGGAAGAGGCGCTGCCTCCCGCTCAACGGGATATCACGGCTCCGGCGAAGGGTTCGCACTGCGACGCAAATGCTCCCGAAAAACAGGAGCGCCCAGAACGCGCTCCCAATCCAGCCCCATTCCATGAGCGTCTGGAGGTAATCTTCGTGGAGGAAACGCCATATCCCTCCAACTTTCGGTCCCAGCCCGTTCGTGTAGTAAGGCAATACTACGCGGAAAGTTCCCGGTCCGAACCCGAGCCACCCGGCATCGCCAACGGCTCGCAATGCCGCGCGTGAAGCCAGCCAACGGCTATTGCTTTCGAGCTTGTTCTCCGTTTCGTGCCATCGACCTAACGACTGGTCCAGATGACTCGCCCCGGCAATCGCCAGGAGCGCGAACGCGATCACTCCCGCTGCCAACAGCAACGTCTTCTTTTCCATCCTCCGCACCCGGGAAAACAAGATGTCGAGCAGACAAATCGTCAGAGCGACGACGAGCAACCCAGCCACCGCCTGGCCCCCACGCGACGTATTTGCGACGACTGCCACCACGAGAAGCAGGCATAGCACCAGGGAAACTGCCCGGATCAATGGTGCGCTTTTCCTCACGAAACCGCGTAGCGCCAACGCGATTGCAGCCGGCAAAACAAGGTTGAGATAGGCGCCTGCGTTGCCGTGTGCGTAATAGGTCGCGAAGAACGTCGTCAAATTCCCGGTGCCCGGCCTCTGCCAGAAAATCATCCCAGCTCCCGTCGCCTTCTGAATGAGACCGAGAAGGGCAATCGATCCTCCCGCAAGCGCGATGATCCACCAAAGCCGCATCAGCCAAACCGGATCGCGCGAAAGCTCCGCTGCAAACAACACCACACCAAAAAGCAAAGTCGCGCGCAGCATCCAGGCAACGCTGATTGAGTAATCCACCGAACCTGGACCAACTCCGAACAGCGCCGCGCGCGGAATAAAAAGAAAAAACTCCGCGTCGTAGATCCACCGCGCATTGAGCGTCATCCACCAGCCGAGCAGCAGCAGCAACGCGCAGGGCGCGAGCAGCGCCCAGCGCCGCTGCTGCTGGTTATCGGTTATCTGTTGTTGGTTATTGGGGGACGCGCGGGAACGCGCGTGGTTATCTGTTATCAGTTCTTGGTTATCGGGGGGACGCGTGCGGGAACGCACGCTGTTATCTGTTATCGGTTCCTCGTTATCGGTGCGTTCCGCAACGGAACGCACCCGGTTATCTGTTATCAGTTCCTCGTTAGTGGGAGGAAGCTGCCCGGCCTTTTTCCTGTCCCCTTTAACCGATAACTGATAACCCCTTCGCTTTGCGAAGGCCCCATAACCTCTAACCGATAACCAATAACCGGTTAAACGCGCGACGACCCAGAGCGCCAGTGCAACCCCGAGAATGATGTTCAGCCCTCGAATCGTCGCCGCCGTGGTGCAGCCATACGCCCAAGGGGCGTACACCAGCGCCGCTAGGAAGAGCCAGCGAGCGGCGTTGCGGAGCGGCGTACAGATGTCAGACATCAGAAGTCAGAGGTGGTTATCGGAGATCAGTTATCGGTTATTAGGGCCAGTTACGCAACCGTGCCTTGTTTGCGTGCTTCGGTCTGATAAACTCGATCAATGAGTCGCTCTCCCCTTAGAACTTTCGAAGACTTGGAATGCTGGAAGCAGTGCCGAACATTACGATTATTTATCGCAAAGGAGGTTGTGCCAGCGTTGCCGAAAGAAGAGCGCTACCGATTAGGCGACCAGTTGCTGCGCGCCGCACGTTCCACAACGGCGAACGTTTCCGAGGGATACGGTAGATTTCATTACCTCGACAACGCGAAGTTTTGTAGCAATGCACGGGGGTCGTGTTGGGAAGTGCTCGATCATTTGATCACAGCACATGACGAAAACCTACTCTCTGAAGCCTTGCTTGTTCGCGGAAGAGATCTCGTACACCACGCCGTGAAACTATTGAACGGATACATGAACTATTTAAAACGAGCCGACAAGACTGCGCCATCCGTGCCCGATAACGATTAACCGATAACTCGCTGTCGCCTTCGGCGTCAGCGCCCTAATCGACGTGGCTGCTGGCCGGTTCATTGCCCTGATAACTAGTAACTGACAACCCGCTGGCGCCCCAGCGTCAGCGCCCCATTAACTAATAACAGATAACGAATAACTCGCTGTCGCCTCCGGCGTCCGCGCAGTCCATGCGGCAATTCGGGAGCGCAGATCCGCCGCTGAATAAGTTTTCTTCTCGTTCAAAGAGCTAAGACCTTCACGGATCGCTTCCGACATCGCCGGGGTTGGTTCAAAGCCTGTCTCAAGATTGACCAGCTTCTCCAAAACCATCTCTCGTTCCTGGTCGGAGAGTTTCGGCAATTCAGCGATGATTTCCCTTACACTCATCAATTCCAAAGATGGCATGCGTCGTCGGGTTAGGCGAGAAAAATTGCGACGTTGAGGCGTTGCGGAGCAACGTACAGACATCAGAGGTCACAGGTCAGCGCCGGGGATCAGGAAGGCTTCAGACTTCTTTATCATTCCGCCAAGCATCCGGCCAATCTCAGAGCAAGTCGCTGTAAGGGTCTTGTGTTGTTCGGTTGAGATGTAGCCGCATTCCTTTGCGAAATCGAGCGATGAATCAGTCTCGCTATTCTCGCTCTCCGAGGCGCCTCCGGCCAAGAGGGGCCTACGCCCCGGCGGGTAGGCTCCGAGCCGGAGGCCGTCGCAGTCGGTTATTTTACTTACGAAATGTGCTTCATAGCGTCGCTTGGCCCCCTCCGGCGCCGCTTCCAGCCCGTTCGACTTCCAGGCCGGAGGGTAGCCCCTCTTCAGTGTCGCAACCATTTTGCCCTCCTACCACGCGATGATTTAAGCGAAAATTCAAGCCAGCGTGCATTCCCGCGCGTTTCACACGGATCAGTCTTAAGCAGCCTCCACGGACGATCCTGCTTCGTGGAACGAACAACGCCCGCATTGTGTGCCAACAGCCGAGCGGCCCATGTCCTGTGTTTGGCCGACGTAGACACGTGAGGTCACAACGCTCTGAATGGCATAGACGTAGAACATGCTAAACTACGGGGCGGAGCCAGCCTCGCGGAGGTTCAGACAAACCGATCGCGATGAACGACGGATCTGGCTTGTTAACGCGTATTTTTCCTCAGCAGGAAAACGCTTGCTCAATTCGAAGATTTCCATCGCAAGTTCATATGCGGATTTGTAAACAATAAGATCCTTCGCTGAGCCGAGCTGTTTGGTCCTTGTCTGACTGCTCATTCCTCCTCCTTCCTCCTTCCGCTCTCCGACTTCCGACCTGTGACTTCTGACCTCCGACTTCTGACTTCCACTCCCCCCGCCCCTTCGTCAGCGCCCCGATAACTGCTAACTCGCTGTCGCCTTCGGCGGCAGCGTAACCGATAACTCTCGGCCTTCGTCTCCCTGACTTCCGACCTCTGTTCTCAGACTTCTATCCATAACAAACGGCTGATACTCTGGGATCAGCGACTCCAACATCTCTTTGATCCGCTCTGGCTCGGCAGTGTTGATGCACCGGACAAACTCCTCAATCGCCGTTTTCACGAAAGCGTGGGGCAAAGGCTCAGTCACAAATCGCATGATCTTCGGATGATCGGTTGGCCTGAGATTTTCCCCTTTGTGACTTAGTTCTTCGTAAAGCTTCTCGCCCGGCCGCAGCCCAGTAATGCTAATTTCAATGTCGGAACCTGGCACCAATCCGCTTAGCTCGATCATTTGGCGGGCTAGATCAATGATCTTGATCGGGTTCCCCATATCCAAGACGAAGATTTCGCCTCCTTCGCCCTGCGCGGCACTTTGAAGCACGAGCCGCGTCGCCTCGGGGATCGTCATGAAGTACCGCGTCACTTCCGCGTGCGTGACCGTTACCGGACCGCCCACGGCAATCTGTCGCGTGAAAATCGGGACGACGCTGCCTGAAGAGCCGAGAACATTCCCGAAGCGCACCGCCATGAATTTCGTGCTGCTGTCTCCGCTCGCCGAGAGCCCTTGTAGGAACATCTCGGCCAGGCGCTTGCTAGCGCCCATCACACTGGTGGGGTTAATCGCTTTGTCAGTCGAGATGAGTACGAATCGGCTGACGCCGTGGTGCGCCGAAAGCGTAGCCAGATGCGCGGTCCCGATGGAGTTGTTCTTCACTGCCTCGGCAGGCTGATGCTCCATCATCGGCACATGTTTGTGCGCCGCGGCGTGGAAAACAGTGTCCGGCGCGAATTGCCGGAATATCTGATCCATCCGTGATATCTCGAGAATGTCGGCCACGAGCGGCACAAGCGCGGCCGTCGTTCCGCTCTCCAGGAGTTCCTGTTCGATGGCAAACAACTGTGGCTCTGAACGCTCGACGAGCAGAAGCTTCGCGGGATCGAATGCCGCGATCTGCCGGCAGAGTTCGCTGCCGATGCTGCCGCCTGCGCCGGTTACCATCACAACCTGCCCCGCAAGAATACGATGGATGTTGGCGCTGTCGATCTCTACCATGGCCCGGCCGAGTAGGTCCTCGATCGCCACCGCGCGCAGGGAGATTACCTTGACCTGGCCGCTAGCGAGCTGCGCCATCGAAGGCACAGTTTGCATCTTCAGCTCCGCCTTTTGCAGAATCTTCACCACTTCCCCGATACGCTTGGCCGGGGCCGACGGCATCGCGATGATCACCTCCTGGATGCCAAGCTTCGATTTGAAGTTCAATTTTGCGTCAAGCAGACCCTCGGGGTAACCCAGTACAGGAATACCATGGACACTGGAAAACCTGGTTTTGAAGTCGTCGAAAAAAGCGACGGGGTGCATCCCCAGCCAGCTCTTGGAGATCAACTCACGCGCAAGTGCGGCGCCCACATCGCCAGCTCCCACAATAGCTACCTGGCGCAAGCTGCGAGTGGGTCGCTTTCGCTTTCCTAAGTATGTTTCGCGAAAGAAGCGTAGCCCAAGACGGATGGTGCAAATTCCCGCTATCGAAAGCACGAAATCCGTCAGAATCACCCCTCGCGGCACCGCAAAGCGATCGACACTAAATATTCGCGCCGCGAGGAGTATTAGTGAACTGCTGGTCACTCCAGCCAAAATTCGACGCAGGTCCGGTGTGCTGAAGTAGCTGAGCAACTCGTTGAAGTGCCCGAACAGTCGAAGCGCGATGAGTTTCACCGGGAGGATCCACAGACACACGATGACAAGTTGGCTGGCATAATTCGCCGGAACGTCGAAGTCGAACCTGATTGCATAGGAAAGCGCCAGACTCAGAATGAAAATGCTTGAGTAGATCAGGACCAGGAGAACAGGCCGCTGAAGGGCCTTTTTCAATCGAAGTGCTGCACTCATCCAGTATTCCTAGAATTCCCGAGCCGTGATCGAGACACAAACTGCGAACTATAGCATGAGGGCTGGCCGCACCCCCGCAAGTATATTCTACGGCGATTGCGAATATTAGTTAGGTGCTTGGGCCTTCTGACGAATTATCTCTCGGGGCACGCAGGGCCAGAACATGTAACTACCGGCCCTGCGGGCCGCGCACGCCCCAAAAGGCGTGGCCACCTTTCGCTGCGAATCAGGCGTTCCGCCCAACTGCCTCGACTATATCAACCACTCGTTCGAGATCTTCGCTGGAAAGATTCGAGCCGCTCGGAAGGCACAACCCGTCCTCGAAGATTTCCTCAGAGACCCTGCCGCCAAAGCAGCGGGCCTCCGCAAAGATCGGCTGTAGGTGGAGAGGCTTCCAGACCGGGCGCGCCTCGATGTTTTCTTTCTCCAAGGCCAGCCGGATCTCTTCGCGGCCTGCGCCAAATACTGCCGGATTAATCGTGATGCAGGTAAGCCAGTAGTTGGGCTCTCCGTATGACGCTACCGGCATAAACTCTATGCCTGCGCAACGCACGAGCGCTTTCTTGTATGTCTCATTATTCTGTCTGCGAGCAGCAATCCGGTCGGGCAGAACACGCAACTGTCCCCGTCCGATCGCGGCGAGAACATTGCTCAGCCGATAATTATAGCCGACGTGAGAGTGCTGGTAATGCGGGGCTGGATCACGAGCCTGGGACGCGAGAAAATGTGCACGTTCGACCATCTCCCGATCATTTGAGACGAGCATTCCGCCTCCGGAGGTCGTGATGATCTTGTTGCCATTGAACGAGAAAACCGCGCATCGGCCGAATGTGCCCGCCTTCTTTCCGCGATAGGTGGCGCCGAGCGCTTCGGCGGCGTCCTCAATCACCGGCACGCCGTATTCGGCGCAAATAGGCAGGATTCGATCGTAATCTGCGCACTGCCCGTAGAGATCCACCACGATGACTGCTCGCGGCAGCTTTCCGCGCCCCGCACAATCTTTGAGAGCCTCGCAGAGAAGCTCTGGGTCCATATTCCAGTTGGTCGGATCAGAATCGACGAACAGAGGCCGCGCTCCCTCATAAAGAATGGGATTCGCACTGGCGCTGAAGGTGAAAGTCGAGCAGACGACTGCATCTCCCGGTTTGATGCCCAGAAGTCGGAGCGCCAAATGTAATGCCGCCGTACCTGATGAGAGCGCAGCGGCGTGCGGCATTCCAACGTAGTTCGCCAGCTCATGCTCGAACGCATCGACATGTGGCCCGAGGGGAGCAATCCAATTAGACGCGAAAGCTTCCTTCACGAGTTCCAGTTCCTCTGTTCCCATGTGCGGGGAAGAGAGATAGATCCGTGGGGGCAACGCGCTCTTAGAGATTTGGGGTGCGTCCATTATACAGACCTTGTCCTCGCTGGAACGCCGTAAGCGATTTGTTGCGGTCCGATATCCCGGAGGACGATAGCACCAGCCCCGACAGTGGTCCACCGTCCAACGCGCCGCCCCGGGATAATCGCGCTTCCAATCCCGAGAAATACTCCATCCTCCAGCGCTACGTTACCCCCGAGATTCACTCCCGGCGCGATATGAACGAAATCGCCGATGACACAGTCGTGATCAATGGTGGCGCCGGTGTTCACGATGCTGTGTTCTCCAATCATTGAATCTGGCTGAATGATCGCTCCGGCAAAAACAACAGTGCCAGCTCCGATCTTTACCGAGGGATCAAGCCAGGCCGCAGGAGAAATCACCGTTGCCCACGGAAGCTTAAAGGCCTTCGCGATCTTCTCTCGGATCTTGTTAACGCCGATCGCGATCACCGCCGCATCGAACGCTTGAGTGTTGATCATGGCGATTGGTCCGCAGACCAGTGCCCCGAGCACAGTGGAACCTTGCAGCGACGGATCATCATCAAAGACCGCCGCGACTTCGTCCCCAGCTGAACGCACGGCACTGATGACAACCTTTGCGTGCCCGCCTGCCCCAAGCACCGCGACGCGTTTCATCGTCGGTTCCCCATAAATTCTGGCATCGTCGCGTGCATCCCCGCGCTAATCCCCTCCCGCGTGAGCACCTTCTTCACCGTCAGCATTAAGATTTTGAAGTCGAGAGCGAAGCTCATGTTGTCGACGTACCACACGTCGAAATCAAATTTTTCGTCCCAAGTCACAGCATTGCGGCCATTCATCTGCGCCCAGCCTGTCAGTCCCGGCAGGACCTCATGGCGTCGCATCTGGGTCGGATTATAGCGCACCAGATACTGCATGAGCAAAGGGCGTGGCCCCACCAGACTCATGTCGCCCTTGAAGACGTTGATCATCTCCGGCAATTCATCCAGGCTGCAGGCGCGCAGGAACTGACCGAAACGAGGAAGACGCTGAGCATCTGGCAGAAGGTCGCCGGAGGCATCTCGGGCGTTGGTCATGGTGCGAAATTTGTAAATTGTGAAGGGCCGCCCACTCCTGCCGGGGCGAACTTGCCGGAACAGCACGGGTGCACCAAGGCGAAACCGAACGACTAGCCCTAGAACCGCTAGAACCGGCAAGAGGAGAACGAAGGCTGACAGGGAGACCATCAGGTCAAAGAGTCGTTTGCCGAACCGCCGATACAAATTGCGTTGCATCTCCTCAAGGCATTGCGGCCACGCGCCCCAGCAATAGCGCAAATTGCTCGGCTTGATCATTTCGATTAAAATACTTCATTACGTAGCGACGCGCAGCGGCGCCCATAGCTGCCGCCTTATCCCGATCAATGCTTAACTGAAGAATGGAATGCGCCAGCGTTTCGTCATCACCGGGAGGCACAAAGATACCGCCCCCGGATTTCTCGATCACGTCCCGGATGACTCCGTCGATCGCGAGAACGATGGGCCGGCCGGCAGCCATGTAATCAAAAACTTTGTTTGGATAAGTCGTCTTGAACATTGGAATGTTCTGCAAAATAGCCACGCATACGTCCGAAGCCGCCAGGATTCCGGGCATCTCGGATTTTGAATGTGCGCCAGCAAAGATCACGTTCGGGAGTTCCATCTTCCGTGCCTGCGCCTCCAGATTCTGTTTCTCTTTGCCGTCTCCCACGAGAATAAAGCGAATTTCCTGGTGATCACGAAGTCGGTCTGCCGCTCGCAGCAAAGTAGCGATGTCGTTAGCTGCGCCCAACGCGCCCGCATACGTCGCAACGAAAGAGCCTTGCGAGTTCCATTTGCGTCGAACGCTTTCCCCTCTCGCATCCGGATCGAACATGTCCGGGTTAACGCCGTTGCAGATCAACGTCACCTTGTTCCGCGGCACTCCTTTTGTAATCACGTAATCGCGATAAGCTGGGGAGTTAACCAAAATGTGCGAGGCGCGCCGATACAGGAAGTTCTCGAGTCGTCTTGAAAGCCAGATCAGCAGAGGATTACGCAAGACGCCCATTCCAATCGCGAACTCAGGCCACAGGTCGCGCACTTCCAAAAGCAAAGGCCGGTTACGGAGCGCAGCTACTATCCAGGCGGACACCGCTTGGAAGATTGGTGGCGTCGTTCCCATCACGATGTCAGTCGGGCCAGCCCGCAAGGCCGTCCAGATTGACGAAAACATAAAGCTGATGAACGAGACGGCGCGCCAGATGAACGATCGATGGAGCGTGCCAGCGACGGGAGCCCGAAGGACGCGTATGCCTTCATGCTGCTCCTCGCTGTCGTGCCCGGCTTCGATCACATGTTGGGCACCGGTCATATAGCTCAACGGACTCGCCACCACCGTGAACATATGCCCTCTGGCGACGAGATCTCGGCCAAGTTCGAAATGGCGTGTTCCGCCCGGATCCTTTGGCCCTGCGAAAGCTTGATGGATCAAAAGCACATTCACGCGGTTACTGCGAGTGTCTCGTCACCCGCCTGGATCCGCTTCACCAACGGACCCTCAGGCTCTTCCGACAGCTCGATCTCGAAGGCCGCCGATTCACACGTGATCTCGAGAGCTCTTTCAGCTACTCCAACTCGGCAGGGCTCCGGTGAGAACAGCGTCCAAAAAGTCGTTCGCTTGGATCGCTGTTCGAGCGCAAGTGAGAGGGCAGGCTCACGATGCCCATAATATGGCGCTCTCCATCCTCGGCCAGTCTGCGGATCTCCACGCATAAGCGAGATGGCAGCAGGGCCGCACGTAGTACCGACTCGCGCGTGGTATAACCCTTTTTCGGTTTTCAGAGTGATCTGTTGGCGGTCTTCTTCGAATTCGTAAGGCAAGTCGGCCAGGAGCCAATGCATGCGGTAGGAATGTTCACCGTGGCACCAAAGGGCGTCCAGCACAAGCCATCGATCCTCGCCGAGTCGCGCTATGCCCCGTCGATGTGTGACAGGGGAGGTAAGCCGACTATAGCCGTCGTGCGCGCCTTCGAGATAGCCGAGGGTACCGCAGCGTTCGAAGCAACGTAACCGGCCGTTCAGCCACGGAAGCCAAAGGAATCTTCCGGCGCGACTCATCTGATCCACGCTGTCGACGCCGACAGTGTTATGCACTGCAGTCCCGCTAAACGAATCGCCCCAAGCTTCGTTTGCGTTGTAACTGTAGGTTCCCGCGTCGACTGCGATGTTTTGTCCACGCCACCAGAGATCGACATGTAGCATGTCCGCTTGGCTGGGCCGATGACGGAAAGCGGTACATCGAGTAAAGATGAATCCATCCGGCGATCGCAAAGTGTAATACCCGCCGTCTTCGGCCCTAAGATCGCCGCGTTCCTCGTGGTGCAACGGCGCTTTTAGGGAGTCTGGTCCATAAAGCCATAGTAAGTCCTCCGACCATGGTCCTTCTGCGAAGACCCGCTCTCCATTTGCCATGTAGTACGTTGCGCCGATGACGGGTCGGAAGTCATCATAACTACAATTATTCAGTGGAAGGATTAATGCTCCGTCGTTCTGGCCGTAATACGGAACCGCGCCCGTCCCTTCGTCCTGGATCTGAAAAAGAAATCGTCCGGCCTGGGCAATTCGGTCCTCAAGTTCCTCGCTGAATTTTCGACCGTGCACTTCACCGAGTCGCAGAGCCCACAAGTAGTCGTGAAGCATCAGACGGTGGTAATTTACAGAATGCTGCGAGAAGGAACCGTCGTCGTAGATTAATCGCCGTCCTTCGCTCTCGAGCAGGGTGCGTCCTCGCTCGCACCACTCCTCGGCCCGCGAAAATTCCGGAAAGAGCAGTCCTATCGTCCATAATCCGGCAGCCTCGCTGATGCCGTGGTTGTTTGCCTGGCTCAGCGCATAATCAATATTAGCTTCAATACGCGAAGCAGTGACCCAAAGCATCTCGGCAAGCTTCTGCAGGCGTCCGGGGGTTGTAGCGGGTGACTCCCAGAAGCCGTACAACCCGAAACACCACGCCATTGCCCGAAAGCTTGCCTCCTGTCCGCATTTCCAGTTCACGCCCTGTTGAGGTTGATTTGCCTCCCGCCAACTTTCGACGAGCTGCCAGAACACCTCGGGGTAACGTTCATCTCCGGTGCGCCAGTACGCGCGCACCAGCGCGAAGGCGAAGCCGAAGCGGCTTGGCTCCCAAATCACTTTGATGTCGCCACAGCCGAAGTCGTCGATCTCGGACCAGTGCCGGTTAGACGGCGCCTGCTCGCCCGTGAATGGATTGCGGTGCCAATCCGGCGGAAAGCTGCTCCCCGCGTCCGTGTGCTCGAAGTACCGAATCACCCCGCGACCCACTGCATCTGCGAGTGCTATCGGATTCCGCCCATCCTCATCCCACTTCCTGAGCAGAGGCGCGTAAGCTTCGCGTTGGGAAGCTGCGAAGAAAAATAGAGGGCCAGCGGTGCGGCGGTAATTGAAATAGCGCTTCGCGTCCGCCAGCGCTGGATCGCTCAAGGCGTCGACGAGCGATTCGTCGTCCCAGCTCCGTGCCGGCAAACGGCGGCGCAATGCGCCAGAGCGGAGCTTGATCGCATAAAAGGCGCGCCCCGCGAGCCAACGGCTTCCAAGATTACGCCGGAGAGCCGGCAGATGCTTTAAGTTCACAGGCGCACGACGATCTCCGCAACGCGCTCGCCGGCTCTTCCATCCCAGAGCGGTGGAACGCTGCCCTTCTTCGCATTCCCGCTTAGCACACGATCGGCTTGGGTCGTGAGCCTCTCCATGTCCTGGCCAACGAGAATGTTCGTTCCGATCTCAACGGTGATTGGCCGCTCGGTGTTGTTCCGCACTGTCAGACAAGGCACGCCAAGGTACGTCGTCTCTTCCTGAATTCCTCCGGAGTCGGTGATCACAAGCTGCGCATCTCGCTGGAGTGCGAGGAACTCGAGGTAACCTATTGGTTCCAGCAGCGCCAAACGGCTGCCGTCGGCTAACTGCAGTCCGAAATCGGTGATGCGTCGGCGTGTCCTCGGATGGATCGGGAAAATCACGGGAATCCGGGCACTTAGCTCATTCAACGTCTCCACAATCTGGCGCAGCATGACCAGCTCATCGACATTGGATGGCCGGTGCAAGGTAACGAGAGCGTAATTCCCATCGATACCATTTATAGCCGGCTTCTGCGCTCGGTCGAGTAACCTAACGAGTGTGTCGATCATCAAGTTTCCGACCAAGTGGATCTTCCCGGCGGCCACTCCTTCCCGCTTTAAGTTTTCGTCTCCATCGACTGACGGAGTGAAGAGAATGTCAGCCAGCTGATCGGTCACGAGCCGGTTAATCTCCTCTGGCATTTCGCGGTCGAACGAGCGCAAACCAGCCTCCACATGACCTACCTTGATCCCAAGCTTCGCGCAAACCAGAGTAGCGGCGACGGTTGAATTCACGTCCCCATATACCAAAACCAGGTCGGGCCGGTCGCGGAGCACCAGTTCCTCAAATTTGATCATGATTTGCGCGGTCTGCGCGGCATGGCTGCCTGAACCGACCCCAAGATTCATGTCAGGCGTCGGCATGCCGAGTTGTTGGAAAAAAATGTCTGACATGTTCGCGTCGTAGTGCTGTCCTGTGTGGACGAGCGACTGCGCAATGCCGGGACGCCGAGCGAGAGCGCGATAGGCAGGCGCCATCTTCATAAAGTTAGGCCGCGCCCCGACGACGTGAACGACTTTCATTTGAAATTTATACAGTTAGGAACTTCGAATCTGTTCGACAAGGTC
This sequence comes from Chthoniobacterales bacterium, assembly GCA_036385955.1. Classification (GTDB taxonomy): domain Bacteria; phylum Verrucomicrobiota; class Verrucomicrobiia; order Chthoniobacterales; family UBA10450; genus AV80. The sequence continues at coordinate 8,170 of DASVJK010000077.1, read as the reverse complement.
GAATGATGCGCGAGTGACCTCGACAATTTCATCAAATGGAATTGGTGATGCCTTTCCCGTTTGAATTGCAGCAATCAATGCCTCCATTTCAGCTTTGTGCCCTTTGTCTTGTGACCAGAGGTTCATTTTCGTGAAGCGGGGCCAGCCAAAACCTTTCAACTTTCGGAAATTGTCCAATTGCAAAATGCGACCTGCGCAGAATACTTCCAGTCGTTCTTTCGGGTACGATTTATGACCGTTGGCAAAGTAGTGAACGGTCCCAATGGATCCATCGGAAAACTTGAGCATAAAACTCATTTTATCCTGCTGAATCCAGTTGCCAAACGAGCCGACCTGCATGGCTAGCGCCGATACGATGGAGCCACCTGCTAAAAAGCGAAGGAGATCGATAAAATGGCAGCCCTCTCCAATAATTCGGCCTCCGCCAACCTCCGGATCCTGCGTCCAATGAGTCGCCGCAATGGAACCTGCATTCACCGTCATAACGAAAGTCTTTGGCTCGGGGACTGATGCCAACAATGATTTCATCTTGACCACCTGCGGTGCGAAACGGCGATTAAATCCGACCATTAGGAAGGGAGCAGAGGATCGAGAGGGGGAAATTGTCCCTGGTCGACCGTCGACGGCCGGTCCGGCGGCTTCTTCGTAAACTGAACGGATCTCATCCAACTCTTCGTTGGTTAAGCACAGTGGCTTCTCGACATACACGCGCTGGCCAGCGCGCAATCCTTTCAGAACGTATCGGGCGTGTGTGTTGTGGCGTGTGCAAATGAGGACGGCATTGATCTCCGGATCGTTAAAGATTCGTTCCGCGTCAGTGCCCGCTTGCTCAAAACTGAACTTCTTCGCAAAGTGCGACGCTGTAACGCCTCCGGTCGACACGATCGTTTTGAGCCGAACCCCCGTTCGATGCAAGGAAGGGAGCAGGATTTGACCGGTAAAGTTGCCAGCGCCAAGGACGCCAATCACTACCTCGGATGTTTTTGCCGGCGCGCTTGTGGAGACCTTAACGGTTCGCTCCGCAATAATACTCCTCTCCCCGGCGTCTGAACCGGGATATTCGAGAAGAATCCCCAATGCGCCGCCAGAGCTGACTGTGGCGTAGGCTTCAAGTGCATCGTCCAGCTTGAACCGGTGGGAAATCAAAGGAGCCACATCGAGCCGTTTTGCGGCCATCATATCGAGCACCGCCTCGAAATTGCGCTGTTCCGTCCAGCGCACCAATCCGAATGGATAGTCCCGCCCTTTCTGTTCGTACTCGTCATCGTAACGACCGGGCCCATACGAACACGAGACCTGGAAAGTCAGCTCTTTTTCGTAAAAGTCGGCGCGGGATAATTCAAGCCCGACGACCCCAACCAGAACAATGCGCCCGCGTTTTCGGCACATCAGCGCCGCTTGGTGGACCGGTTCATTGCTTTGGGTGGAGGCGGTAATAAGGACCGCGTCCATTCCGCGCCCGCGGGAAAAAGCGAGTGCGCCCGCGAGAGGATCCGCTCCTTTTGAAAGATCGACCGTTTCAGCGCCGAACCCTTGGGCTAAAGCGCATTTTGAGGAGTCAAAATCGATTCCCAAGACCCGGCAACCCTGAGCGCGCAACAATTGAACGCACAGCAAGCCGATCAAACCAAGCCCAGTCACCACGACAGCTTCGCCCAGCGCGGGTTGTGCCAGACGGATTCCTTGGAGACCAATGGCAGCAACAACCGTAAACGCTGCGTCTTCATCAGACACACTGTCAGGAACTCTGGCGCAAAGGTTTTTAGGCACACAAACCAATTCAGCGTGTGGACCATTGCTGGCGACCCGGTCCCCAATCTTAAAAGCACCAGACTCTCGTCCATCAAGCCTCGACTCAATAACGACACCCACATTGGAATAGCCGAGAGCGATTGGTTGATCCAGTTTGGCCCGAACGGCATCGAGGGTTGGAAACAATCCGTCTGTTTTGATCTTATCGATGACCTGCCGGACTTTGTCCGGCTGTTTTCGGGCTTTTTCGATCCAACCGGCCTTGCCAAAATCCAGCAACATTTTTTCGGTACCAAGGGAGACAAGGCTTGTCCGCGAGCGGATCAAAAAGTGTCCTGAGCGACTCCCAGGAGTGGGAACTTCCGCCAGGAGTGTCTCACCCGACCCCAGGTTCTGTAGAATTTGGCGCATGTTGAGGCTAAATGAAGCGACGATCAAGAAAGAGACGGCACCACGTCTCTATGCACACCAATCCGAAAAGCGGATACGCTGCATCGATCCGGCCGGCCCGATCCATTTGTACCAGGCTTTCTACTGCGATTGGGTCGAAAATCCCGCGACGGCGTATGGTCTCGGATGAAAGCGCATGGTCGAAATGCTCGCGTAACTCGCGGCGCATCCACTCGCGCAGCGGTGCACCAAAGCCCGCCTTTCGACGGTAGATTATGCCGTGCGGCAGGTGCACCTCCATGGTTTTCTTGAAGAGCCATTTACCGACTGTGCCATGTTGCTTGCAGTTCGCGGGCAAAGCCGCGGCGAAGGCCATCAAATCTGGGTCGAGAAAAGGCACCCGCACTTCGATGCCGGCGGCCATCGCCATCTTGTCGGTGTAGTTGAGATTGTGGTCAGGCAGAAAGAAGCGTTGTTCCAGATTGAGCATGCGGCTAAGCGGCTCTACGCCGGAAGGCAGTTCCCTCAGCGCAGCTAATAGCGGTTCGAACGGATCTGATTTCATCAGCGATTCTCTGACGTCGGGTGCAAATAGTCCGGTGACCACTTTCGGTGCGAGCCAGGCGAAATAGCCCGCCATGCGGCGATCCGGTGTTTCCCCGGCAAATTGGAAGGCCTTGGCGAGCCGGCGCCCTATCGGTGTAGCGTGCGGAGTCAGCTCAATCAGCTGCTGCACAAGGTGACGCGTGCCCTGCGGCAACCACCACCACCATTTCTCAAGCGAAAGCGCGCGATGCCGTCGGTAACCACCGAACACGTCGTCTCCTCCGGCGCCGGAGAGAAGCACCTTGACGCCTTTGTCCCGTGACAGCCGCGCGATTTGCAGGACGTTTAGCGCCGCCGGATCCGGCTGTGGTTCATCGAGCTGGTAAACCATCTGCTCGAACTCGGAGGCCATGTCGGAGCCGCTCCAAATTACATGCAACGGCACATCCAGGTGTTCCGCGACCTGCCGCGCATAAGGGAGATCGTCCGGAAACCCCTCGGCTTCTACGAGCCCCTCCTGAAAACCGATGGTGAAGCAATCCAGCTTGCGCCCCGCGGCATATTTGCGCGCAAACACCACCAGTGAACTTGAGTCCAAGCCTCCCGAGAGAAACGCACCGACTGGCACATCGGCGATCATCTGCCGTTTCACCGCCCGAGACAGCAGCGCCTCCAGTTGTTCCTCCAATTCCGGCAAACTCCGGCTTCGTTGCGGCTGGCTCACCGGCAGAGTCCAGAATCGCCATGACCGTGTGATTCGTTTTCCCTCCAACACGAGTGCACATCCCGGCTCTAGCTTATGCACGTTCGCCAGCGGCGTTTTTGGCGAAGGGCTGTAAAGGTAGGTTAGATAATGGGTCAGTGCGGTGAAATCTAACTGTCGATCCATCTCTGGAAGACAGCACAACGCCTTCAACTCGCTCGCGAAAGCAAACCCTGCACCGCACATGAAGTAATACAGCGGTTTCACTCCCGGGCCGTCCCGCGCCACCAGCAACCGTTTCTTTTCAACATCCCAAAGCGCGAAGGCAAACATGCCGTTCAATTGTTCGATGCATCGATCACCATCGCGCAGATAAAGATTGAGGATGACTTCCGTATCCGTGGCGCTGTTGAAACGAAAACCGTCGCGCCGCAGGTCCCGCGCGAGTTCGCGGTAGTTGTAGATTTCACCGTTGTAAACAATGACCGCGCGCTTCGCCGTATCCCACATCGGCTGCCGACCTGCGGACGACAGGTCGATGATGGACAGGCGTCGGTGCGCGAAGCCAATCCGTTGGCTCTCGTCCCACCACACATCGCTGTCGTCCGGGCCGCGGTGCGCAATGGTCGCGTTCATCGCCGCCAGCCGGGTGGGCTCGAAGTCACCGAAGAATCCTGCAATGCCGCACATCGTCTATGGTTATTCGTTGCCGCCCGACGCCGGTTGTTTGGCCGGTTGCAGAGCCGCCAACCAGTGCCGCCACACTACGTCGCTACCCATCGATGCCTTCACGGACTCGCGCCCACACACGCCCTGCCGTAAGCGGAGCGGGCGGCTCCGGCGCAGATCAAGAATGCGAAAGCCGATTTCATCGATGTCGCGGGGCTCACAAAGAAAGCCGTTCTTTCCTTCCTCGACGATGTCGGCTACGGCCCCGACAGAGGTAGCGACAACGGGACGACCCGCTGCCATCGACTCGAGTAACGCGTTCGGCATGCCTTCATGGTGCGAGAGCATTAGGCATAAATCCGACTCCGCCAGCGCTTGCTTCCTGCCTTCATTGTTCACCCAGCCTCGCAATTCGAAAAAATCCTCAAGTTTTCGCCGCACCAGCTCGGAATTGACCTCGTTCCAATCCTTGCCGTAGCCGCAGATCACGAACTTCATGCCACTCATTTCCGGACGAAAACGGTCCACCACCTCGATCAGATCAAAAACTCCCTTGTTCCGTTCCACCCAGCCCATGAGCAACGCCTGCGTCGCCATATCTCGGTCGGATGGCGTCGTCGAATCGAAACTGTCATCCTCGACTATATTGTAGATAATCGGAAAACGCGCCTGAGGCAGACCCGTGACTGCCGTAAAGAACTCCCGCCATCTTCGACCCTGGCAAACGGTGACATCGCTGAAATTGATGATCAGGCGAATCCACCAGCGCGTAAACCAATGCCGTCGGTATTCCCGAATCAAGTATCCTGAGCGCGGGCAGAGCACCACCCGCTTGCCCATGATGTGCGCGAGGACCGTCATCAGACCCTTCTCCACGAGACTCAGTTCACTCGAAGTGAAGATCATCGCAGCATCGATCTGGGAAAAGAGCAGCTGACCAAGAAAACGTGACACCCGTAGCGCCGCCAGCCATGCCCGGCGCAAGAGCGGCGGCGGCGGAAGCGATTCCATTGTTGAATCCAGCAAGATCCATTCGACGTGGTCGCTCAGCGGACTCGCAAGGATTGCGCGGCAAGCGGCAAGCTGCCCGCCACGGATGGAACTGCCCGGCGGAGGTTGGAACGCGCCGACAAAGAGCACGCGCAGCTTGCGGATGGGATCTTCGGACAAGATGGCTTTCACGAGAAGTTCCCGACAAGTTGCGGATGGAATCGCTCAAACCAGAGCGCTAGATTGAGGGTCTTCCACAATAAGAATCCATGGTCGTCGCGCCCCGCCACGTGTTCGTCGAGGAGCTGCGCCGTTTGCTCCGAATCTATTAAACCATCGCGCGCGGCGCCTCCTGCGCAAATCCGCTCGCGCGCGAATGCAGCCAGTGGGCCCGCCAGCCAGCGGCTGTAGGGCACGGCAAATCCCATCTTCGGTGCATCGAGCACAAAATCGGGCACCACACCCCTCAGTGCACGTTTCAGCAGCGCCTTGGATTTACCTCCGGCCAACTTTACGTGCGCAGGCAATGCCAGCACATAATTCGCCAGTTCGTGATCCAGGAAAGGCACCCGCGCCTCAACGCCCCACGCCATTGTCGCCTTGTCGACTTTCTCCAAAAAAATGTCCGGGAGAATGATGTTGACATCGGTGTACAGCATTCGTTGGACGCGATCCAAATGCGCGAAGCGATGGTTCATCTCCCGGTATCTCGTGAATGGATCTGATTCTTCCAATTGCTCGTGTCACGTAACAAGTTCCCAATCATGCTCCGTGCCAACGCTAGATCAAAATCAGTTCCATCCTCACGACAAAACTACTCTCTGCGCGAGTGCTTCAATTTCGCAGCCCGCGCCTAACCGTGCGGCGGGCACGAACCGATTTCCATGTTTTTCGAAAAGCGTCGAAGCCTCCTCATTGCGGTTGTCCACCACCAGGAATAGACCTCCCGAGCGCAGCGCGGCGCCGATTTGGCTGAGTGCAACCCCGAGCGCCTCAGCCTCGAAATACGCCGGATTAAGGATGTTCGCTGCACGTACAATGTCCACCGGCTCACGGGGCCAAGGGGTAAAAACATCCCACACTGCAAGTTGCAGCCGCACGTCGGTCGCAGCCAGTTGCCGCAACTTGGGATTGAGAAGCGACAGACTTTGCGAATTTCCGGATTCGATTTGGGGAGCCCGCTCGCATACGGTCCTGGCAATCCAGGCTAAAGGATTCCACCGTCTATTGTCGGTCGAGTAATAGATCAGCCAGTCCGAGGCCACAAAAACACACCGGAATTCGTTCTCATCGTAGAAATAGGTCATTCCGTTGCGCTGCGCGACCCGCAAGGCCAGATACATGTCAGTCACGTACAGGATAGAAAATTTATCACTCAAGACCTCAGCCAAATCGAGTGTCGTCACACCATCGGACACTCCGACGTCCAGTACACGCAACTGAGATCGTCCTGATAGATAGGAGCGCAATAACTCCGCTGAGGCTAGATGACGGTTGGCGCGGGTGCTTCTCCAGACTCGGTTTACACAAACCGACGAGACGCGACGCGAAAATTCCTCAGGATCCAGACGCATGTTAACCAGCGGCGTAGGATCAGAAAGATGCGGGACAAAGCTCTGCAGCCAGGTCGGCACCTTGTCACTTTTCAGTTTTATTGGGAAACGCATGGAAGAAAGTTAACAACGCTCCTGCGGGAAGAGCCCTGCCCTTAGGGTCTTAATAAGGTTGCCAAACATCGTTTTCGGCTCGGGCGGCCCAAATCAAATAGTCGTGAAACATCGCAGAGAGCTTTGAGTCCTCCGCAAAGGTTAACATCATCACTCAACGGACCGCTCGGCGTACAGTTCCGACGCGCTCAACCGCCGAGCGACCGGATAGATCTGCTCCTCGTGGGCGATGATTTGATCAACCGTCCACCGCCACTTTAAAACGCGTGCTGGCGAGCCCCCCGTCACGGAGTAAGGCGGCACGTTTTTAGTCGCAACCGCGCCTGCGGCGATGATTGCGCCGCGTCCGACGCGCACCCCTTTAAGAATAACAGCTCGCGCGCCCACCCAAACATCGTCTTCAATGATAACAGGCTGATCGTCTCCCGCTCGTTTCTCTTTCACATCATACATGAATCGGCCCAGAACGGACGTGTTATGGTCCCCTCCTAAAATGGTAACACCAGGCCCAAACATCACCTTGTTGCCAATTTCGATAGTCGTGTTCGCGGCGATGAACATGGCACCCGGGCCGATGAAAACATCGTCACCGACACGGATATTCGCAAAACTGTAATCGCCCAAGGGATCGAACCAAAAGTGGCGGCCATGCGACGCGAATAGCGGACGATAGATTACCATCAAAATACGCCGCTTCACGCGCTCAGCCAGACAGAGCGCGCGGCCTGCTATTAAAACGACGCTGCTAACCGCTTCCATTCTATCTCTCACAACTGCCTTGGCTGCCGTTGGCCCAATGTTTAACCGTCCGCACTGCCGACTCGGGGACCACCGCGGGCCAGGTGCTATCGGCCGGGATCCGTGCCCGCCGCGCGGCAGCTTTCAGAATCCGCTCATAGCAATCGATCACGGTGTTTTCGCCAAAGAGTTCTTCGGCCATCCTTCTGGATTCCAATCCCATCTGCCGCCTCTCCTGGTCGCTAGTTGCCGCTAGACGTCTCAAGGCATTTGCCATGCTTTCCGGCGAGTTGGGATCGCACAAGAAACCGTTCTTCCCATCCCGGACCAGGTTGCCGGCATCACAAACATTGCTCAGGAGGATAGGCTTGCCGCAGGCCATTCCCTCGCATACCACGTTCGGCAAGCCTTCGAAGAATGAAAACAGTCCGACAGCGGACGCACTGGCGAATTCCACCTCAATCATCTTGGTGGGAGGATGCAGTCGGAGGTCACTGCCCAATTCATGCTCCGCGATGAACCGTGCGGCGCGATGGTATGGGGTTGGGTCTGTAGCCATGCCACCATACCAGTCGATGACAATTCTGTGAGTGGCCGAGCATTTTCTGATCTGGAGTAACGCTTTGGCCACGCCCTGCATGTTCTTCAGATCCTGGTAGCTCCCTGCTACTACGATTCGGCACGGCTCTCTATTGGAATTCCCTGCGACCGTAGA
>DASVJK010000076.1:0-12858 GCA_036385955.1 Chthoniobacterales bacterium | reverse complement strand
TCGGTCACGTCGTGCATGATCCCGATGAAATGGGTGATCTCAACGCCTTCGGACCGGACCGGAGTAATGGTATGCTCGTCGTAAAAAAGACTCCCGTCTTTCCGGCGGTTTGTGAATTCGCCGCGCCAGGTCTGCCCGGAGAGAATCGTCTTCCACAGCTTGCGATAGAAAGTCTGGTCGTGTTTACTTGACTTGAGCACGCGCGGGGTTTTGCCCAGAACCTCCTCTGCGGTGTAGCCCGTTAAAGCCGTGAAGGCGGGATTAACCCAAAGAATAGCGCCACTGCGGTTCGTCACGAGAACGGCGCTGTCGGCCGTTTCCACTGCGGTGGATTGAAGAAGCAGTTGCTGCTGCACTGCGAGCCGTTCCACGCGAAGCAAGCGGGCCGCGACCGCGTGCGCCAGAGCTTGAGGCAAACGGGCCAGCCGATCTTTCAAGAGGTAGTCAGCCGCGCCGAGCTTCATGAGATCGACGGCCGTTTCTTCACCAATCGTTCCAGAGACAACAATAAAGGGAATATCGAGCTGTTGGGCCTGGAGCAGCGCAAGCGCTTCTTTCGCGTTGAATTGAGGCAAGTCGAAATCGCTGATGATCGCGTCAAAGGCCGAATCCAGGTTCTTCAGGTAGGCCGCTTTTGTCCGCACCACCTTCACCTCCGCTTGGACACCGGCGCGGCGCAGTTCAGAGATCAGCAAGTCTGCGTCAGACGTCCGATCCTCCAGGAGGAGGAGGCGAAGAGGTGCAATAACTCCGTTGGCAGACGCGCGCGGGAGGATCTTTTTGTCAGCACATAGACCAGTTGCATCGCGTTTAATGGCGAGATCGCGAGGCGGCGGCTTAGACCCGTTCTTGGAACGACTGCGCTGGGCCAGATGGGGTGCTCTCTGGATATTCATATGGGGTGCTTTTAGGAGAAGCGATGGAGAAGCTTGAGGGGTTTAAAGCATCACTTGTTCCATCCGGCGACAAAGGGTGACTACGTTCAGTTCCCCTTCGGTCGAGATTCATTTTGGGTAGCGGTATGTGCGACCCGCAATTTTATGCTTGTCGTCCAATGTCGATTTAAGCACGCTAGCGGCGTGAGAGCAGTCGCTGCGCTGGAAAGTGAAGGTGCGCTGACGCACTTCGCCACAACCCGCTGGAGTTTAATCCGGAACGGCCGTGTCGCCGGTGCCCGAAGCGACGCCAACGAGGGCCTGGCCCAACTCTGCCAGATTTATTGGCGCCCCATTTTTACATTTATTTATCGGCGAGGCTATTCCGCACCGGACGCGCAGGACCTGACACAGGATTTTTTTCTCGTGATCCTGGAAGGCACCCTCTTGCAATCCGCCGACCCAGCGCGGGGACGCTTCCGTTCCTTGTTGATCAAATCGTTGAAGAATTTCCTGATCGATGCCCGAGTAAAGCGCCGCACACGGAAGCGAGGGGGCGATCTGCAATTTGTTTCCTTGGAAAAATGGATGGCCGATGCGCCCTGCCAGTTATCGATTTCCGCACAGGTGCTCGAAACATCTCCAGCCGACGCTCTGTTTGATTTGAGTTGGGCGGCGGCCATCGCGGAAGAGGCGCTGCGACGGCTGCGGACGGAATGCGAAAGTAAAGGCCGCCGGCGCGTTTACGAAGTTCTGAACCGCTATCTAACGACGGAGCGCGATGACGTCTCCTACCAGGATCTTTCGGTTGCCCTGGGAGTGCCGGAGCCGTCGGTAAAAAGTCTGCTCCACCAATTTCGCGCCCGGTATCGCGGGCTTTTGCGGGAAGAGGTTGCGAAGACGGTCGAAACGGAGGCGGAGGTGGATGCTGAAATCCGCTATCTGTGTGCGACACTTTCAGCCGGAACCGGTTGAGCAGGCTATGGAAATTGCTCCCCCTACAGACCCTCCGTTTTCGATTCTCGACGAGCCGGAGTTATGCGGGAAATGCAACTCAGGGTCGCGTCTCGGCAACGGCCTCTGTTTGAACTGCCTTCTCCTCGGCGCTCTCGGTAACGACGCCGTCGCCTTGGAAACGGAAGCGTTCAAGGAAACGCTCGCGGCTGTAAAATCCCGGGAGGGGTATTGGTCCATTGGCGATCACGAGATTCTCGAGGAGATCGCCCGTGGCGGAATGGGGGTAGTTTACCGCGCTCGGGAGCCGCATTCCGGTCGCATTGTCGCGCTGAAGTGCATTCTGGCTTATCAGGGCGATTCAGACCAGGCGCTGGCGCGTTTCCGTCGAGAAGCAGAGACAGCCGCACGCCTCGATCACCCTAACATCGTTCCGATCTACCATGTCGGTGAGACGGCGGACGGCTCTCCTTTTTTTACGATGAAGTATGCAACAAACGGAAGTTTGTTGCAGGCGCGCGGTCCGCTTCGCCAGGAACCTCGTCAAAGCGTCTTGCTCATGGCGAAGGTTGCGCAGGCTGTTCAATACGCTCACGAACAAGGCGTTCTCCATCGCGATCTCAAACCGGGAAATATCCTGCTGGATGGCCGGGGCGAACCGCTCGTCAGCGATTTTGGTCTGGCCCGGTGCGAGGAGATTGCGAGCCATCTCACCCGATCGCTCACGAGTTTCGGAACGCCCGGCTACATCGCGCCGGAACAGGCCGACGGGCCCGCCGCCCAGCTCACGCCCGCGGCTGATATCTACAGTCTGGGCGCGATTCTCTTTGAGCTTCTTACGGGGCGGCCGCCCTTCCTGGGCGGCAACGCGTTTGGCGTCATGAAACAATCGGCGGAGAAATCTGCTCCGAAGTTGCGGACGCTCACGCCTGATTTGGATCGCGACTTGGAAACAATCTGTGCGCGCTGCCTCGAGCGCGACCCTTCGGTTCGTTATCGATCTGCGGGAAGCCTCGCGCAGGACCTTCTGAACTGGCTGGAAGGCCGCCCCATTGCCGCGCGTCCGGTCGGACCGTGGCTCCGCTCCCGGCGCTGGGTTCGCGACAACCGCAGGGTGGCCGCTTTGCTGGCCGCCTTTGCCGTCCTCGCGGGCGTTTCGCTGGCCTGGAAAATCCGCGCGCGGCAGCTTCAGTCCGCGATGCATGAAAGCGTCCTGGTCTCGCATTCTGTCGTGGTCCTGCCGTTCCTCGATCTGGATCATGTCGTTCCTGATCCCCTCGTGGCCCAGTCGCTCGCCACTTCTTTACAAGACTGGTTGAATGCCTTTGGCCCCGCTCGGGTGCGAACGGTGCAGTCAGGATCGCCTTTGGAGTGGGCCCGACCCGAAAACGTGCGAGAGGCTGGGCAGGAAACCAGGGCGCGCATGGTTCTCACCGGGACCGTCCGCACGGTCCAGGGTAGGAAGCGCATCTCGTTTCGATTGCTTGATGCGGTTAATGGCGACTCTCTTTTCACCCATCTTTGGGAAGAGAAGGAAGGTGGAACTGGAGCCGTAAGCGAAGACGTAGGTCGAACGATCTATGCGATCTTGAGTGCCAATGATTGGTCCAGTTTGTTGCAAGCAAAGCTGGACCCAGGGTTGCGCAATGATACTGCAAGGGAAGCCATTTTGGCAGGTCGTGAATTGCTGCGTTCCTATACTACTTCCAATGGCGATAAGGCGATTGCCTTGTTTAAGAAGGCTTTGGAAGTGGAACCTAATTCGGCCCTTGCTCATTCTTACCTCGCGATCGCGGCGACTGGGCGGACTCATTATAACGCCGACCGTAGGTTTTTGGAGCTCGGCAGGATGGAGGCGAATAAAGCCGTTCAACTGTCGCCGGAATCGGGCGATGCGCACCGAGCTAGAGCTGGGGTTTACTATCAGGATGGAAACTTTTCCGAGGCATTGGAAGAGCAACTGCTAACAGTCGAAATTGGGGGTTTGGAGGAGAAAGTCGTCAACTTCATCGGCCAAACCCTGGATACTTTGGGCCGGCCCCATGAAGCTCTGGGTTGGTATAGGCTTCTCTCCAGCAGGGCACGGGCGCCGGGAGAAGTAGATGGCCTGATCGGGGACTGCTGGGCCAAGCTTTGCGACGATGAGCAAGCGCTGCAGGCCTATCATCGCGCCTTGCAGTTGCGGCCTGATTCTTCTGAAGGAGTGGTTGGCATTGCTCGCATACGCTTGCTTGAAGGTAATTTTGAAGGAGCGCGTGAAACGTGGAGAGCGGGTCGCGCGAATGGTACTAAGCTAGTAGATTCAGACCAGATTGCCGCGCAAATCGAGTTTTTTTCCAGGAACTTCAAAGCCGCAGAGCAGCTCTACGCTAATCTCGCGAAGACCGATGCTAACGGCGGAGGCTCGTTCTACGGTGCGGTCACATATACATCGGCTCTGGGCCGAATAAGACAGGAGCTCGGTGACGACGAAGGAGCAAGAGCGCTCCTACAAGAATGTCAGACGACGGCGGTCGCCGCCACGGATCGTGAGCCTGCGAATTCTGAGGCAGCTTACCGTCTTGCCGCAGTGGAAGCTTCGCTCGGTATGACGGAGACCGCGATTCATCATTTACGCAAAGCGACCAGTTTGGGGTGGTTGGACTATCGTTCCCTCACCCTGGATCCCCGATTCGATGCGGTCCGGGAGACACCTGCGTTTCACACGATTGTCAAGGAGCTGTCTGCCAGGGTGGCTGATATGAGATTGAAGGCGCAAAGTAACAACCAAAAAAAGATGGAGGAATAATAAATGAATACCACTAGTTGGGATAAAATGACTAACGACGAGAAGCTTGATCGTCTAACATCGGTGCTTACACTTGCAGGATCGGACATCAAATTCCGCGATCGTTGCCTGGTGTCACCCGAATCCGCCAAGAAGGCGGTGAGTGAGGTCGGCGGAATCGAATTTCCACCGGACTTTCGAGTCCAATTCTTGTCTCCGGAAGAGCGGCTCAAGAATCTAACTCTTGCCATGCCCGACTTCATCCCTGCCGAGAGCGGAGCCGCCGAAGTGCGCAATGCCGAGGATTACCAGACCTGTTCATATAATCTCTGGAGAAGCTAGAAAGTCCGGCTTAAGTTATAAAGCTAAGCTCCTGAGCGGAGTGCTCGGCGAAGAGCTTCGACGGCTTTTTCCAAAGGGACGCCATTACGAGGAGCCATCTCCTCGTTAGCTTTCAGGATAAAGTAGGGGATATCAAGTCGCTTCAAGCAATTGGTCTCTACCTCAGTCAAAGTAGAGGTCGCCGCGCTTCGCGTACATAAGCTGGTGATAAGCTGGTCCCGTTCAAATCCGGAGCGGAGGGCGACGGGTTGAATCGAAGCTTCCCTGATAGCAGCGTATTTTTCCGTGGCCCAATAGATCCAGCGTCTTTCCCGACTGCGGACGCGTCGCAGCCGCCGAAGAAACGCGTTGCGTCGACCTGTTGTCCCAAGAAGGCAACGCCACGCTCTCCTGAAGCCGCTTACGATCTCGCGCTCGTATTGCACCGCGCTGAGCGGCTTCGTCCCAATTCGCGCAACATGTTTTCCGGCATTGGTCCGGCCCAGGACACTGCTCCGGGACTGCAAGCTCCGCGGGTTTGAGTTTTGCAGAAATCCCGTACGATACAAGAGATCGAGCGGGGTTTGAGCTCTCGTGGCGGGAGAGATATGCCAGAGGGCATCTGCGTCCACCAGGACCGGGTCCTCGCCTGAAGCGATGAGGTTATCACGGTGACAATCGACGGCTTTGAGCAGGTAGGCCGCGGCAATCATTCCACCGATGCGTTCATAGAAGCGCCGCGCCGCTGCGCCGCTCTTGCAGGGAGCAACTGCAATCCATTCCATCCAACAATACCCTTTCCGCCTCAGAACTTGCCCAGCCCTTAACCGTGGTTTGAAAGATTGCGCGTTCATCCACTCCAGGAGCGAGCCCCATTCCCATTCGCCGTCTCCTGGTCGCGGTTTGTAGATGACGGCACCCCCTCCAAATTGCAGCCGCATGACCGTGCGGCCATGGTTGTGCGAATCGGAGAGGCCACACCGAAAATCGGCGATCATTCCAATTGGTTGTCCGCCAAAAAAGGAATGAGATAGAGCTGTTCGATCTCTCGTAAATCTCGAGAGGACTTCCATCACACGCTCACGCCATTGGGAAATCAACTGGCGCCAAAGCCTGGCCAGGACCGGGAACTTCTTGAACAGGGAAAAAAGCCGATCACTTGGTTTGTGGCCGAGAAACATCCGTTCGGCCAATCTCGGGCCAGTCGGTCCTGGCAGGACGCCGATTGCATTCATGGCGAGGCCAAAGCTCATCCGCTCTAGTTCTAGACAAGGACGGGCTAATCGCTCGAGGCTGCGTCGAAGATCGCGTATTAGGCTGGCTCTTGCCTTGGGCGAGATACTACTCAGTAGATCGGGATTAGTCGCCGCTTCCAAGTCTCGCCATCCGTAACATGCACCGGCTTCGCATAGCTTTACGAGCGGGGTTGCCCGCCCTGGCCGAAACTCAAAATTCGCCAGTGCACTTAACATACGCCGCATTTCAACTGCCCATGGAGCCCGCACGGAAGGTTCGTCGCCATCGACGGCCCCTTTTACGATTGCACTAATCTCTGCTTTCGAGAGTGTCATCTGCAATCCGGCAGCATGGTAGAGCACCGAGATGGCGCCATCTGCCTCGTCCTAGGAGGGCGAGTGAAGCAGAAAGCGACGCCAGTGCGCTTCGCATTCCGGGAGAAGTTTATCATCACCGACTAATTGGACGATTCCGATTAGCGAATTAATAGGTCGCCTGGAACCACTGGGAAAACACCACGACGGCAGCTTCCAATTCGATCCGACCAAGGACATATAGCTATCCGCGTCCGCCTCAAGAGCGCTTTGTATTACCTCGGAGACGATGTGACTACAGATAGGGCCTAAAGTGAGTCCCTTAGCAGCAAGTTCGGCTTCTTTCAGCAAGTAATAGAAGAGTGGCGTGTTTTGCTCGAGGCCAATCTCGCGCAGAACACTTCCTGAACGGTCGCAGGTGTCTTCAGTTAACTGTAAGGTTGTCAGGCGGTCATCGGACTTGATTCTTCCCTGAGCCAGAAGCATTTCGGCCACCTCCTGACCGGACGGCAGTCCGGCGCGCGCGCCGCGGAGGAGAGTTCGCACCGGAAGGTTTGATGGGTCCGGCGGCTCCCGGCTGTTGGACAAACGGATTGTCCCCGAAGACAAGCCATGCATGGCCCGGCTTATCGATGTATCGATGAAAGAACTGGACGCTTGCGGACCCGAAGTGGGCAGACCATCGAAGAATGTTCCCCATTCGATCAGGTAATCGTCGGGAATGGGCGACGCCTTTTGTCCGAGCGTCATTAGCTCACCGATAACGACGCGCTTCTGGCGACAGTTTAGGCGGTAGGCATTGCGCACCATGCTGTGTCCGAATCGGAACGCCGCCAGCGAGAATTCGATCGGGACGGAGTAGCTCTCCTTGGGCTCGGGATGCCTGGGAATTCTTCGCTCCTGGTAGTTCCAAACACTCGTGTGCAAGATCCTCGGTAAGAAATCGTGGCGAATAATCCACTGGTAATGCCAGCGCACGAGCCGTTGTGCCCGTTCGAACAATGTTCCCGATCCCAAGTTCCCGATCCCGGTTATGGTCGAAGGGTTGGAGCCAAGCTGCTTGACCGCTTCATTGTGGAATTTCAAAAAAACAACGTGGAGTTGTCTCAAAATCAGGTTGTCCAGGTTGCGTATGTCTTGCAGGTCACCTATGAGAACCATTCCATGTTCCACCGGTAGATCGCGGAGGTAACCCGTGGGCGTGGTTGCTCCGACCTTGAAAGTTTCCTCTCCTCGCTCCCGTTCATAAAGAAAAGGTGACTTCTCCGGACCTCCTCCATAGATGTGATCAAGGTCGAAACAGGGTGTCCGATAATTCGGAGTCAATTCCGGTTCCGCGTAAGGTCCTTCCAAAGGTGTAGGGTCGTGGGTCAGATCGTGACCGACAAATTGACCAAAATAAGTGTATCCCACACGGGGAGTAAGTGTTCCTTCGCGCTCAACTTGGTAGCGCATTGCCTTACCTAACTCGATCAGTTTGTCCTCGTGGTCCCTTGGAACAGGCTTGGCCGGCCTCGCAAAGAGCCGGGAGTAATGTCCTCTCGGTTCCGAGCGGGTCACGTGCGCGTGAGCGCACGTGGGCTTGGATCCCGTGCTTTCTTGAATCGCGTTCATTACGGGTCGTGCTTCCCTCGAAGCATGGCAGCCCGTTTTAGAAGTTGGAAGCCGAAAATAGGCATGGAGACAGGCCTGATGGTGCCTCGTTCCAACCCGCAGATGAGAATGCGTAGTTCCCACAATGCGAGTTTGTATTAGAACTGCTCGAAAGGGAGCGATGAAAACTCGCGCGCTAATCGTGGATGATGACCCCAACCTCTCGCGCCTGGCGGGTGTGATTCTTGAGACGACGAACCTTTACGAGGTTCGAATCGAGTCTCAGGCGATGCGCGCCCTGACCGCCGCGCGTGAATTCAAGCCTCACATTGTATTGTTGGACGTGGACATGCCGGGCCGGGATGGCGGCGAGGTCGCGAACGACATTCGTGCTGATCCTGCGTTATCCCAAACGCGCATCCTTTTTCTCACCGGCCTCGTCTCCAAGGACGAAGCAGGAGACAGTGCGCTGGTCTCCGGCGGTTCGCATTTCTTGGCGAAACCCATCGAACCGGCCGTGTTGCTCCAGACCGTGGCACGGCTTCTTCAGGATCCTTGAGCAAACATAAATCGACATCTCTCGTGTAGGGGGAGTCCAGCCAAGCCCTGGCAAACCCGCAGGTGAATTGAATCACTGATCGCCACCCCATGAACGAAGGCACGCTCAAGCAAGCACACATCCTCATCGTGGATGACGACGTCGCGAGCACTTGTTTGCTCGCAAATTGTCTCGATCGACTTGGTTACAGCCACGTCCAGGCGATAAATGATCCGACGCTGATTTTTGAGCAGATCACGAGCTTTCAGCCGGATCTGATCCTGCTTGACTTGATGATGCCCAATCTCAACGGATTCCAGGTCCTCGAGCAGCTTAGACAAATCCAGTCGCACGATAAGAGCGTCCCTGTTCTGGTGCTTACGGCCGAAGCGACGAAGGAAAACAGGCGCAAGGCCCTCGCCGCCGGAGCCGCGGATTTGCTCGCGAAACCATTCGATCCCTCGGAAGCAATTATACGTCTGCGCAACCTGCTTCAGTCACGCTTCCTTCGCCTGGAGATCGAGGAGCAAAATCAAATGCTCGAGCATCGTGTCGCCGAACGGACGCGACAGCTGGAGGATGCGCTGAGCGACCTGAAGGCCGCGCAGCGGCAGATGTTGCAGCAGGAACGGTTGCACGCCTTTGCCGAGATGGCGGGCGGCGTGGTCCATGATTTCAGCAACGCGCTCATGTCGGTCATCGGATACAGCGAAATCCTTATTCAAAGCCCGGAGACGTTAAAGGACACCGCCACCACACTCGATTACCTCCGCACCATGAATACCGCTGGACGTGACGCGGCTCACGTCGTGAGCCGCCTGCGCGATTTCTACCGTCCTCGCGATGGCGGCGACCCGTTTGCTGCTGCCGATCTCAACGAGCTCGTCGAGCAAGCCGTCTCGCTCACGCAGCCAAGGTGGAAAGATCAGGCGCTAACGCAGGGGCACTCCATTGCGATCGAGTTCGATATGGAAAAAGTCCCACCGGTTAATTGCAACGGCTTCGAGCTGCGGGAGGCATTGGTGAACTTGATTTGCAACGCCGCCGACGCCATGCCCGTCGGCGGAAAGATCACTCTCGGCACGCGGCGCGAAGCTGAGCAGGTCGTTCTCAACGTCACGGATACTGGAGTTGGCATGAGTCCGGAAGTACGCGCCCGCTGCCTGGAGCCTTTCTTTACCACCAAGGGGGACAAAGGCACCGGTCTCGGCCTTTCCATGGTCCTGGGCATTATCAAGCGCCATGAAGGGACTGTTGAAATCGAGAGCGAACCCGGTCAAGGAACTACCTTCCGCATTCGTCTGCCAAGCCTGGTGCCCCTGCTCGCGGCCGAAAACAGCGAAGAGGCCGCTCTCGGTCCTTCGCTCAACGTGCTTGTCGTCGATGATGAGGACGTGCCACGGAACGTCGTCACCAAATACCTGACCGCCGGGGGCCATCGCGTCACGACGGCAACCTGCGGGCGTGAAGCAATGGAGAAGTTTCACGCGGAACAGTTCGACCTCGTTCTGACCGATCACGGGATGCCCGGCATGAGCGGCTACGAGCTTGCCCGCGCGTTGAAACAAATCCGTAACAACCAGCCGATAATCTTACTGACTGGATTTAGCGGTCCGGCACCTTACCCCGAAGCAAACTCCTCCGAGGTTGACCTAATCATTCACAAACCGATTTCCTACGGCGAACTAACGCGCGCCATCACCTCGGTTGTGAAATAGAAACAATAGTGCCGGACGTCTGGAGGGGCGACCTCCGTGTCGTCCCACATCGCAGCCGGAAGCGACGAAGTGCGTCCCTCCAGGTGTGAGGAAACTCTCAACGTCTACGGAGTATTCGGCTTCCGCGTCGCTGCCGTTTTCTTTGTTGTGATCCACGCATCGACGTTGCGTTCCAAGACATCCAGCGGCACCGCGCCGGAAAGAAGCACCGTGTCGTGGAATTCGCGGATGTCGAAATTCTCTCCGATCTCGCGGCGCGCGCGATCGCGTAATTCCTTGATTTTGAGTTCGCCGATTTTGTAGGCCAGCGCCTGACCCGGCATCGAGATATAACGATCGATCTCGTTCACGATGTCATTCTCGGACTTTGGCGCGTTCTCCATGAAGAAGTTGATCGCGCGCTGCCGGTCCCATTTCATCTGATGCATTCCGGTGTCGACGACGAGGCGGACCGCGCGCCACATCTCGTAGGTGAGCTGGCCGAACTTCGAATAAGGATCGTCGTAGAGACCCATCTCCTGGCCGAGCGATTCCGCGTACAGGCCCCAACCTTCGACGAACGCGGTGTAGCTGCCGTAGCGACGAAACTTCGGAATGTCGCCGAGCTCCTGCGCGAGGGCGATTTGCAGGTGATGGCCCGGAACGGCTTCGTGCAGCGAGAGCGCCATCATCTCCCATTTCGGCCGTGTCTCGGGTTTATAGAGATTGACGAAGTAGAGTCCCGCGCGTGAACCGTCGGCGGCAGGCTGATTGTAATAAGCCGTCGTAGTATCCGGGGCGATCTTATCGGGAATCGGCGTCACACCATAAGGAGTCCGCGGAAGTGTCTTGAAAACTTTGACGAGGTTCGGATCGATGCGTTTCGCAAGAGCGCGGTACGCTTCCAATAATTCTTCCGGCGTCTTGTAGAAGAACTGCGGATCTGTTCGCAGCTTGGTAAAAAACTCCGGCAGCGTTCCTTTAAACCCGACCTTCTCCAGAATCGCTTGCATCTCGCCGTGAATGCGGGCGACTTCGCTCAAACCTTTTTCGTGAATCTGCTGCGGCGTCAGCGACGTCGTCGTATGCCGTCGCGTGAGATAAGCGTAGAACTCCGGGCCCTGCGGCATTTGCCACACTCCGACCTGGTCGAAAGCGGCCGGCAGATATTCGTCGACGAAATATTTCTTCAGCTTTTGAAATGAGGGAAGAACTCCGGAGGCGATGGCTTCGCTCGCGGCTTTTGTGAGACGCTCGCGATCTGAGGAAGAAATCGCGGCGGGAAATTTTGTGAGGGGTTTGTAAAACGGACTCTCTTCGGGTTCCAAAACAAGCTGCTTATCGATCTGCGCAGGAACTCGGTTCAGCACGACCTTCGGCCACATCACATGAGTGCGGGCGCCTTCGCGCATCAGCGCGATCTCTTGCTCCATCAAGACAGGAAACGAGCGGAGCCGGGCGACCCAATCTTCGTAGTCCTTGACCGTTTCAAAACGGAGACGGTCTCCCAGTTCGTCCAAAGTCTGCGGGCCGCCACGCTGATTGATCGGCATCAGGTAGGCGCGGAATTTGGCTCCCTCGATATCAGTCTCGAGGTCTTTCTTGAACAGATCGTAGTTGAGCTGATCCGCCGGCGAAAGTTGGGCGCGATCGATTTTGGCCAGCCGGGCCAGCGCATCGGTCGTGTGTTCCTCGCGCTTTCGCATCGCCTCCAGGCTTCGATCTCCCCAACGATCGTTCCAGCGACGGTCGCCCAGCGAGGAAGCCCGGGTTGGATTTTGTTCCATTTCGTAATTCCATTCAGATTCAAGGAAGTCGTTAAGCGCTTTGGCCGCATCGGAGTGATCATTTTTGCTTTGACCGTCGGCGGAGTGAGACAGCTGCAGCAAAGCAAAGAGGAGAGGCGTGACTAAGAGTTTGGTTGGACGCATGGTATTTTCGGGTTTGAATTGCGCGCTGCGGCGGCAACGGCATTGTCTAGTAAGGCACAGGGAAAAGAACAACACCCAAGCATCATGAGCATTCAAATTGTTTCGAAACGACGCCCCATCTGTATTGCCGTCTTCGCTTTGGCCTGCGCGTTGCGATGCGCCGCGCAGGAACCGACTCTGGTGGCAACACCAACCCCGTCGCCTTCACCGTATTCCGCGCAGACTCTTGGGGAACTCAAAAAACTGCAGCAAGCCGCGCTGACGAGTGATTACGCTTACCGGCAAGTCGCGCATCTTTCGAACAACATCGGGCCGCGCTTGACCGGCTCGGCGCAGGCGCAAAAAGCGGTCGAATATGTGGCCGCTGAATTGAAAGCGCTCGGTCTCGAGGTCCAACTTGAGAAGGTGACCGTGCAGCATTGGGTGCGCGGCGAAGAGACGGCGGCTCTGGTCGAATATCCGGGGATGGCTGAGAAGACACCGCAAAAGATTATCCTCACGGCGCTGGGCGGAAGTGTCGCGACGCCCGCGACCGGACTCACCGCGGAGGTGATCGTCGTGCGAAATTTCGACGAACTGCAGTCGTTAGGCCGCGAGAAGGTCGCGGGCAAAATCGTGCTGTTCGATTATCA
>DASVJK010000075.1:0-15069 GCA_036385955.1 Chthoniobacterales bacterium | reverse complement strand
CGAAAGCAGGTCATCGAGCGGGGCCTGGCCGAGGACGCTGCGCAGCGTCGTCTGCGACATCAGCGAGGTGGCTTTGAGAAAGTTCTCCACTTTCACGACCGCGGCTTGCGGATCGACCACGCGGAAATAAACAACCGCATCGACCGTCACCGGCAC
Source organism: Chthoniobacterales bacterium (assembly GCA_036385955.1). Lineage (GTDB taxonomy): Bacteria > Verrucomicrobiota > Verrucomicrobiia > Chthoniobacterales > UBA10450 > AV80. The sequence continues at coordinate 14,913 of DASVJK010000075.1, read as the reverse complement.
GTTGTCACGAGTCATCACCTCCTGCTTCTCGACGCTGATAGTCACGACGCGCAAATCCATTCGCACCATTCGATCGACCATCGGGATGAGGAAAATCAGCCCCGGCCCTTTCGCGCCGAGCAATTTTCCGAGACGGAAGATCACGCCTCGTTCGTATTCGCGCAGGATGCGGATCGCCTGCGGCAGAATAATCATGCCCAGGATGAACAGGGGTATGGCCCAACTAATTAACTTCAAGGGTCCTTCGAATAATGACATGGCTTTATCTTTCTTTGGTTTTTACTTTTAGAGTTAATCCTTGCACCGCTGCGATCTCCACTCCTTCGCCTTTTTCGATGGGTATCTCGCTGACCGCGTTCCAATACTCGCCTTCGATGAAAATCCTGCCGCTGCGCGAGTCGATGGGCGTCAATGCGGTCACCGTTTTCCCAAGCATCGTTTCTGCTCCGGTCTTCACTGGCAAGAGCTGTGCCCGCAAGCCTTTTCCGATAACGAAAACAAAGAACGCCGCGGTCACCAGCGTCGCCGGAATGATGTAGCTGAGCGATAAACGAAAGAGCGGATCAGCGCGGTTGAAGAGCATGAGCGAGCCGATCAGAAACGAAATGACTCCACCCATCGTCAGGACGCCATGCGTGGGCGCATAAACATCAAAGATGAAAAGCATGAGTGCGAGCGCGATCAAGACAAGTCCCGTCACGTTGACCGGCAGGATTGCCGCCATATAGAGCGCAAGGATCAAGGCAATCGCGCCCACCACGCCGGGTAGGATCGCGCCGGGCGTGGTCATTTCGCCGATGATTCCGTAGATCGCGATGAGCATGAGAATGAACATGACCTCAGGCCGCCAGAGCTTTTGGAAGACGCGCTCGGACGCTGACATCTTGATCTCGGTGACCTCCGCGTTTGCGGTCTTGAGCGTCTTGCCATCCACCTCGCGTCCGTTCAATTGCCGTAGCAACTCCGGCAGATCGGCAGCGATCAGATCGATGACTTTTAGCTCGAGCGCTTTCTCGGCGCTGATCGACGCACTCTCCCGCACCGCGGATTTGGCCCAATCGACATTGCGATGGCGCTTGGCCGCGATTGCCTCCATGTAACTCACGGAAAAATTCTCGAGCTTCTGCTTCATTGTCTCGTCGGGCTTCTCTTCGCCGCCGCCGGTGGGATTACCGCCCAACATCACCGGGTGCGCTGCACCAATGGTCGTGGCTGGCGCCATCGCCGCGACGCTTGCGGCAATGGTAATGAAACAACCGGCACTGGTCGCGGTTGATCCGGTCGGAGCGACATAAACCACCACCGGCACAGTGGAGCCCAAAAAGCTTTGCACAATCGTTTGCGTCGAATCGAGCAAACCGCCCGGCGTGTTGAGTTGAATGACCAGACATTGTGCGTTCTGTGTCCGGGCTTCATCGATACTCCGCGAAATGTAACTCGCCGTCGCCGGACCAATAGCTCCATCGATTTTGATGAAAGAAACCTTCTCCGCCACGACGGTAGCCGCGCACACCAACCAGAGAGCCAAGCCTATCAAGGCAGTTTTCGTCCCGATCTGCACGATGCAAACTATCACCTCTTCGGGCGATCTACAGCCGCGAAAATGAGTTCGGCGGCGGCCACGCGTCCAACGTTAAAGAGAAACCAGACAGCAACCTCGAAGGGCGTGAGATTCTTTCATGGATCCGTACGCGAAACCCAAGGAACGGAAAGTCGGCGCGCAACGACCGAATATTTCTCACCTCCCAAGCGCCGTTGAAATCCGGACCAGAAAAGAGAGACTGACGGAGAAGCCAGCAGTCGCTTCGGGAAGACGCGCGATCAAGAAATCAGCCGCCGGCACCTCAAGAAAGACCTGCTGGCCGATCTGGAGGAAACCGTCTGAACTCGCCGGCGCAAAGATCAATTCATCTTGGCGGGTCGATGTAGAGGCGCTTGTGCGGGGCGCCTGTTCTCTGGTTCGGCGTTCGCCGCGGCGAGCGCCGCTACATCGCCTTTGTCCCCAGCCCCAAGGCGCACTACCTGCTCTTCAAGACTCGCCATGAACACCGACTTGGAGACCCATGACGCCGACAACCGCAGATTGATCGACGGGCTGAGGCAGACGCTTGACATGAATTACGCCCGGCTGGTCGAAACCGCGAAGAAGGAATGGGAACGCAACTTCGCCAGGAAAGATCCGAGCGATGCTTGCGTGAGCGTGCGCGTCACTTCAGGCGATTCGGAAAGGCTTTCCCTACCCTGCGCCGGAATTCTTCGGAAACGGGGCCGATCGCTTCTGAACGGCGCCGGACGCCCTTTGCTGGCGTAAATCGCGCACTTCGTCGCGACACAAAGCCGCTCCCACATTCAGGTTTCACCGCAGTCGATTATATTTCTTCAAGAGCTCCCGTACGCGATCGTGCGGGAGAGCGTCGACGTGATGATTGTCACGGCCGGTCATGCTTTGATTGGCGACGAGCGCATTAATGATGGCTTCCTCGACTGATTGCACGGTGGCGACAAAAATCGGATCCATGCGGTCGTTAGGCACGGTCGCAACAGAACGCGTCGGCGCGGCGGGATCGGCGGCATGCGGGTTCGCCGTGGAGAAAGCGAGAAAAAGATCACCCGAGCCATTGCCCGAGACGCTGCCGGTGCGCGCAAGGCCGAGGCTGGCACGGCGCGCGAGGCGTTTCAATTGATGCGGCAAGAGCGGCGCATCGGTCGCGACGACAATAATGATCGAGCCGGCTTCCTGGCTGAAAACGGCGTTCTCGGTGATTTCCTTGCCAACGGGAACGCCCGCGATGGTGAGTCCGGCACGGCGCCCGCAATTGGCCTGCACGAGCGCGCCGACGACATAGCCGCCATTTTTTTTGTCGAGAACACGCGAGGCCGTCCCGGTTCCCCCTTTGAATTCGTAACAGATCATGCCGGTGCCGCCGCCGACACTTCCCTCGGCAATTGGACCTGGCTTGGCTGTGTTGAGAGCGTTCACTACGTGCTCCGGTTTAATGTGAAAGCCATTGATGTCATTGAGGTAGCCGTCCCAGGTTTCAGCAACGACCGGCAGACTCCATGAAAAGCCCGTCGGATCGGGTGCACCCTGCGCGACCCGCCAGGCAATCGTCGCATCGCGAACAACGCCGACGCTGTGTGTATTTGTAATCATGACCGGCCCCTCAAGAAAACCGCTTTCCTCAACCCACGCGGTGCCGGTCATTTCGCCGTTCCCGTTGAGACTGAAGTATCCGGCGTAAACCGGATCGTCGAATGAGCCGCGACCGCGCGGGAGAATAGCCGTGACACCAGTGCGCACCGGGCCCTTGCCGACCTCGAGTTTCCCCTCGCCGCTGATGAGCGTGGTGTAGCCGACCTCGACGCCGGTGACATCTGTAATGGCGTTGAGCGCGCCGGTTGTGCCGTCGAACGGAATGCCAAGAGCACGGGCGCGGATGGATTGCGAGGCAGGCGGCGAGGTTTGTGGTTCGCGGGCATCCAGAAGCGGAAGGAAAAACAGGAGCGAGAGAGCGATTAGGCGCGGTGAGGTTGCATTCATGGCGAAGAAAAGAAACGTCCAACGTCCAACGTCCAACGTCCAACGCTCAATGGAAAAAGAGGCGCTGCCGCTGACCAAGGAGGGCGGTTTCCAAACCGCCCAGCGTTTTAGCCATGCGATGCCCAGCGGTTTGGAAACCGCCGCTCCTTGTTTCTGATTTCTGTTTTCGCAGACGATTGGCCGGATTAGATTCGGAACGTGAGCTATCAGGTCTTTGCCCGAAAATATCGTCCGCAGACCTTTGATGATCTGGTTGGCCAGGCGCATGTCATGCGAACGCTCAAGAATGCGGTTGAACAGAATCGGCTCGCGCATGCCTATCTGTTTGTCGGACCGCGCGGGATCGGCAAAACATCGACGGCGCGCATCCTCGCAAAGGCGCTCAATTGCGTGAACGGGCCGACCATCACGCCGTGCGGCGTTTGTGATAGCTGCAAAGAAATCACGGCGGGGAACAGTCTCGATGTGCTCGAGATCGATGGCGCGAGCAACAACGGCGTCGAACAGGTACGGGAGCTGCGCGATAACGTGCGCTACGCTCCGAGCAAAGGGCATTTCAAGATCTACATCATCGACGAAGTGCACATGCTCACGTCGGCCGCGTTCAACGCGTTGCTGAAAACGCTCGAGGAACCGCCGCCTCACGTGAAGTTCATTTTCGCGACGACCGAGCCGCAGAAGGTTTTGCCGACAATCCTGAGCCGCTGCCAGCGCTTCGACCTCCATCGCATCCCGGCAAACCTGATCGCGAAACACCTGCAGTTCATCGCGGACAAAGAAAAGATAACGCTCGATCCGGCCGCGGCGCACGCCATCGCGAAAGGCGCTGATGGTGGGCTGCGCGATGCGGAATCGATGCTCGATCAGCTGGTGGCTTTTTGCGGCGAAAAGATCGCGGAGCCGGATGTCTTGAACGTGTTTGGATTCACGAGCGAACAAACGGTCGCCAATTTCACAGATAAGATTCTGCGCGGCGAAACGCCAGAAGCGCTCGAGCTGCTCCATGCCGAAGCGGAGAACGGCAAGGACATGATGAAGCTGATGTCCGATCTGATCTCGTATCTGCGCGATCTACTCGTTGGCAAAGTGAAACCGGACGCGCTCGCGGACGACTTGAATCCGGATTTGCAGAAATCGCTCGAGGCACAGGCCGCGATGATTGAAACCGACCGCCTTCTGGAGTTGATCGACCAATTCGCCGCGGCGGAAGGACGGATGAAATGGGCGCCGAATAAACGACTGCACTTCGAAGTCGCGGTGATCAAAGCAATCCAAACACTGAGCCAGGTAACGCTCAACGAGGTGATCGAGAATCTGGCCGCATTGCGCGACGGGAAATCAGAGTCGCAAGCGCCCCCGCCAAAGGTCACGGCAAAGCTTCCGGACAAGAGGGCTACACGGGTCACGCCGTCGGCTCCAAAAGCCGAAGCTCCAGGGGTCGCGGAGAATGCGCCAGCCTACGAGACGAAAGCGCCCCGTGAAGAACAACCGGTTTCACCGCCAGCGGAGGCCAAAACTGTAGATCATGAAGCAGTCTGGGAAAAAGCTGTCGAACAAATCCGCACGCGCCGGCCATTGATTCGGGGTTGGGTGGAATCCGCGAAAGCGTTGGGAACAGAAGGACGTTTCTATCTGCTCGGGTTTCCGCCGGAACAAAAAACGGCGATGGAATCGGTGGCCAGTCCGCGCACTCGTGATTTTCTCGAGGCGCTCATTAAGGAAATCAGCGGGCAGGATTTTAAAATCAAATTCACTCTCAAAGAAGGTTTGCCCGTAGCGACTGTCGCAGAGCCGCTGGTGGCGCTGGATGAGTTACCTGCAAAGAAGAAGGGGGACTCACAAGCGATGTTCAAGGATGATCCGCTCATTCGGGAAGCGTTGGAAATCTTCAAAGGCGAAATAAAAACCGTGAGCGATTGACCGTTATGAATCTCAACAAGTTAATGAAGCAGGCCCAGAAGATGCAGGAGCAGATGGCGAAGACGCAGGCCGAGCTCGAAGAAAAAACGGTCGAAGTGCAAGCGGCCGGCGGAAAGGTCACGGTCGTCGCGAATGGCTCGGGCGACGTGATTTCAATCAAGATCGCCAAGGAGATCGTCGATCCCGAGGACGTGGAGTTTCTCGAAGAAGCGGTCCTGAGCGGCGTGAAGCAGGCGATCGCGCAAGGCAAGGAGCTCGCACAATCGGAGATGACGAAGATCACGGGCGGGCTGGGCGTAACAGGGCTCGGGTTATAGGTGCGCGGGACGCCTCCTCGCGTGTCATCCTGAGCCGCGCAGACGGCGAAGGACCTCACATGTGGTATCGCACGCGTGAGATCTTAAAGTGTGACCAATGGTTCGGCGGGAGATCCCTCGCTCCGCTCGGAATGACAGGTGGCGAGTAGTGCAATCAGCATGACCGAATCTCACGTCTGTGCCGCTCGAAGACACAAACCTGCTCGATCCCAGCCTCCGTCATCTTTTCTGCGAGCCGATCATAGTTCTCGCCGAGCTGCACATGCGAGTGCGCATCGGAAGCGGTCGTGAATCGAATTCCTTTCGCGATCGCGAGCTGAATGATTTCATCGGACGGATAGAGCTCGTTCACTGGTTTGCGCCAGCCAGCAGTCGAGAGCTCGACGCAGAGGCCTCGCTCCGCGATGAAATCGAGCGTCCCTCCGATCAGCGTTTCGATGTTCGCCTTCGGGCGATGTCCGTGAATCTTGATAAGATCGAGATGCGAGAGGCAATCGATCAGGCCGGTGGCAGCGACCTCACGAAGGCGATGGAAGTAATCCGAATAGATCTCATCGATGTTGCGACCGGCGAACTGCTCTGCGCCAGCCGGCACGCTGTCGAACATCTGATCCGGTCGCTCGAGAAAGTGAACCGACCCGAGCACGAAATCGAGACGATCCCAATTCTTCTCGACCCAACGCCTTCCCGCGATTGACCGAACGGGATCGTTATCCAATTCGATCCCCGCGCGAATTTTGATGTCGGGATTTGCCGCGCGCAGCTTTTCGACTTCGTCAAAGTCGATCCCTTCGTAATAGCGATCGTGATCGGTAAAGGCGATGTCGGTCAGCCCGCTTTCTCGGGCATGATCGACCCAGGGTTGGAGGAGTTTCTGGTTGTAAGGCTGGATCCGATGGCCTTGCGGATGCGAATGGTAATCGGAAAAGATCATGGTGGATCGAGCCGCTCCGCGCTCGATGCTACAACCATCGGCGAAGCCGCTTTTTTGTCAGGTTGAGCGCTGCGCGGTTTTGCTACGGCATCGCGCGCGGAGCGCACGATCCACCTCATGGCGCAGTCAGAAATTTTTGCCGGATGCGCAGCTCGGGATATTGCGGAAAGAAAACCTCGACGATGAAAACCTTGTTCGGTGTCAGTTCGCGCGTGGCGATCGTTTCCGGATAGTAGACATGCTCTCCCGGGTTGATCAGGACGGCACCCGCATTCGCGTCAAAGGCATGGTTGTCCGACCATGTGGTCAGCACCGCGTCAGATGAGTTCTTCAGGAGGATCTCAATGCGCTGATCGGTCGGGAAATCGAGCGAGACGGCACGCTTCGAGACGTTGTTGAGTGTTATCTTGACCTCGAGCTGCCGGACCTCCGACAACTTCACCGGCTGCGGCGAGAGTTTCAAATCGAGGACCAAACCGCGGAGCCGCGCGTCCTTGTAATTCGGCGCCGGGCTGGACTGGAATGGATGGAGCATCCGGGTGAACCAGCCACCGCGCTTCTGAGGTGTCGGCTGCGGCGTCTGATCCTCGGCTGCGAGGCGGCCGGCGATCATGAGCAAAAGCAGGGCCAATACAACGGAGCGGCTCATGAGCGGCTAATCAGCAAACGTTGCAAATTCTGTCAAACCCTTTATCGCTTCTCTGATGGCGAAATCTACATCGCATCCGGCCTGATCTCCAATGACATCGAGCTGATGAAAAAGGACTGGTGGCTGACCGGGCCCGCGGAAAAATAAGGCAATGCCACGTCTTGTAGCGCGTTGCGCGATTGTTTTGCTCGCCAGTTTGCCGGCCATGGTGCAAAGCCAACCTGAGCCGTTGAACCTCGCGCTCCCAACAGACAACGACGCGATTTTTCGCGGCGGCGGGTCCGAGTTTTATCAATACATCGAGCGAGACTACAAAGGGGTAAAATCGACACCGTGGGAAGGCGGTCAGTATGGATTCGTCCGCGATCCGGTCGAGACACCGGCTGGTATTGTTTACACTCGCTTCCATGAAGGCATCGACATCCGCCCGCTGCAGCGCGATGAGCGAGGCGAACCGCTCGATCCGGTGCGCGCGATCGCCGCAGGCGTGGTCGTCCACACGAACCTGGTGCCGAGATTTTCCAACTACGGAAAGTATGTCGTGGTGGAACACCGCTGGGACGGCTGTAGCTACTACAGCCTCTACGGGCATCTGAGTTCAATCCAAGTCCACGTTGGGCAGCGCGTGCAACAGCGCGATCAGCTTGGCGTAATGGGGCACACGGGCGAAGGCTTGAATCAGGCGCGCGCGCATCTGCATCTCGAACTGAACTTGATGTTGAGCCGGCAGTTCGAATCGTGGTACGACAGCTTGTTCAAGACAGACCCGAACCATCAAGGTCTTTACAACGGGATCAATCTGATGGGGATCGACATTGCGCGCCTTTATCTCGCGCTGCGGAAACGGCCCTCGCTCACCATTCCGGAATTTCTTTCCGAGGAAGAGACGCTTTATCGCGTCCTGCTTCCAGACTCGGGGCACTTCGATCTTCCGAGGTTTTATCCGTGGATGCTCGCGCAGAAAAATGCTGAGAAACCTGTTTCGTGGGAAGTCTCATTCAATCGCGCGGGGGTACCGTTGAAGATCGAGCCCAGCGAGAAACATGTCGGCGAACCGGAACTCTCCTACATGAAACAAACCGGAATCGAGTCGTCGTATCTAACGCGAGACCAGGTCACGCGTAGCGGACAAGGCGCCCATCTCACCGACAAAGGGAAGCGGTTTCTGCGGCTTCTGATTTATCCGGATTAAGGGAAACACGCTCCAAATTTGGTAGGAAGGCCGCACTGCCGCGTTCAGACGGCGCAGCGCGCCGTCTCCAACCAATCGCGGTACGACCCACAGGCCGAGGCTGCAGCAAGTCAAGAATGCTATATGCTTCTTGAAGCCCGTTAGAATGAGGAAGATCACACGGCGAAAATTTCTCGGCCTGACCGCACTGACGCTGCCAGCGGCGCTCGGGGCCAATGCGCGGTTCATCGAACCGACCTCGCTGCGCGTCACGAAATTCAATTTGAGCGGAGGCCCGGGTGATTGCCGCTTCGTCCATTTCACTGACTTCCATCACAAAGGCGACGTGAGTTACGCGGCCGACATGGTACGCACGATCAATGAGCTTTCGCCCGAGTTCGTTTGTTTCACGGGCGATCTCGTGGAAGACGCGCGGTTTGCGACGGAAGCGCTCGGTTTCATTCAGCAAATTCGAGCGCCCGTTTACGGCTCGCCGGGAAATCACGATTACTGGAGCCACGTTTCTTTTCGGGAGTTTGAGCGCGCGTTCGCGGCGACTGGCGGCGACTGGCTGGTTGATCGTTCTGTGGTGCTTCCTGAACATGATCTCGAACTCGTCGGAATGGCAATGCTGGGCATCAATGCTCTCACGTCACCCCACGCCGGCCGGCGGTTGTTGTTGATGCATTACCCGGGAATGGCGAGTCAATTACACGGGCAGCGGTTCGATCTCATTCTCGCGGGACACTCGCATGGCGGACAAGTGCGGCTGCCATTCCTGGGCGCACTGATCGTTCCCCACGGCGTCGGACCGTATGATCTCGGTTATTACGACACGCCCGGAGGCCCGCTCTATGTGAACGCCGGCATTGGAACGTATCGTATTCCCGTGCGCTGGAACTGCCGACCCGAAATTACGGTCGTGACCATTTAACTTCCTGCCGGCTGGTGGGGCGAGACTCGGTCGAGCCAATTAACGATCGCGGCTTCGCAGAACGCCACCCTACCAGTTTCAGCATGACGTCGGCACGCGTTGCGCAAGGGCGACCGCGTGCGGAATGGCGCCGGCCACAAATCCAAGACATTCCACCGCGCCGGATGGTTTCCCGGGGAGCGCGAGAACGAGCGAGCGTTCCACCACGGCCGCCAGGCTGCGGGATAGAATTGCGTTTGGCGTGATCTTCATCGATTCGCGTCGCATCGTTTCGCCAAAACCTGGCAGCTCAACGCGCATCATTCCGCGAATTGCTTCCGGTGTGACGTCACGCTCGGCAATACCCGTGCCGCCCGTGGCGAGGATGAGGCCGCAGCCTTGATCCGAGAACGAGCGGAGTGTCTCCCTGATACGTGAAATTTCATCGGGAACGATGGCTTCCGAGAGAACCTGCCAGCCATATTTTTGCGCCGCGTCTTTCAGCGCGGGCCCGCCGAGATCGCTGTATTCGCCGGCAGCAGCGCGATCGGAAATGGTGATGATGCCAACGGTGATCTGCATGTGTTCGTTGGTGTATTAGATGGCGCGCGGCAGTTTGTCATCCCGAGCCGCGCAGACGGCGAGGGACCTCGCAGCAGCCATTGGACGCACCCTGTCGCTCGAAGCCACGATTGCAATTGCGGGGTCGGCGCTCCTACCATGGTCGCGGTCCCGTCTGCGCGATTCGGGATTACAGCACAGTCGCACTTCAGGCATTGCGCTTTGTTTTCTTGAGCAAACGAATGTCTGTGATTCGCATCTCCTTATCCACCGCTTTGCACATGTCGTAGATGGTCAGCAATGCGATCGCCACACCGGTCAACGCTTCCATTTCAACTCCCGTTTGCGCGACGGTGCGCGCCATGCATTTCACTTCCAGCCCTGATCCAGAAGTTGCGATCTCGATTTCGACGTGGCTCAAGTTGAGGTTGTGACAGAGCGGGATTAACTGCGACGTTTGTTTCGCCGCTTGAATTCCGGCGATCCGCGCGACCGCGAAAACGTTCCCCTTCCCGATCTGATTCTTCGCGATCAGATCGAGCGTTTCCCGCCGCAAGTGAATTTTTCCGGCGGCGACCGCCTCTCTCGCGCTGCGTTCCTTCGCGGAGACGTCAACCATTTGCGCGCTTCCATCGTCCGCCAGGTGTGTCAATCGATTCACCTTCAACCTCCGATCGCCACCATCATTCGTCCCGGCTGGTAGTTCTCCCGAAAATCATGCTGCTCGGGCTTACGCTCCACGACATCCAGAAAGAACCGCTTCAATTCCGCGTCCGTCGCCCCGGCGCGCATTACCTTCATGATGTCGAACTCCAGATAACTTCCGAGACAAGGCCTGAGCTTCCCGTCGCAGGTCAGCCGCAATTTGTTGCAGCTCTCACAGAAATGCAGATTGCTCATCGCGCCGATAAACCCAATGCGCTGGTCACGTCCCGGAATCTTGTAGTAACTGGACGGACCGTTCGTGCGAAACGTCGGCTCCGGAATCAACGGGCCGTAGCGCGATTCGAGTGCGCGCCGCGTCTCCGCGACCGGCAGAAAATTGTCGTCATGGAGGACGTCGCCGGTGCTCACCGGCATCAGTTCGATGAACCGCAGCATCAAATTTCGCGCCGCGGCGTATTCCACGAGAGGAACGAACTGCTCCTCGTTCCGCCCCCGCATCAGAACGCAATTTAGTTTAATCTGTTCAAATCCCGCCGCGATCGCGGCCTCGATGCCAGCGAGCGCTTGGGGCAGGAAATCGCGACCGGTTGTTTGCGCGTAGACTTCAGGGTCCAGCGTATCGAGCGAGATGTTCACGGAATTGACCCGGGCAGCGCGCAGAGCTTCAGCCATCGTGAGGCCGGATGCAGTTCGGCGCGCGAGTAACGTGCCATTTGTGGAAATGCCGAGGTCGTCGATGCCTGCGACCGAGCGCAGCATTTCGAAAAAGGAAAGGACATCGCGGCGCGTGAGCGGTTCCCCGCCGGTAATCCGGACTTTGGACATGCCCAATTCCGCGGCGACGCGAATCAGCCGTTGCGTTTCTTCATAGGTAAGAACGTCTTCGCGAGGCAGCCATTCCTGCAATTCGCGAGGCATGCAATAAGTGCAACGCTCATTACAGCGATCTGTGATCGATACCCGCAGATAGGAAATGCGATGTCCGAATCGATCCTCCATTGGAGCGCAACGCTACGGTCGACGCGGTGTTCAATCAAGGAAGTGGAGCGATTGACTCGATCTATGGAGGCCTGTATGATTTTCAACATGAAGCGTCAAATTCTTCTTCGGGCACTGACGTTCGGTATCTCAGCGAGCGCATTGATTCTTACGAGCTGTTCGACAACCGAAACACGGATTTCCAATCATCCTGACATTTTCCAAACGCTTTCTCCGCGGGATCAAGCGTTGGTGCGTGAGGGGAAAATTCGCGAAGGCATGTCGCACGATGCGGTCTGGCTGGCTTGGGGCACACCGGATCAAAAGGCAACCGGCAGCGCGCGGGGCCGGCCCGTGGAAACGTGGATTTACAACGAATACACCTACGCAAACGCGCCTTACCCGTATCCTCACGGCCCGTACGGATACGGTGGGTACTTCGGCGGCGGCGTTGTGTTTCACAGCCATCATCACCATCGATTCGCCATTATTGGAGATCCCTTCTTCGATCCATTTTACTACTCATATATTCCGCCACGGGTCGCTTACCCGTCCAAGACGGTATCTTTTGTTAACGGTCGCGTGGTTTCGATTCAGGTTCTCACCCCGCCGCGTTACTGATTGCTAGAGCGCGAGGAGGGCCTTGTCGTTCCACTCACTGCCGAGTGGAGCGAATGGCGAAATGAAATCGCCGCCGGCATTCACTCGCTCAATTAATCAAGCTTATAAATTTCGACGAGCGCAATTCCGGTGGCGCCATTTTTTCCTCGCACGATCGCGGTATAGCTCGTCGGAAATAAAGTAGTGAGGACGGCGGAATCACGGTTGTCCTGAGGCGCGAGGCCACTGGCAATGATCTCCTGCTCTTGATCGCTTCGCCAATCGTCGTTCGACGCCAGAAGAGTGCCTTCCGCGTCACGCAACTCGAGAGTGGGATCCTGCAGCGAACCGGGCACGCCCGCTGCCGCCAGATCAGGGCCAATCGCGCGCACGATCAGCCTTTGCGGTGCGCTCCCCAGCACGATTGTCCCGCCGATCAGAACGTCATCGCCCGTGCCGACCTTTCCTCTGGTGGAAAGGTTGCGGAACTCCTTTGAAGTTCCCGAGGCAGTCCCCAACGCGTAAATCTCCACGATACCGATGCCGGTGGCGCCGTTCACGCCGCTCACTTGCACGGTGTAACTTTCGCCTGGAAGGGGAAGAACCATCGCGGCTTCCAGATCGTTCGTTGGAGCCGCCCCGGTCGCGATGATCTGCTGTTGTTGAGAATCGCGCCAATTATCGTTGCTTCCGACGAGTGTGCCATCCGACGCTCTTACTTCAATCTTCGGGTCCGCCATCGCGCCATTGATGTTCAGCGACGGTCCCAATGCCCGGATAAGGAAACTCCGCTCGGCTGTGCTCGAATTCAGAATGATCCCACCGATCAGGATATTGTCGCCGGCACCGACATTGCCGCGCGTCGAGATATTCGCGAGCTCAACCGCTCCGTCGGGAGGGAAAAATTCCGAGGTGTTGCCGTTCGGGTCGGTGGCAGTGGCAGTGATGAACTCATCGGGAGAGGTGGCGACCGGGAAGGCGAACTCGAATGAAACATCGCCGGCGCTGTTGGTCGTAACTCCTGTCTTCGTGCCTAGAAGCCGTTGGCCCGGTGCGGAGGCGGGTCCGTTGGCGAAGAACTGAAGTGTGAAAGCGATGTTGGCCGTGCTGTTCAAACCGCCAGAGACAGCGGTCTCTCCAGAATTTCGTGTGATCGACGCGATGATTGGAAAATTTTGCAAATTGTTCGGCCCAGAATCCTGGTCGCCGACATCGTTGGCCGTCGGCCCGTTGCCGCCCAGATCGGTGTCGATCAATGAATTGCTATGAAACAGGTTCGACAAAATGCTGTTGCTCTGGTCAAATACCGAAATTCCAGTGCGGTTGAAGGCGATTACGTTGCCTTCGCCCGGACCCATTCCGCCGATTGTTGTGCCCGAGCCCTCAGCCACTATTCCAATTCCGTTCCCGGCTGAGGCACTGCCATCTGCACGCGGTCCAATCAAATTGCCGTAAATGGTTGCATTCCCGCCGAACGCATAAACCCCAATTGCGTTGCCGGTAATCACGTTGCCGGCGCCAGCTTCTCCAGTGCCAATGAAGTCGGCACCCGCATTGATGGCGACTTCATTCCCATAGCCTTGACCCAGGCCGCTGGCATCTGTTCCGAAGTAGTTGCCCACGATGGTCTGAAGTCCCCTCGTAGATAATCCAGTGCCATTCCCAGAAATGATATTTCGCGCTGCGGGATTACTCCCCCCAATCATATTCTCATTGCCTCCGAAGGTGTAAATTCCGAAGTCGTTCCCCCTCAGCGTGACGCCGTCGGGCTCTAATCCGATAAAATTACCTTCGATCCGAATCCGGCGATTCAATTCCGGAAAAATGCTCACGAACCTAATCGCCGCATAATTAGGATTAGGATTTATAAGATTTGGCCCTTTGAAGCCGGTGAAGGAGAGACCACGAATGATGCAATCCCCTCCGTAAATGGCGAGTTGGCCCTGTGATATGACGCCGGGTCCGCCGCCATCGAGCTGGATCAAAATGACAGCGTTATTTCCGACGCTCAGAGTATTCGGGCTCGCGCCCGGCTGAGTATATCCATCGATGGTAATGAAAGAAGCAACGGGAATGGTCGTGTTACTTAGGTCAATCCTGTGCACCCCAGGCCCGGGAATGGCGAAAGCCACCGTTTGAGGACCCTCTTCCCAATGCGCATTCGCATCTTCAACCGCCTGCGCGAGCGATCCCGGACCACTCGAGGCGTTATTGACGACCGTGAAAATGCTGGCGGCCAAGACACTGGGAAATAGGAGCAGCGCAGAAAAAATCGCGCCCCATTTTCGTTCGGAGGAAAGAATCATAGCGGTAACTTCCGCTTAACAAACCTTAGAATCCCATCAAACTCGAACTTCCCAAGTCTTGTCTACAGCATTCGTGCGAGTTTCCGTAATCTGATACAGTGCGCTGATGGCCTACAGTTCCTTCAGGCAATTCGTCGATACACTGGAAAAAGCGGGAGAACTGAAACGCATCTCGGTTCCGGTCGAGACAGATTTGCTGATCGCGGAATGGGCGAATCGCGAGATGAAATCGCCCGGTGGCGGGAAGGCGCTGCTCTTCGAAAACCCCACCATCGACGGAAAAGCATCCAAGTTCCCAGTCGCCATCAACACAATGGGATCGCGCCGTCGCATGGCGCTCGCGCTGCAGGTCAACAG
>DASVJK010000074.1:0-54516 GCA_036385955.1 Chthoniobacterales bacterium | reverse complement strand
CGCGCACGGTGGCACGCTTTTCCTTGATGAAATTGGAGACCTTTCGCCCAAGGGCCAGGCGGACCTGCTCCGCGTTCTTGAGGACGGAATGTTTCGCCCAGTTGGCAGCCATAAGATGGAACGTGGCGATGTGCGCATTATTACTGCCACGAACAAGAAACTCGAAGATGAGAGTATGAGAGGAAAGTTCCGCGAAGACCTCTACTACCGACTGAACATTGTTGTCATCAGCCTGCCGCCGCTGCGTGAGCTCATGGAAGACATCCCCGCGCTCGTTGAATCGTTTACTCAGCATTTTTGCGCGAAACACCGGCGTCGACAGAAGAAGATCCATCGAGAAGTTCTCGCGCTTTTTCAGACACTCCCGTGGCCGGGAAATGTCAGGCAGTTGCGAAATATCATTGAGCGTCTCGTCGTAACAATCCCGCGGGCCAAGATCGAGTTGGCTGACCTACCGACGGCTCTTGTTCAGAATGAAAAATCCAAGCAAGGTCTCGTCATTAAACCGGGCATGACCCTCGCCCAAGTAGAGGCGGAATTGATCCGACAGACCCTCCTCAAGGTAACCTCAAACCGTGCCGCAGCCGCCCAGACACTCGGCATCAGTCGCCGCGCATTGCAGTACAAAATCCGGAGCTATGGATTGAGTCAGCTGCCGAAGACGCAGGCGTCACGAACGTGAAGCATGTAAAAATGAATACCGGCGAGAGACGGCGGATCGTTGGGACACTCGTCCAATGAGCCACTGAATTTTGTCGGCCAGCGTCCGAGTGCTCCACCGTTCACGCGGTAAGCTCTTTTCGCCAAACCCCGGCCAAACTCAGTTCCGCGAGACGCACCAGGTTAATCGAGAATCGGGCATCGAACTGCGTAGTTAATTGTGCACTCAATGCGTGCATTATTTGCTAACTGTAGTCAGCCCGTCTTGTCCGTGGGATGCCGGTCTCCGACTCAGATGCGGCGAAGCGCCCGTGTGAGTTGCCCGCATGGGTTCCGTCCAGAGACTGATCGAAAAGTGCGACTGTGTTCGAAAACGTGACGCTCTTGAGCGAATGCAAGTTCTTTAGGTGGTGCGCGATACAGGGTTCGAACCTGTGACCCCTACCGTGTCAAGGTAGTGCTCTACCACTGAGCTAACCGCGCGTCCTTCCGGGATGGATTATGGGCTGCGCGGAATTGATTGGCAAGTGAAGCGACAGGGACAAATGGAAACGCAAGTGAGTGGAAGCGCGTTTGTGGGCAATCGAGGTCTGGTCGCGGAAAGCCAACCAGCCTTTGCGAGCTCCCTCGCCGTCGCGCCGCCGCCGAAGCGCTTTGGCGCGCAGGAGGCTGCGCAGCTCGGGATGACTGCTGATCAAGCCGCCAGTTTCGCGGCGTCTTTGTGTCCGAGGATGCGGACTGTTTGCTGAAGCTGTTCCACTTTCAGCGGTTTCTTCAAGACGGTGATCGGGCCTTTGGTCAGAATGCGATCGAGCATTTCGCTGTCGGGATAACCGGTGATGACGACGATCGGCAATTCCGGATCCGCCTCTTTCGCCGCATCGTAGACATCATCGGCTGGGCCATCCGGTAATTTTAGGTCCAGGAAGAGAAGATCGAATTTTTGTTTCTCGAGCGCGGTGATCGCTTCCTTGACGGTCCCCACGACGACGCGACTGAACCCGATCTTCTTCAGGAAAATCTTGAACAAACTCTGGAGACTTTCGTCGTCATCGACCACGAGCACAGTCGGTTGCCCCGACTTGTCTTCCTTCAAGATGTCCTTATCGAGCGAAGCTTTTTTTATGCGCCAACGGCCCCCGATCTGGATCGCCGGCAACTGCCCGCGTTGCACGAGGTAGTAAACGGTTGGCAACGGAATCCGGAGGTATTTGGCCGTTTCCTTGACCGTCAAAAGGTTGTGCATTGGAGAAAAACAGCAACTTGCGCATCAATGGGCAAGACTTTTCGCTGAAGGAAGCATTATAGCTTTTATGGCCCGTGTCAATGCTTAGTTCTAAATCGGAACCGTGAGCAAAGATGAATCGGCGGGTTGCCTGTCGGTTTGGTCGTTCAGAAGGATGAATGAGCGGCCGGCAAAGGTCACATCCCGACTGGACAAGGAGGGACCGGCAGTTGACTATTCCCCCCTTCGATGAGCGCTCTTTTCTTCAAGCGGTTTTTAAAACGCCCGTTTCAAATCGCTTCGATCATACCGAGCTCGAAGGCGCTGGTGAGACGGGTGGCCCGCAAGATGGATTTCAGCGAACCGCGCGTGATCGCGGAGTATGGCCCGGGCGAAGGCGTCCACTCCCGAGAGATCGCGCGCCGGATGCCGGCCGGATCCAAACTGCTCCTCTTCGAGCTGGATCCCGCGTTTTCCCGCGATCTCCAGCGCCAGTTCGCGAACGATCCGCGCGTGCACGTGATCAATGGCGACGCAGCGCGTTTGCCGGAGGAGCTCGAGCGCCGCGGCATCGAGAAGTGCGATTACATTCTTTCCGGCATCCCGTTCAGCATTCTCGAAATCAAAAAGAAACGCGCCTTGCTCGAAAAAACGTACGAAGCGCTCACGGACGGCGGCAGCTTTATTATCTACCAGGTCACCAACGAGCTGCGCCAGCATGCCAAGCTGTTCGATCGCGCGGACTCGGAATATTTCCTGCAAAATATCCCGCCGATGTTCATTACCGTTTTCCATAAGATGAACCGACGGAACGGGCATCGTCGTCCTCTCAGGCAACCGGCGGAACTTTCGACGAATCATTCGGCATGACGTCCGGGTCGACCCGTACCGAAAAGGATTCGATGGGCGAAATGTCCATCCCGGAATCCGCGCTCTACGGCGCTTCCACGCAACGAGCGGTCCTTAATTTTCCGATCAGCGGTTATCGCTTTTCGCGGCCGTTCATTCGCGCGCTTGGTCTGATCAAATGGGCCGCCGCGCAGGCGAACGCGGATCTTGGATTGCTCGATTCCCATCGGTGCGCTTTCATTGTTCAAGCTGCGGAAGAAGTGGTGGAGGGCAAGCTCGACGAGCATTTTCCACTCGATATTTTCCAGACCGGTTCCGGCACGAGCACGAACACGAACGCGAACGAGGTGATCTCGAATCGATGCTGCCAGTTGGCTGGAAAAACGATCGGCGCGCGTGACCCTGTTCATCCAAACGATCACGTCAACATGGGCCAGTCGAGCAACGACGTGATCCCATCGGCCATTCACATCAGCGCGGCGGAACAGCTCAAGAACTGTCTCATTCCGGCGCTCGAAGAGTTGCATGGCGCGCTCGACGTCAAGGCGAACGAATTCTGGGGGATCATCAAAATTGGTCGCACTCATTTGATGGATGCGACACCGGTGCGGCTCGGCCAGGAATTCAGCGGATATGCGTGGCAAATTTTTTACGCGCGCGAACGCGCAAAACGGGCCATCGCAGTCTTGGAGGAGCTTGCCCTCGGGGGCACGGCGGTTGGCACTGGCTTGAACCGGCACATGGAATTCTCCGGCAAAGTGATGCGGCATCTCCAGCAACGCACCGGCATCAAATTTCGCGAAGCCCAAAACCACTTCGAAGCGCAGGGCGCGAAAGACGCGGTCGTGGAGGCAAGCGGCCATCTGAAGACGATCGCGGTCAGTCTCTTCAAGATCGCGAACGACATTCGCTGGCTCAGCAGCGGCCCGCGCTGCGGCATCGGCGAAATTCGATTGCCTTCTACACAGCCGGGCAGCTCGATCATGCCGGGCAAAGTGAATCCGGTCATGTGCGAGTCGCTCATGATGGTTTGCGCTCAGGTCATCGGCAACGACAGCTGCGTCACGTGGTCGGGTGCGAACGGCAACTTCGAGCTGAACGTGATGATGCCAGTGATGGCGCATAATCTTCTTGAGAGCATTCGGCTCCTGGGCAACGCGTGCGACGCCTTCTGCGAAAAATGCGTGCGTGGAATCGAGGCGAACGAAGAGCGTTGCCGTGAGCTTGTCGAGCTGTCGATGGCGATGGTGACAAGTCTGGCGCCCAAGATCGGCTATGATCGTGCGGCGGAAATTGCGAAGGAAAGCGCAAAGACAGGACGGACCGTCAGAGAGATTTGTCTCGAGAAAAAAGTGCTGCCCACCAAAGAACTGGAGCGCGCGCTCGATCCGGCCGGGATGACGGAACCGGGCGGAGAAGGTTCCGCCGGCGGATAAGCGTTATGCGCAGACTCACCGCCGTGGCCGCTGTCGCAACGCTGGTTTGCGAACTCAGCAATCTTTGCGGCGCACCCGAAAAACGGATCGACCTCGCGGCCATCGTCAGTAAAAAGGACGCCGAGTCCACGCTCGGTGAGGCGGTCAAGGATCCGCAGCCGCGAAATGAGGAGGGTGCGGACGGGTATTACTCGCGCTGCAATTATTACAGTCAGAACCCCGGCAGGTCCCTGGTCCTGAGGGTGCGTCAAGCCTCTGCGGATCAATTGGCGCCGACGAAACAACTGGAGGAGTTGACCGCGGACAACGGCAGAATCAAACCGGTGTCCGGGCTGGGTGACAAAGCCGCGCTCGCGAGCGAAGGCGCGGAAAAAGGGCTCTCCCACGTGCTGATGCTGTACATCGCGAAGGGCAACGCGTTTGTCACGGTCGGGATTGGCGGCATCAACGACGAGAAAGCGGCGCTCGAGAAAGCCAAGACGCTCGCGCGCAAGATTCTCGCGAAACTCTAGGCGACGACCCCGAACCTCTGCACTTCGATATGGTCGCTAACGTTAACGGTCCGCACTTCTCTGGCGGCGCGAACATCGCGATCAAATGCCCGAGCCATACCTACGAACAAACGCTCGCTTTCTATCGCGACACCCTCGGGCTGCCGTTGATCGAAGAGGAAGATGACGGTTGCATTTTTCAATTCGGTCCGAATCGGCTCTGGATCGATCGGGTGCCGAATTTGAGTCACCCGGATATATGGCTGGAGCTTGAAACGAACGACACGGAAGCGGCCGCGTCGTATTTGAAAATCAACGGGATTCCGCGCCGTGACGAAGTGGAGCAGCTGCGGGAAGACTTCGACGGTTTTTGGATTTCTGATCCTGCCGGCGTGATTTATCTCGTCGTGGGCGACGAAGAATAAGCTCAATCAACGATCGGTCGTTAGGCCTGCACTGTGATGTGACGACCTACGATCACCAGGTTACGCTCCACGTCATCCACCCGTGCGATGCGCGGGAGCAATCCCCAACGTTCGAAGCCCAATCGCTCGAACAGCCGCAGACTTGGTTCGTTGTGGCCGAAAATGCAGCCGACCAAAGCATTGATCTCCAAACGGGGAGAATGCGCGATGGCCTTTTCGAGCAGCACTCGTCCCACTCCGAGGCGCCGGAATTTCCCGCTCACATAAACACTGATTTCCGCGGTGCCGCGGTAGGCGCATCGAGTAATGAAAGAATGAAAACTGAGCCAGCCGGCGATTTGTTCATCGATCTCGGCCACCCAGAGCGGATGAGATTCAGGCGAATGTTCGCCAAGCCACGGCAGTCTTTCTTCGACTGAAACCGGATCCAATTGCGCCGTGGAGATCCGGCCCCGGATAGCCGCGTTGTAGATCTCAACGATCGCCGGAAGATCAGCTTCCACGGCGTCACGGATGATCATGCCCTGTAGCGGCGGTCTATGACCGCCGACCTTGGGTAGGTTGGCAGCGACGGCGGTCATAGACCGCCGCTACAGCGCGACTGGCGCCGTTTGGAAAAAAACGCTGTCGAAAGTCGGCTGAAACGCGCGGCCGATCGTTTCCCCGATCCGAAACCGGACGCTGATTTCCGTTTGCCCGGCGCAATGCACCTCCACGTCATTGCGGCCGCGTTGCGCGAGCATCGCGCGGATCGCGCCCGCGGCGAGTTCCGGTGTGTTGCAATCGCGGCTGAGATGACCGAGCACGACGCGCTCGAGTTTCCCGGAGAGCAATTGCTCGATCACGGTCGCCGCCGCTGTATTCGAAAGATGACCGTGCCGCGATTGGATCCGCTGCTTCACCGGCCATGGCCGATGCGGATCGTTCTGCAAAAGTTTTTCGTCGTGATTCGTCTCGATCACGAGCGTGTGGACCTGGCGCAGCCGCTCGACCACCATCTTCGTCGCGTAACCAAGATCGGTGATGAACCCAAGCGCGCTCGAGCCCGAGTGAAACGCGTACCCGACGGGATCGACCGCATCGTGTGGGACGGGAAAAGTTTGAACCGTGATATCGCAGATCGAAAAGTCCGAACCGGTCCGAAACAACCGCCAGTTCCGGTGTCCGGACAAGGTGCCGCAGCGGATCGCTTCCGCCGTGAGCGAGTTGCAATAAATCGGGATATGAAATTTCCGGCAAAGAACTTCGAGGCCGCAAACGTGATCGCCATGTTCGTGGGTGAGGAGGACGCCATCGAGCTGGTTGGGAGTGATTCCGCACTGAGCAAGGCGCAAAACGAGCTGCCGCGCGCTCAATCCGCCGTCGACAAGCAGCCGGCAATAATCGGTCGCGACGAGCGCGCTGTTTCCCGCGCTCCCGCTCCCGAGCATCGTCAAACTAAACATTCTCGATTAGTAACGGACGTGCTTTCAGTTCACAAATAGAAATGCGCGAGTTGAAACTGAGCGCATGTTTTTCCGTTCTGTCATTCCGAGCCGGGGAGACGGCGA
Organism: Chthoniobacterales bacterium; assembly: GCA_036385955.1. GTDB lineage: Bacteria > Verrucomicrobiota > Verrucomicrobiia > Chthoniobacterales > UBA10450 > AV80. The sequence goes on along the minus strand of DASVJK010000074.1, from coordinate 47,880 downwards.
GGAACCTCACTTACGCAGTCGGCGTCGCGCCGAAAACAAGAAAGCCTAACTTGTAATGCACGCTTAATACGACGCGGAAGCGCTCGAGCAATTGCCGTCTGGGCGGCTCGGAATGACAACCTGCACGCTAGCTGCCTTCCATCGACGGTGTGTCCATCAATGGGAGGATGCGCTCTTTCTTTTCACCGTACCCGAGCGAGCGAAAGGCACGGATTTCGTCGAGACGCCGCATGCCATTGAGCGTATCAAGAAACTGCGTGTAGCTCGCGGCGAGCTTTGTCGTCTCGAGATAACGGCCGCGCAGATTCTCCGCCTGAAACGCGTCGGGATTTTGCGAAGCGAAAAGATGAAAGCGGAGCCAGCGCCGATCAGCGCGCGAGACCTTTTGCGTTTTTCGAAAAAATGCGACGAAGAGCAGCAGGACAAGATAAGTATCGACGCGCGCCTGGAGCTCGAGGTTGCGCGCGAAATCTTCCGAAGCGATCTCACGCTGCCCGGTTTTGAACTGCAACGCGGCGTGCAACGCGTGATTGATCTCTTCCACAAACGCGATGAGCGACCGAATGTTGCAATCGCTCAGACCGGCGCGGGGATCGTGCCGTTCGAGCTGTTCGATCAACCAGCGCGAATAATAGATGCCGACGTAGAGTTGATTATCGGCGTGCCGCAGAAAGGTGCGCGCGAGTTCGCTCAATTCCCGAGCCGACGCGCCCGCCAGCCGTGAGAGTTGCGCACAACGACCGCGATCGATCAGGCAATCCTCGAGGTTGATTCCGACCTGCGCGTAGGTCCGTTCGAAGAGCTGCTGGATTTGGCTGAAGAGCGTCTCGTTCACAAAAAGAGCGACGTGTTGATCTCTTCATCGAGGTTGAGCAATTGGTCGGAGAGCCGGTTCAGCGCGAGCCGCACTTCGCGGAAACGGTCTGCGAGCTCTTCATAGACATCGCTCAACTCGCAGCGGCGCGCGGTCGCGTGCGAAGCCACGAGTTGATAATTTGTCCGCCCGATCTGCTCATAAAAAGCGAGGTCGGGTGCGCCGCGAAGGCTGCGCCGTTGCGTGTTCTCGTGGAAGATACCGGTAAGAAAAAGCGAGTAATTGCCGACGTGCGCCCTGAGCAGAAATGCCTGTTCCGAGGTCGCGCGGGTAAGCGCGATCAGCATATCGGAAACATATTGACGCCCGCGATCCTCGCTCACGTGTGGCGCCTGCAAACCGTTCACGCGCGAAAAAGTTTCGAGGAGCGAGGCGACGTAATCGCACAGCTTCCGATCGGTGATTCCGACGTCCCGCAAGACGTGGCGCGCGAGCACGTAAAAATAAAAATGCGAAGAGATGCAAAGATGGCTGGTATTGGAAAGAATCGCGTCAACCAGCCGCGGATTATCGAGAACCGAGTCGCGCGTTGCCGCGTCGCCCAGCAGTTCGATGAGTGAAACGTGATCGATCCGGGAACGTGCGAGAGTGCGAACGACAAAGTCGAAATCCGCGCCCGTGAACCGCTCCCGACAATTCGCACGAATCATCGGGAACGGAGTATTAGCATCGGGCGTGCCGCTGGCAAGCTTCGACAATTTGAACAAAAAACGAATCCTCCTGCAGCCAACGTCCCACTTGTTCGGTGAGGGCGATATCCGATACCCTCTTCGGCTCATGATCTCGTCTAAAAAATCTTCGATCCGACTGATTCCTGTAAGACTCGATGCGCACGACTTTCCGCAGGTTGCGTCAGGGCCGGAAGACGGCCGAGCCAAGAACGATCAATCGCGCGAAAAAAGCCCGGCCACGGTCGGCGCCGCTTTCTCACGCAGCCGGGTGCAGCGCGATTCGAAGAAGCGATAGAGCAGGGCGCTGAGGACGATCGCACCGCCAATTTGCAGGGTGAAAGAGGAGAGCGCCTTGAGGAGCGACTTGTTTGAATCTCGGAACACCGATTCCGTCACGATCAGAAAAACCGGCAGATGGACGAGGTAAAGTCCGTACGACCAGAGCGCGATGCGCCGGATCGCGGTGCTGCAAAAATTCTCTTTGGTCAGCTTCCAGCCCGAAGCCCAGGGCAAGAGCAGGGCGAAGCCAAGCGAGACCAGGGTAAAGCGAAAGGTTCGCGCGAAATACGAATCGTCGCCGAAAGCCAGGTGATGATTTTCGATCTTCCAGAGCGTTGCATACATCGCGAAGAGCAACGCGACGCCGGCGAGGGCGCCGAGCAATCCATGTTTGCGCCAGCGCACCGGAAAACGAACCGAGATCCAGGCCGCGAACACCCCGATCATGAGCGCGTCGAAGCGATAAATCACCACCATGCGCTGCGCTTCCGACCACGTGGCTGCGGGATCATTCGAGGCAAACATTCTCGCGCCCGTCGAGAAAGTGAAGAAGGCGAAGGCGGCGGAGAGGAATACGACATCGAAACGTTTCGACATTTTCAAGCCGATCCAGAGCGCGGCTGGGAATAAGAGGTAGAACCATTCCTCGATCGCGAGACTCCACGACTCGGGAAAAAACGACATATGGAAGCCGGTCAGATTGCGCAGGAAGAATCCATGCGAGAGAGTTTCGGAGAAGCCGACACGATGCTGTCGGAATTGGAGTTCGAGCCAGACGTTGATTCCGAGGAAAAGAAAAAAGAGCGGCAACGTGCGGAACCATCGCCGCACGTAGAAGACCGCAACGTTGGCGGCGCGGCCGAGAGCGGGCCCCTGTCGAATCAAAATTTGGCCGATAAGAAAACCGCTCAACACGAAAAACAGCTCGACGCCATAGAAACCGCCGTGGCCGAAGATTCCAAGGACGCCGACCAAATGCGGATAGAGCACGACAAAGCCGTGCGCGCAGACGACACTCATAATTGCCGCGGCTCGGAGGAGATCGAGACCAAAGACGCGATCGGTCGGGCGATGCATGCTCGCAGGCGAAACTCCAACGGCCGAAGGCGAAATAGGACCGCGCGCTCTCATGGAAGGTCCGCAGGGGACAAGTGGATCGAGCGCTCCGCGCTCGATGCCAAATAGTGACCCCGAAAGCTTTCGGGGCAAAATAAACATCGCGCGACGGAGTGCGCGATCCACCGCGGAGTAACAAGCTCTGTCGAAGGGGAGACTTCGAACCGCTTTTTGAACTCCACGGCGTTACTCACGGCTCAATTAACATGGCGCATGGCCTCCGGCTTTTTGCGATGGCCCACCATTTCGCTCTCCATCGTGCGCACGTCGACGCGGGTGAGATGTTTTTTCATGCCGGGTTTGAGCAATGGAAGGTGCGGAACATCGCAAAGATGTTCGGCGATGAACCAGATGTTTTTTTCCGTGGTCATCCAATGGAGGTGATCGAACCGGCCCAGGCTTACCGGCCGCGAATACCGCCGGAGCGTGCGCTCGCCGCGCAGATTAAAATAGATATTGAAATAGCTCAACGCGAGTTCGCGCAGCGTTCGGTAAACAGGCTCGCGATAGCGGCAGCCGGCAAAGTTGGACTTGGCGAGGGCGCCCCAATGCCCGCGCGACTTGAAGATCGCTATGACATGGTCGGTGTCGTGATCCGCTTCCAGATCGAAAAGAAGCGGTGGAAACCCGAGCACGCGCAGCGCGGCCGCGGCGAAGGTCGCACCTTCCAGACAATGCGCGGTCTGTTCGCGCAGGACAACGCGAGGCGACCATGAGGTTCCTGCCAAGTGGTAGGGAATGTTATCGAGGTAGCGTTGGATGCCGGCCGGCGTTCTCAGCGTGCGCAACTTGCGCAGCTCTGACGGGCTGAAACCAAAACTCGCTGCCGCCTTCGTGCGGCGCGATTTCCGTAAGGCAGAGACACGTAAGGGAGGGGTCATGGTAAGCGCCGAGCGTTAGAATCGTGTCGGGCGAAGAGAAGTGTCCCCGACAGAGCAAATGGCGGAAGGGGTGGGATTCGAACCCACGGTGAGTTTAACCCCACGCTCGATTTCGAGTCGAGTGCCTTAAACCGGACTCAGCCACCCTTCCTGTTGTTGTTGTTGTTGTTGCCAACTGCGTTCGAGCTTGCGCGAGAATGGAAACCTGCGCAAGCGGCCATCGACCGGGCGAGACATCCGAAAACACATCGCCGCCCCAGACGTGCTCGGGGCGATTTTTGGATCGCGGGCCGGGAATTCCAACGCTGCCGGTTTCTCGGTAAGTGCCTGAGCGCCAGAGGAAAAAAATGTTACAATTTTCGGCTTGCTCTACGATTGATTTCCACTGCATGTTGTAGGTCCGCTTGAACCGCTCCGCTAGTAATTGTTGTTAGCTGCAATTCACAACTTATTGGCTGGGCTGTTCACCATTATTCTCGTCTATTCGCAACCTTCACTGCTCTGCCGCCATGATCCAACTCAAACCCGGAATTCAGCCTTCCTCGCTTAATCGACCACGGAAATCGTCCCTTCGGACCAAAAATCGTGCGAGCAAGAAGAAGAGCAAGGGTCTGCGTTTTGGGCGGGTGTTCAGCGACGCGAACGTCGCGCCGTTCGACCAGATCGATTGGGAACGGCGCACCGCGGAGATCACGGACGATAGCGGTAAGGTAATTTTCAAGCAGGAAAACATCGAGGTACCGAAGAGCTGGAGTGCTCTCGCGACGAAAATCGCCGTCTCAAAATATTTCTATGGCGACATCGCAAACGGGACAGATCCGCATAAGGGCGGCCGCGAAACTTCCGTGCGTCAGCTCGTGCATCGCGTCACGCGAACCATCGCCGATTGGGGCATCGCCGACGGATATTTCGCGAATGCGGAAGCAGCGGAGATTTTTTACGCCGAACTGACCTGGCTTTGCGTGAATCAGCATGGCGCGTTTAATTCGCCGGTCTGGTTCAATGTCGGTTTGCATCACCAGTACGGTGTCGGCCGAGACGCCGGGCCCGGGAATTATTTCTACAATCGAGCCACCGGCCAGGCCGAACGCGCGGCGACTCAGTACGAGTATCCGCAAGGCAGCGCCTGCTTCATCCAAAGCGTGGAGGACACGATGGAAGACATCATGCGTCTCGCGATGAGCGAGGCGATGCTCTTCAAATACGGCAGCGGAACGGGCAGCGATCTTTCTTCGCTGCGGAGCACGCGGGAAAAATTGAGCGGCGGCGGGAAACCGAGCGGGCCGCTGTCGTTCCTGAAGGTCTACGATCAGGTCGCTAACGTCGTGAAAAGCGGCGGCAAGACGCGGCGCGCGGCGAAGATGAACACTCTCAAAGATTGGCACCCGGACATCGAGGAATTCATCGACGCGAAGCAGAAGGAAGAAAAGAAGGCGTGGGCGCTGATCGAGCAGGGATACGACGGAAGCTACAACGGTGATGCCTACGGCTCGGTCATGTATCAGAACGAAAATCTGAGCGTGCGCGTGAGCGACGAGTTCATGGACGCCGCGGTGGAAGATCGCGAATGGTGGACGCGAAACGTGCGCACCGGGAAGCCGTGCGAACGCAAAGAGGCGAGGGCGCTGCTGCGTAAAATCGCGGAAGGCACCTACATCTGCGGTGATCCCGGAATGCAATTCGATTCCACCATCCACAAATGGCACACGTGCAAAGGAACCGACCGCCAAAATTCAACGAACCCGTGCTCGGAATATCTCTTTCTCGATAACACGGCGTGTAATCTCGCCTCCCTGAACTTGATGAAGTTCAAAGGCGAGGACGGAGTGTTCGACGTCGAGCGCTTCAAGGCGGCTGCGCGCGTCTTTATCACGGCGCAGGAAATTTTGGTCGATAACGCGAGCTACCCGATCAAGGAAATCGCGGAGAACTCCCATATTTTCCGCACGCTCGGGCTCGGTTACGCCAATCTCGGATCGCTCATCATGAGCTATGGCTACGGTTACGACAGCGTGGAAGGTCGCGCCATTTGCGGCGCGATCACCTCGATCATGACCGGAGAGGCGTATGAGCAAAGCGCCGAGATCGCGCGGGTGATGGGACCGTTCCCCGGCTATCGCGACGCGCGGTGCAGCGGCGTGCCAAAGCCAGTGGCGAAGAACAACGTCGCGCCCATGGAGGAAGTTATTGAACTCCATCGTTCGGCGGTGAGTGAGATTGCCGCGAACGAAGAATTTGCCTACTTAAAAAAGGAAGCGGCAAAGGTCTGGGATAGCGCTGCGGAAATGGGCAGGCGACATGGTTATCGCAACGCACAGGTCACCGTTCTTGCGCCCACCGGCACGATCAGCTTCCTGATGGATTGCGACACGACCGGAATCGAGCCCGACATCGCGCTGGTGAAATACAAACTGCTTGCGGGTGGCGGAATGTTGAAAATCGTGAACCAGACGGTCACGCCTGCGCTGGAAAAGCTCGGCTACAATTCCGAGGAGATCGAGCGCATTATCGCGCACACCGACGCGTTCGACACGATCGAAGATATCGCGGATTCAGACGGGTCGACTATCTCGTCGGGGCTAAAGCCGGAGCATATCGCGATCTTTGACTGCGCGTTCAAGGCCTACAAGGGGGAGCGCAGCCTCGGCTACATGGCGCATCTCCGGATGATGGCGGCGGCGCAGCCGTTCCTGAGCGGTGCGATTTCAAAAACGGTGAACATGCCGGAAACGGCGACCATTGACGAAATCATGCATACGTATGTCGAAGGTTGGCGGCTTGGTTTGAAGGCGATCGCGATTTATCGCGACGGATCGAAGCGTTCCGCGCCCCTGAATACGCGCAAGACGAAAGACATGGGCGGAATGGATCACGAATCCGTGGTTACGTTGGATCGCGGCGAGTTGGAAAGCAGAATTATCGAGCTCGACGAGGAAGTCGCCTCATTGCGCCGCCGGCTCGACCAGCCCACGCGTCATCGGATGCCGGACACGCGCATGTCATTGACGCACCGGTTTGAGATTGCGGGACACGAAGGCTACATCACGGTCGGCTTGTATGAGGATGGCCAGCCGGGCGAGCTCTTTATCACCATGTCGAAGGAAGGCAGCACGATCGGCGGGTTGATGGATACGGTTGGTACGCTCACATCCATCGCGCTCCAGTACGGAGTTCCGTTGCAGAGCCTGGTGAAAAAATTTGCCTATCAACGCTTCGAGCCGAGCGGGTTCACGAAGAATCCCGATATCCGGAATGCGACGAGCATCACCGATTACGTATTCCGCTGGCTCGGCTGCCAGTTCATCCAAGGCTACAAGGAAGCGACTTCGCCTAACCGCGGCCAAAGCGAGTTGCCGATGAAGGAAATTCCAGAGATGGAAAAAAAGGCGATCAATCGCCCCGTTTCCGATCTGCCGCGCACGGCCGAGAAAGAATTGATCGATGTGATCACGAACCACGCGCCGAACGAAGGTAATCCTCATGTCGGGAGTAACGGCCACACCCACGCGGAGCGCGTGCAGGAAGCGCTCGGGAATATGTTCATGGACATCCTCTGCTCGCACTGCGGCAGCGACAAGGTGGTGCGCGCGGGCGCGTGCGGCGTTTGCACGGAGTGTGGCACAAGTCAGGGATGCAGCTAAGGTAGGGCGGGCTTGTGCTCGTTAGGCCGCGTGGCGGCCCGGTTATGCAATTGGAAATCTTTACGCTCTGCGACGCGGCGACGGAACACGCCGGCAAGTTGAACATCATCGGGACGTTCGATGCTCTCCGCGCCCTCGAAGCGCCGATCGCGCACCCGCAATGCGCCATTGCCGGCCGGCTGCGTTTCGAGCAAATCGAGGAGGGTAATCACCGGGTCAGTCTGACCTTTGCGGATGAGGACGGTAACATTGTGATGCCCAAGTTTGACTCGACCCTGGCGGTCCACTTCGCCCCCGGTTTGCGCACCGTCACCTCGCATTTCGTCATGGTCATTCAGCAAATTCGTCTGCCCAAGTTCGGCGAATACACGATTGATCTCGCGGTGGACGGCCGCCAACTCGGTTCGCTCCCACTTTACGTTTCGAAAGTAGAATCGGTGGCTTGATAAATTATCGGTTGTCAGTTGCGGTAGAATCCACGATTTAGTTCCGCGCATTCGCGCCATCAGAGTCCAACTTTTCGCAAAGCCCGCTTTGCGTAAAACCGGAACTGACTTTAAAGCCTATTAACGATCCGAGTTTATGAACGAAGCAGAAATTCAGCGGCAGAAAGAAATCAAGGAAGCGGAAGAGCTGCTTTTTACCGGGCCGCAGGCGTTGGGATTTGCCAAGGGGCTTTTTCTCGGGCGGTTCGTTTCGGATTGGGCGATGCCCTATCCGCGCGTTCCCGCCGCGCAACAGGTGGAGCTCGACAAATCGCTCGCCGAGGTGCGCGAGTTTCTCGATCAAAATCTGGATCCGGTTGCGATCGATCGGGACGCGGACATTCCGCAACACGTGGTCGACGGGCTCGCTCATGTCGGAGTGCTTGGGATGACTGCGCCCAAGGAATACGGAGGCCGTGGATTTTCACAGCAGGCGTACTGCAAAGTGCTCGAGGAAATTGGCGCGCGCTGCGCTTCGACTTCTGTTTTTACCAACGCGCACCATTCGATTGGAATCCGGGCGTTGCTTCTTTTCGGCACGCGCGAGCAAAAGCAAAAATGGCTGCCACCTCTCGTGACGGGCGAGCAGCTGGCCGCGTTTGCGCTCACGGAAAAAGAAGCCGGTTCGGACGCTTCGAATGTCCAGACCCAAGCGCAGCCAAGCGCCGATGGAACCCATTACATTTTGAATGGCGAGAAGCGTTACATCACGAACGCGGCCATCGCGCACGTCTTAACCGTCATGGCGCGGACGCCGATTCCAGATTCGGATAAAACAGCGATTACCGCGTTCCTGGTTACGCCTGACATGCCGGGATTCACCATGCTCGAGCCGCGCATGGAAAAGCTCGGCATCCGCGGAACCACCACCGGCCGCTTTGCCATGCACGACATGGCGGTGCCGAAGGAGAATATTCTCGGCCCGCTCGGCAAAGGATTGAAAGTCGCTTTAACGGTTCTCGATTTCGGACGCACCACCTTCGGCGCGTGTTGCACTGGTGCGGCAAAGACCTGTCTGCGTCTCGCGGTCGAACACGCGAACACACGGCGCCAGTTTAAGAAAACTCTCGGCGACTTCGATCTCGTGAAAAAGAAGATCGGGCGAATGGCGGCCGATGTTTATGCGATGGAAGCGATGACGGCGGTGACGGCTTCTCTCATCGACCGCGGGCTCGAGGATTACATGATCGAGACGGCAATGCTGAAGGTCTTCACGACGGATCGCCTCTGGGAAGCGGTCAACGACGCCTTCCAGATCCACGGTGGGTCGGCGTATTTCAACGACTCGCCGCTCGAACGCATGCTGCGCGACGCGCGCATCAACCAGATCGGCGAAGGGAGCAATGAAGTGCTCACATCCTTCATCGCGCTCGTCGGAATGCGCGGACCCGGCATGGAATTCAAAGAGATCTACGACACCATGTTCAACCCGTCCCGCGGCCTGGGAAAAGCCTGGGCTGCAGGAATGAATCGCCTCGGCGCCGCGGTGAAAATTCCGAGCGTGCCGGTGAAGAGTGAGAGCCTGCGCTCGCAGGCCTCGCAGCTCGGCCGATTGATCTGGCGTTTTAATTTGAGCGTGAACCGGGCGCTGATCACCTATCGCGAACCGGTCATGGACATGCAGCTGGTGCAGGAACGGATCGCCGGCGCGGCGATGGAGATGTTCGCGTCCGCCTGTGTGATCAGCCGATTGGATGCGGAGTTGCAAGGCATGGGAAGAAATGGTGATGCCGTCGCAGGAAGCCACCGAGCCGCCGAGCTTTTCCTGCGCCAATCTTTTCACCGGATTCGACGGTTCCTCAGCGAGCTGACGGACAACGATGACAAGGCGTTGCTGGCGACGGCAAATTTCGTGCTGGGGAAAGACGATCCCGCCGGTTTAAACGGCTGCTGATTCAGAGCCGCCAAGCGCCGCGCTGGCGCAATTCTAGCTCTAAATGAGGCATGCGTCTCGCGGGAGCTGGAACCTGCCGCGCCAGATCGGTTTGATCTAGGCGGCAAGCGGCTGCTCATTTTCATCGTTGCCTACAACGCGGAGACGACGATCGAAAAAGTTCCGGCAGCGCGAAGTTGCGCTCGCAACTCCTCGATCGCGTCGCTTAGTTTCTTCGTTACGGCACAGGCGCCGCCTTGAGAATGTGCAAGGCGCGAAGCAGTGTTTCGGGAATCAATTCGTAGAGTGGAAATTGGACGGTCAAGATGATGTATTGCCGTAGCTCGACCAGGCAGACGAGGCCGACGGCGGTGCAGATAATCAGCGTGCGATAGCGCTGCAACCGTGCGCAGAAAGCAGCGATTTGGCCAAAGGCGAGGAAACGCAACGGCATGTCCCAGATGATCGCGTAGCGCAGATTCATTCCGTACTTGATGTTGCACATGACGAGATAGCTCGCCGCGATGAAAACGACGCAGAAGATTTCCGATTTTTTTGTCGCGTCGAGCCGGAAAATTGCGCCGAAGGCCAGAATCAAGACGACAGGACTTACTTCCAAAAGATCGATGAGGTATCGGTGCCACGGCCCGTCGCCGGTCACGATCGCATAAGGAAGCTGATAGTTCTTGCTGACCGAAAGCTGATATGCGGTCAAGAGGACGTCAATGCCGCCAACTAAGAAGACCAGGATTGCGACGCCGAGGAATGGGCCGAGCAAGGTTGCGAGAAGAAGTTCGCGCGTCACAGTTCCGATTTGCAGCCAGCGGTTGAGGGCGATGATCGCTACGATTCCGACGAAGACAAAAAAGGCGTTTTCCTTCGTCAGCACCAGGAAACAGAGGGCGGCAATGTAGGTGATTAGCCAGAACCAATTCCGCGGTGCGCGCAAGTTTTCCCACAGCGCCCAAAGGCTGAGCAAAGCCCAAAAAGCGAAAAAACCGTCCACCAACGCATGTTGTGACATATGAATCTGAATCGGGGCAAAAGCCATGAGTGCGGCGATTCCCAAGGCGCAACCAGGCCCTTTCATCCTCCAGGCAAAAGCGGTGGAAAGAATCAGCGTGAGGACGCTGAAGAAAGAGGCGACGTTGTTCAAAGCGGCAAGTGGTTCGGATCCGAAGAGCACGTGCCAGAGATAAGCGGCGAAAATATAAAGAAACCGCATTGGAGGCAGGATCGAACCAGTCAACGGCCTTTGAACCTCCATGTAATGCTGAACGATGATTGGATACGAAGTTAACCCCGTTCCGACTACTTGGTAGACGTACCGGCGATACAAACCTTCGTCCATCCCGGTTAGACCGGTCACTGTCCACTTTGAGTTCGGATGAAGCGACGCGAGGGATCGGAGTGGCGCATTCGCGCCTACGAAAGCGGAAACAGGCATTCGGAGGAACGCGCCGATCGCGAAAATGATAAACAACGCCGTCAGGTAAACTTTGCGATCGCGTGACGATTTAAATGCCATGTCGGAAAAGACTCTAGCAGTTCAACGGGAAACACAATGCGCGGTGCACTTTCCGCACAGTGGAATGGTGGAGTGTTTCGTGCGATCTGCGCCGCCCCGGGGTCACCAATGTAAGAGCGCGTCCACTGGCACGACCACTGCTCTGAATTGGCTCATGCCCACTGTCGCGCTCAGATCGCCAGCCACCCAAGGTTTCACGATCCTGCGGAGTTCGCCGGAAATGTTCCGGGAAATCCAAAAATGCCGGGTCTGCGGAAATCGAGATCTCGCTCCCGTTCTTTCCCTGGGCGAACAGTATCTCACTGGAGTATTTCCCAATATTCGAGAGGCGGCGCTTAGCCGGGGCCCCTTGGAGCTGGTTGCTTGCAACACCGCCGGCAACCGAAAAGCCTGTGGTCTCGTCCAGCTTCGCCAGTCCTACAATCTCGAGGAAATGTATGGCGAGAACTACGGTTACCGGTCGTCTCTGAACCAGGCCATGGTGAAACACCTCGGGGCGAAGGTGCATCAACTGATCCAGCGTTATCCTCTCAAGACGGGGGATCTGGTGCTCGATATCGGCAGCAACGATGGGACGCTCCTGTCGTTTTACCCGGAAGAAAACGTCACCGTTGTCGGCATCGATCCCACCGCGCAGAAATTCGCATCTTTCTATCGGAAACACATTTCGTTGATCCCTGACTTTTTCTCCGCCGAGTTGTTTCGCGAAAAATTCGGGACAAAGAGAGCGCGTGTCGTCACATCGATCGCGATGTTCTATGACCTGGAGAATCCGCTCAGCTTCATGGAGGACGTCACTTCCATCCTGGAGAAGGACGGAATCTGGCACTTCGAGATGAGTTACCTGCCGGCGATGGTCAAGACGATGGGGTACGACACCATTTGCCACGAGCACCTGGAGTACTATTCGCTGCGCCAGATCAAATGGATGACGGCGCGGTGCGGACTCAAGATTCTGAACGTGGAGTTTAACGAAACCAACGGAGGAAGCTTCGCCATGACGGTCGCGCGGCAGTCTTCGTCGCATCCTGAAAATGCGGCCCAACTTGAACAGCTGCTGCGCGATGAGGAAACGCAAGGCCTAAACACCGTTGCGCAACATCGTGCCTTCGAAGAGGCAGTGAAAAGCCACAAAGAGAAACTCCTTGGCTTGTTGCATGCCCTGAAGGAACAGAAGCGAACCGTGCTCGGCTATGGAGCGTCCACCAAAGGAAATGTTCTCCTGCAGCACTGCGGAATCACTCCTGAGCTGCTCCCGGCGATTGCCGAAGTGAACAAGGACAAATTCGGTTGCTTCACTCCCGGCACAAATATTCCCATCATTTCCGAGCTGGAAGCGCACGCGATGAAGCCCGACTACCTCCTCGTCCTGCCCTGGCATTTTCGAGAAAATATTATCCAGCGAGAAAGTGCATTCCTGGGACGCGGTGGAAAGATGATTTTCCCTTTGCCGGCGATTGAAATCGTCGGCGCCTGAGCCTCCGTGCGAAGCGCGCTCATTATCGGCGCGGCCGGGCAGGACGGACGTCTCCTGACACCGTTGCTCGCGCAACGCGGATACGCCGTGCGCGGATGGACCCAGCCCGAGTCAGTGGCTTCCGCATCATTCGACTGGGCGGCAATCGACATTCTCGACGCTGCGTGTGTGGAAAGAGAACTCCGGTCGCTGCAACCGGATGAAATCTACTATCTAGCCGCATTTCACCACGCGAGTGAAGATGCGGTCGAAATCTCCGCTGACGAGTTGCTCCGGCGCAGCTTGGAGGTGCACGTCAACGGCCTGCGAAATGTGCTGGAGGCAATGAAGACATGTTGCCCGCGAGCGCGACTCTTTTACGCCGCATCGTCGCACGTCTTCGGCGCGCCTGGAGGGGAATGGCAGGACGAGCAGACACCATTCGCGCCCGAGTCTGCCTACGGCATTTCAAAGGTCGCCGGCATCGAATGCTGTCAGACTTACGGGCAGCGAGATGGCCTCTTCGCCGCCACCGGCATTTTGTTCAATCACGAATCCGCGTTGCGAAAACCTTCCTTCCTTTCGCAGAAAATCGTGCGCGGTGCGCTGCAAGCACACCGTGATCCGGCCTACCGGATGACGCTGGGAGATCTCGATGCAGCGGCCGATTGGGGTTACGCGTCGGACTATGTGGAAGCGATGTGGCGCATCCTGCAACTCCCTGAACCGAGCGATTTCGTCGTCGCTTCCGGTGAGCTCCACACTGTGCGAGAATTCGCGCAGACCGCTTTCGACGCGTTGGGCTTGGATTGGCGCCGACACGTTGAAACCGATGCGCGCTTGCTGCGCCGGACCTCTGCCCCAATGCGCGGGGATTCCACCAAACTCCGCGTTGCCACGGGATGGTCACCGAGCGTGAGCTTCGTCGAACTCGTCGCGCGCCTGGTGCATGAAGCAGAAACAACGCTGCAAACGGAGGTAGCCTCGTGATTTGCGATCCCGTCGTTGCATTGGAAGCCCCGGCGGAAGAACTCAGGTTTGTTTCGACCTCCCGCCCGCAAGGAGGGCGCTCGCCTGGCGAACGAAGAATCGGCCCGTTCGGAAGACCTGCATTCGCCTTTATTGTTCTCGCGCTCCCGGCGCTGTGGGTGGGTTGGTTGGTTTATCGCTACGGAGTGGATACGCCGTGGGGAGATGAATGGGATAGCACGCGGTTGCTCGTCGAAAAGATGCAGGCCGGCACTCTTGGGCTGGCGGACTTCTCCGCTTTCCATAACGAGCATAGGATTTTCTTCCCTCGCTTGCTCACGTTCGCTCTCGCGAAGCTCACCCACTGGAATGTGCGCGCGGAGCTTCTGATGATCTGGATTCTCGCTTGTGTTTGCTCGCTGAACCTTTGGCGCGTGGCACAAGTCACCGGTTGGCGGAACTCTCGTATGCGCCACTGGCTTCTCCTCGGAACCAACGTCTTGCTCTTTTCACCTTTGCAATGGGAGAACCTTCTTTGGGGTTTTCAGATCGGGTTCTTTCTGCCGCTCGCGACCACGACTGCATGTCTTTGGGTCGCGCCGTCCCTCCGGCGGCCCTTCGATTTTCTTGCCACAGTGTTCCTTTGTCTCATCAGCACTTTTTCCATCGCGAGTGGGTTCGCTTCCTGGTTTCTTACGGCCCCGCTCCTCCTGCTCTGGAATGGGAAGACGCGGGCGCGTGGCGAGAAGACTTGGTGGCTGGGATGGCTCTTCATCGGCGTCGCTAGTATTTGTTTTTGTTTTCGTGGCTATGCGCGGCCCGCAACGCATCCGAGCGTTTTGGAAGCTTTGAATCATCCGTTCAGGGCGATCCAATTTGCTCTCGCCTACCTGGGTACTCCCTTTTTTGGCACGGCGCCGAATGCATCCGCTGTGGCTTCGGTGGCTAGCGCGGCGTTAGTCCTTCTGTTTGCCGCCTGCCTACATTATTTATGGCGGTGGCGGAGGGATCGCACGCTTCTGGCGCATTCGCTGCCTTGGGTTTCGCTGGCCAGCTGGGCGTTGGTCAACGCGTTTCTCACCATGCTCGGACGCCTTGGTTTTGGAATCTTCGCGGCGACCCTGCCGCGCTATGTCTCCTTCGCCATCATGCTCCCGATCGGGTTGCTCTTTCTCGCTTCGCTTGTCTTCAGGCACTGGCGCGAACAGTCCGATATCGGCATGAGCGCAGTCCGCACAGGCAGGGGAGTTTTCGTCTTGGTGACAGCGCTTTCGCTCCTCGTCATCTGCGGGACAATTAAGTCTTTGGAATCCTGGTCGCGTTTTCAGCACAGTCGCCTGACGGGCAAAGCTCTGCTCCTCTTAGTCAACATAGTCGATGAGCCGCAAGCTTTGGTCCGTTACGTGCACTGGGACAGTCCATCGCTGAAAGGTTGGACGAACACTCTGGACCGCTTGGGTTATCTTCGTCCTGCCCTCGTGCAGTCGAGGCACGTTCGCGAGATCGCTTACGGGTCGATGCCGGGGACGATGGGGGAATTCGAGGAGATCAGTAGGAACCCTGGTGGAGAGTTCGTAGCGAGCGGATGGGCTATTCTGCCGGAAAGTCATCGCACAGCAGATGGCGTTCTTCTTACCTATGACGATTCCCAAGGGGATCCGATAATCTTTGCACTGGCCGAGGTGAAGTACAAACGCGCCGACGTGAGCCAGCGACTAGATGACAAGGCATACTTTCGCTCCGGCTGGGTGAAGCCATTGGAGGCGGGACAAATCCCAGCAAACTCGCGATGGATCCGGGCTTGGGCATTCAACGCCGAAAAGTGCCGGGCCTTCCAAATCGGTGCCGCCTCTCTGGAGTCTCCGAAAGCGGTTCCTTAGGGCAGGCGGTGGCATGTCCAGTGCTCAAGGACAATCCTGTGCCCCACGCATCCAAGATTCTCATCCTCATTCCGACCTACAATGAGGCCGGGAACGCCCAGCGGCTTTGCCGCGAGTTGAGCGCGTTCGAGCTCGGCGCGGATATTCTCTTTTGCGATGATGGCTCACCCGACGGCACTGGGGAGATCGTGGATGAGTTAGCGCGGGAGTTTTCGCATGTGCGCGCGATTCATCGCCCTGGCAAGCTCGGAATCGGTAGCGCTCATCAGGAAGGCATCCGCTACGCCTATGCCCACGGGTACGAAACGCTGGTGACGATGGATTGCGACTTTACCCATCAGCCCGCGGACGTGGAGCGGTTATTGAAGATCGCGCATTCCAGTGGCCAGTCCGTCTGCATTGGGTCGCGCTATATGAAACGCGACAGCCTGCCCGGTTGGAACCCGATGCGTCGCTCGCTGACATATCTGGGTCATTTCCTGACCGTCAACCTGCTTCGGCTACCGCAGGACGCGACCGGGGCGCTGCGCGTTTATCAACTCGGCGCTATTCCTCAGGAACTTTTCGACCGAGTGCGCTCCTGTGGCTACTCATTCTTTTTCGAGAGCTTGTTCGTGTTACACCGCAATGGCTTTGCCATCGAAGAAATGCCAATCGCGCTGCCGGCCCGCACGTATGGCAGCTCCAAGATGAGCTTGCGCGAGACGGTGCGAAGCGCCTCGCGTCTGCTCAAGCTTTACTGGGCGGGTGTTCGTCACCCTGAGAGCTTTCTGCTCACTTCACCGCTGCCGCCAATCCTCGAGGCCGAACGGCCACTGCAGGATCCTCAAGGCTGGGACACTTACTGGACCCGCGGTCAGGAGAAGAGCCGACGCGCCTATTCTTTTGTTGCGAGTGTGTATCGGCGGCTCGCCATCCGGCGCAACCTAAACTATTTCATTCACAAGCATTTCCTCCCTGGCGCGCAGCTCCTACACGCCGGCTGTGGTTCGGGGCAGGTGGATTCGGAACTTTCCCGCGAAATGCGTATCACGGCCGTGGATATTTCTCTCCCGGCGCTGGAATCCTACCGCCGCAATAATCCCGGCGCCGAGGCCGTCCGCCACGGCGACATTCTCCACCTGGACGATGTGGCCGGCGGCAGCTTTGACGGGGCGTATAACCTGGGCGTAGTCGAACATTTTACCCAGGACCAGATCGTCCAAATCCTGCGCGAGATGGGCCGCACCGTAAAACCGGGCGGGAAAGTGGTCATCTTCTGGCCTCACCGGCGTGCCACCAGTGTTTTCGTGCTCAAGGTGATCCATCGTGTCCTCGATTTCTTCCGCCGCCAGGGTAGACCGCAAGTGCGTCTGCACCCGCCTGAAATTTCCCTGCTCAAATCACGCGACCAGGCGCGAGAAGTGGTGGAACGGGCCGGATTCAACCTGGTTGAGTATTACTTCGGAATGCGTGACCTACTCGTTCAAGCGGTCGTCGTCGGCTGCAAACGGTGAGCGTGTCACTGTTGCCCACGCCAACCAGCGCCGCCGGCGCTCACGTGGAAACAGCCGAACACGCGCCGCATTTGTCTACTCTCTCCAATGCGAGGGATGGAATGTTATGTCTTTGGGGTTGGATTAACCGTCTCGAGTGGCTTGCCGTGCTGCTGACCGCCTTGCTGGCGGCTGCTCTCCACGTTCGGTTCGTCACCCACGTCGGCGGACTCTGGCGCGACGAGACCAACAGCGTCCATTTGGCAACCTTGCCCAGCTTTGCGGAGGTATTGCATTTCCTCGACTACGATTCGTTTCCCATCCTGTTTTTCGCCGTACTGAGAGGGTGGTTAGGCGTGTTCGGATCAGATAACGATGCTGCCTTACGCGCACTCGGCTGCATCATTGGGTTCGCAGTGCTGGGAGCCCTGTGGTTCAACGCCCGCGCATTCGGAATCCGATGGCCAGTGCTCTCGTTGGCACTGATCGGATTGAATCCGATGCTCATCCGCTACGGCGACTCAACGCGGGCCTACGGCTTGGGAATGCTTCTCATTCTCCTCACGGTCCGTAGCTTCTGGCGTCTGGTGGACAAGGCCTCACATCCTGATGCCAGGCGCGTGCTGCTAGCCACGGCGCTGGCCCTTCTCAGTGTCCAGTGTTTGTATTACAACTCCGTCCTCCTGCTGGCTATCGCCGTTGGGACGATCGCCGTTGCCGTGCGGACCCGGGCGTGGAGAACGGTGGGCATCGTGCTAGGCATCGGCATCGTGGCCGCTGCATCGCTTCTGCCTTATGTGCCAATGATGCGCCGGATGCGCGAGTGGACGTTCATGGTGAGCTATCCGGCGGATTTCGCGTGGCTGTGGAAGAGAACATGCGAGGTGATCGGCTCGCCGGATCCCTTGGGCATCTGGCTGTGGCTGGGTCTGTTTGTTGCCGGCCTGGGTGTGGTCGCCAGCCTCGCAGTATCACAGCTTTGGCGCGGGTTCGCTCGACGGCGGATCATTGACGAGAATGCGGAGCGTACGTCATCCTCCTCTGTCCCCCTGCACCGTGATCAGCCTCACTCCGTTCCTGATGCCGTGCTCTTTTCCGCTGTCGTGCTCATCGTGGGCGTTGTCGGATATGCAGCGTTTCTCAGGATGCTGCATTACTACACCCAGCCGTGGTATTATATTACCCTCATTGCCTTTGCCGCCTGCGCCTTGGACGTTGTATTCGGTGCCTGGCCCATCGCTGCAAGACATCGGGGCCTCCCCCTGCTTCTGCGGAGTGGTCGGCTGGCGGCTGCGCTCGCGCTGCTGTGCTTTACGGGATTGCCTGATTGGGAGGAGATGCCGGTCCGCCATACGAACGTAGACCTGCTTGCCGCCCGGCTCCGGCCTCTTGCTACCAACGGCGATGTGATTCTGGTCCCTCGCTGGGAATGCGCGGTTCCTCTTGCCCGTTACTATCGTGGGCCAGCGGAGATCATCAGCCTTCCTCCCATCGACGACCACCGTTTCCATCGCTACGATCTCGTGTTGCAACAGATGATGACGGTCGATCCGGTTCAGCCGGTCCTCGCACGCATGGAGAATACACTCCGTTCCGGGCATCGCGTTTTTCTCGCGGGCACGCTCCCCTTTCCCGATGCCGACTATCCTTTGCCCCGTCTGCCGCCAGCTTATCGCGACGCCGGCGGAAACTGGCACCTCGCTGCCTATAATAGTGTTTGGCAGCTCCAGGCCGGGCAACTCCTGAGTGCCCATGCCACGCGTGGCGGGCACATTGAGGTTCCGATTCCCGGCAACGCCCGTGTGCAAGAATTTGAAAACCTTGAGCTCGGGGTAGCGGAAGGCTGGCGGTAGCCACAGGGCGCCGCGAGTTTCATGGTTGCCGCACGCAGGCTCAACCTCCGGCAAGGCCTGTCTCCCCATGCATTGGCGTAGCTCCTGCTCTAAAAAGCGTGATGTCTGCTCCTGCACCTTTCTGTTCGAGTCTTTACGAGGATCTCGCGGGCCAGCCGCCCCTCTTGCGGGTTTTGCCAGCGCCGTGCGTTCCCACATTGTTGGAGCGGCATCTCGACAAACTCCGCGCCTTCTATGATGCGGCGCCGACGGAACCGACCACGGGCGGCCGTTTCTACCGAAAATTGCTGGCCGTTTATTATCGGAATTTGATTCCTGCGGGGACGAGCGTCCTAGAAATTGGATGCGGCGCGGGAAACCTGCTCGAATTGCTGCCAAATCGCGACGTCGTCGGCATCGATCTCTCGGAAAACCAAGTCGCCGCGGCGCGCACGCGGTTGCCGCACGGAATATTCCATGTCATGGCGGGCGAGAATCTGGAGCTCGGGCGCAAGTTCGATTTCGTCATACTTTCGGAAACGCTCAACTTCGCCGCGGACGTGCAGAAAGTTCTCGAAAACGTGCACTCGGTTTCCCATGGCCGGACACGCCTGATTCTGAATTTTCACAGTTCGCTTTGGCGTCCGTTTCTTGGGCTCGGGACGGCGCTCGGCCTCCGCGCCGCGCATCCGCCTTGCAATTGGCTAAGCGCGACGGACATGCGCAACATGCTCTCGCTCGCCGGCTGGGATGTGATTAAGCAACAGGGACGGTTGCTCATAACGCTTCCGTGCCTTGGTCTGGAAAAAATCGTTAATCGCTTCTTCGCGCCGCTTCTCTCGCAGCTCGCCCTGACGGTATTTCAGATTGCGCGGCCCGCGCAGAAGGCTCACGGCCAGAAAACAGTTTCGGTCGTCATTCCCGCGCGCAACGAAGCGGGGAATATCGAAGAAGCGGTGCGTCGCATGCCGCGCCTCGGCAAACACACCGAGATCATTTTCATCGAAGGAAATTCGACGGATCAAACGTGGACGGAAATTGAGCGGGTCAAAACACAATATCCCGATCTCGATATCAAAACGATGCGCCAGACCGGGAAAGGCAAAGGCAACGCGGTCCGCGAAGGTTTCGATGCAGCGAGCGGGGAGGTTCTGATGATCCTCGACGCTGATCTGACGGTGTCACCCGAGGAACTCGGCAAATTCTACGATGTTCTCGTTTGCGGGCGGGCCGATTTTGCAAACGGAGTCCGTCTCGTTTATCCGATGGAAGACAAGGCGATGCGCTTCTGCAATCTCTGCGCGAACAAATTTTTCGGGCTCGCTTTCAGCTGGGCGCTCGGCCAGCCGATCAAGGACACACTTTGCGGCACCAAGGTCCTGTTCAAAGAGGATTATGAGCGCATCGCGGCAAATCGCGCGCACTTCGGCGACTTTGATCCCTTCGGCGATTTCGATCTGATCTTCGGCGCGAACCATCTGCATCTCAAAATCGGTGACATCCCGATCCGCTATCGCGATCGCACGTACGGCGAAACCAACATCCAGCGCTGGCGGCACGGCTTGCTGCTGCTGCGGATGCTTTTGCTCGCCATTACGAAAATCAAATTGATTTAGTGCCGGTTGCGCACGAGCGAAAGGCTCGATGAGCTGTGCGCCAACTTTATCCAGGCGCGGTTGCGAACGCCGAGAGGAATGATCTCGTCCCTGCTTTACAATCTCAATCACGCCCCGCTTTGGCGCCGTGAGATAAATGTTTGGGATCGAAGGATGCGCGCCGCTTCACTGGATCGGCTTGTCGCCCTTGGTCTGCACCGGCTCGGTTGGATGGGTCACGATGAAGCGATCTTATTGCGGAGACTCGTTAGGCCTGGCATGCACGTTGTCGACGTGGGCGCAAACATCGGCCTTTATTCGCTCCTGCTTGCTCGCCTGGTGGACCGAAGCGGATCAGTCCTGGCTTTTGAGCCCGAACCGAATCTTTTCGCGATTCTCCGCGAGAATTGCGTGAGCAATAACGCGACGAACATCGTCCCTTTCCAGTGTGCGCTTGGTCGAGTGCATAGACTGGCGTCGTTTCACCGCTCGGCCTTCAACTCCGGAGACAATCGTCTGGGTCGCGCTTCGGTGGGATACGATGCGGTTGAAGTGAAAGTCGAACGTTTCGATGACCTTCAGCCCGACAGCAAGCCCGACTTCGTGAAGATCGACGTTCAAGGTCATGAGCTTGCGGCTCTTTCCGGGATGGAGCGCGCTCTCTCTGCCAACCTGAATGTGCGGGTCCTTTTCGAGTTCTCGCCGGCGGCGCTGCAGAAGGCAGGAACCGCACCGGACCTATTGCTGGAATTCTTTCGCGAGCGTTGCTTTGAGCTTTACGAAACGGAAGGCGCGCGCCTGAAAAGGTTGCGGAATTCGCGGCAGTTTATCTCTGATCTAAGAGGCAGGCGATATACGAACCTTCTCGCCGCGCGCGATGCGGTTGAAACCGATGATTGAAACATTCAAGAAGATTCCGGCCGTGAAGGTTGCCGGAGGCGTCGCACTCTTCAGCACGCTCCTCATCATCTATCTGCACATCGTTTTCGGAATGCATGCGGGCGCCCTCTGGCGTGACGAAGTCAGCAGTCTCGAGATCGCGACGATGCGCACCCTCCCAGAGATGTGGTCCAACCTCTGTTTCGACTCGTTTCCCGCTTTGTTTTTTCTTGTGCTGCGCGTCGTGGCTGGAGTTCCGGCGACCGTGAGCGACGCCGCGTTGCGGGTATTTGGCGTTTCGGTCGGACTGCTGACTCTGGGAGCGATTTGGCTGAACTCGCGCTGGCTGCGCTTTGGCTTTCCGCTCCTTTCCCTCGCGCTGATCGGTCTTAACCCAATGATCATCCGGTATGGCGACTCGATTCGCGCTTACGGCCTCGGTGTTGCGCTGATGCTTCTGGTTCTGGGCGCGATGTGGCGGCTCGTCGAGTCCTTCACGCCCGGCCGCGCGGCAATCGCGGCGCTAGGCGCAGTGCTCAGCGTCCAATGTCTCTACTACAACTCCATTCTCTTGTTTGCGATCTGTCTCGGCGCCGCTTCGGTGACAGGGTGCCGGCGACAGGTCAAAGAAACGTTGATCGTGCTCGCGATCGGTGGAATCTCTGCCGCAACGCTGTTGCCATACGTGCCGACAATCCAGCGGGTTCATTTGTGGAACTTCATCTGGAAGGCGCCGTTCACCCCGGCAGAGTTGTGGCGGACATTCGGCTCGCCGCTAGAGATTGAGGCATGGGTCGTTCTGTTCGCCCTGGCGCTTATCGCCGGCACATGGACGATGGGACGTAAGTCCGCAGACGCCAACGGCCAGGCAAAAACCGAGCGCATCCTTTTTGGGCTCGTGACTCTCGTGATCGGCACCGTGGGCTACTCCGGATTCATCAGTGTTCTCGGCTACCTGACCCAGCCCTGGTATTACATCGCTTTTGCAGCGTTTGCCGCGACGTGCATTGAGATGGTGCTTGCGTCCATTTGGACGAGGGAATGGTCGCTTCTCGCGCGCGCGGCTTTCACTTTTGCGATCGTGAGCGTCGGTGTTTATCCGGCCTGGCAAGCACTACATTTTCGACAAACCAACGTGGACGTTGTGGCTGCGCAGTTACAAACGCAGGCCGCACCGAACGACTTGATTTTGATCAACAGTTGGAACTATGGCATCAGCTTCCGCCGCTATTATCACGGCCCGGCGAATTACGAGACGATCCCGCCAATCGAAGATCTCCGCTCGCACCGCGTGGACATCCTGAAGCGTCAAATGATGTCGCCCGCGCCGATGACTCCAGTGCTGCAACGGATGGACGAGACCCTGCGAAGCGGTCATACGATCTGGCTCATTGGAAGTTTGGATTTTGTTCCGCCGGGAAAAGAACCGCAGGTTATTTCGCCCGGCTACGACGGACCGAACGGCTGGGTCGGGGGAAATTTCTACGCAGCCTGGGCGGAGCAGGCGGGCTTTATCGTGCAAAGTCACGCGCTGCACTTCGAACGGGTGCGCGTGCCTTTGGTTCAACCAGTTGTGCGTTATGAGAATCTGCCGCTCAGTGCGATCCGCGGTTGGCGCGGGGCGGCGGACACGCTGAAACAATAAGACGCAGCCCTACTGGCGCGCCCGAATGGTGTCGAACAAGGCGCGAAATTCCGGCTGTTCAGGTTTAAGGCGAAGGGCGATTTGGATTTCTGACAAAGCAGTGGCAGCGTCGCCATTCTCCAGCTCGGCTCGGGCAAGAAGATAATGAGTCTTGGCATCAGCAGGATCTGATTGGACGGAGGCATGGAAAAATTTAATCGCCATTTCCCACTGGCGTTCTTCCAAGGCGAGAACGCCGAGATTATTCAGCGCGCCCTTATGTTTGCCGTCCGTCTTCAAGGCGGCGCGATAAAAGGATTTCGCGCCCGCAGGATCACCTTGCGCCAGGCGAAGGTTGCCGAGCGCAAAATTCGTTTCCGGATTATCCGGCACATAAGAGTAGGCGCGTTGAAGGTGTAGCTCGGCGAGCGGCAGGTTATTCGATTCGAGTGCCTGGCGTCCGGAGTTATAAGCTTCCATCGCCCAAAGGGACGGTTCTGTGCGTGGCAGCGTAACGAAAATGGCCGCGGCCAGAAGAAGACCGAGATAAGTGGCAAGGGTGCGATAGCTGCCTAACGAACAGCTTTGCCAGAGAGCCTGCAAGCCGAACGCGGCGAAGAGCAACAGGCCGGGGACCGCGGCGAGTCGATAGCGTTCGGTGACAAAAACCGGAAGGACCGCAGCCATGTGCAGGAAGATCGCCGCCGCGACCCAACGTGAGGCCGGAAACGCTCGAAGTGAAAAGAAAAGTCCCGGAATGGCAAGCGCGGCAACAATTCCAAAATGCGGCCCGGGAAGCAGGACCCGCTGTTGCCGGAGGTTCGCGATCACGCTTAGATCGTCGTATTCAAATGCGTTCCAGAAGTTCCCGAGCTTCCGGCACATCAGTTTCAACCATGCGCCGAAGTTGCGGCTGATGTAGACGCGCGCTTTTGCCGACCAGTAGTGCGACACCTCGGAGCGCTTCAGACTTCTGCCCGCGGCGGCTTCCGCCAGGTCAATCGAATCCTTTAACATCGCAGCCTGCCCCGCGTGCAATCCTGGAAAATGCGGATACCCCGTTGCTTCTGGATTATTCCCGAGCCAGAGATTGATCCCGCTGTGCGCCGATAAGAAAACCGGGTCGCGCGCGACGAAATGATTGTGAATCCAGCAAGGTGCTGTGCCCGCCGCGATGCCAAGAAAAAGCAGCGCAACGGCGGCGCTCCGAGCGATCCAAGACGATCGGGTGGCCGTGTCGGATCGTGGTCTCAGCAGAACAGCGGCCAGCAGCAGCGGTACGATGAAGAGGATTGTGGCAATGCCCGTCGCGGTGATTCCGATGAGTGCTCCATAAGCGAGGCAGTGAAGCGGATTGAGAGCGTGTTCCGATTTTGCGATCTGCCAGACCAGGAACCAGAACACGAAAACGAACCACGCGGTCGGCATGAGGATCACTGAATACGCCTGGGCTGGGACGAAAAACGCCCAACCGGCCGCAGCCAGGATACCGATCGCGTTCTCGTGATTTCGGATTGGTTCTCCGTCGTTTCGAAAGACACGAACCGCGATCTTGTAGAGAAGCGTCGCCGTTCCCGCGTCGAGACAGGCCTGTAAGAAACCCGGCACGAACGGGCTGTAGCCAAAGACCTTGTAGAGGAACGCGAGCAAATAGGCGTAAAGCGGCAGGCCATAAAAAGCGAAGTGGTCCGTGAACCGCCCGTGCAGGATCTGTCGCGCCCAATCATCGTAGAAATGCATGTCGCCGCCGCTGGGAAGGAGAAAAGGCAACGAGGTCAGTCGCGCGAGTGCGATGAGGCGCACGAGAAAGACGAAGGCGAAGACATAATGGCCGAAGCGAGGTGAGCCCCGCAAAGCGCTCCCAAGGTTCAGTCGCCGGGAAAGGACGTGAGACCAGGCCATGTTAATTCCGGGACGGCTTGCTTTTTCCAGGCGCGACTCTGAGCTCGCCGAGAGGAACAGGGGGAGAAAGCAACGGGGCCTGCGCATCAGGCTGGCCCGACTTCGCTGCCCAGACGCGCTTAGCGTTGTCGACGAAGAAGACTTCGACTCCATAATCTCCTTCGGGGATTTGCTTGGAAGGAGTGATGCGCCAGTTTTCCTGATACAGCCCGTTCGTCGCTTCGGGCGCGCACAATCCTCTTGAAATGCTGATCTCATTTCGATGATCGCGCGAAGTGAGTTTCAAGAACATCCACGGGAAAACTTCGCGTGGCTCCTGAAAGTTCCAGCTCGTCTTGATCTCGATTCCTTGCTCGGTGAGCTCGTCCGCCGACTTCGTGATGCCGGTGAGCGCCGTGCCTGTTACTATCTCGACGATTCCGCTCGAACTCGGGGTCGGTGGCGGCAATTCTACCGCGGATTTCCCTTGCCGGAGCAGCGTCAGTTCATCGGAAGCACGAACGGTCCACGAGCTTCTCTGCAAAAACTCGTGCAACAGCCGATCGCTCGATGGAATCACGCGACCGTCGACCGTTTTCATCGCGGGATGATAGTAACCCGCAACCGCGTCAAACGTGGCGGAATCGTCGTAATCGATCAGAACGAAATCCGTCGGTAGCGGAGGTGAATAGGTCGAGCGGCTCAGTGTTTTCAAGCCTTTTAGAACGTAATGCAACGAATACAGGTTTTCGCGCATTGCCAGATGCGACAGATAGGGAAGCGGCGCGAGGACACTGGCGTCCGGCGGAATCTGGCTGATAAACGCCCGCTTGCGAGCCCGGGTCTGTTCCCCACTGAACCAATTCGCGGTCGTAGAGGCGATATTGCCGGCTGGCCCGAGAAAAATTTGGGCCGCGACGCACGCGGCGATTACGAGAAAGGGAAGTGAACGTCGAATCGGGACCGGAATGGGCGTCCACCGATCGATTCCCGCGGCACCTTCCGCGAGCGCGATCCAAAACAAAGGGAGAAGAGGAGCCGCGTAATGAAAGTAAATCGTCCATTCCGAAGAACGCCAGGAGAGAAGGTGTTGAAGGAGAATCGGCGCGGCGATCAACAGCCAGCGCGGCCTCATGAGTGGCACCGCCAGAAATGGAAGGAGCAGCGCCCAAAGCAGGTTTCCATGCGAGAGGGATTGGAAGAGCGCTCCAAAGATCCGCTGCGGCTGCGTGATCGCTTTCAGTAAAATATCCCCCGCGGATGCGCCCAGCCGATCGTACAAAGCGAGATAATCAATACTTCCCGAGTTCAGCGTGGGCGTGATCAATTTGGCGCAGACGAGAAACCACAAAACCGACAAGGCCATGGGCCAGAGATACCAAGCGCGCAACTCAGCCAGAGGGCGTTTGCGCTCGAGGACGACGTGCACCGCGCAATACGCAGCGATGAGCAGAGCCATGTTTTCCTTACAGGCGAGGACAGCGATCAGCCATCCCCAATGCGCGCGGAGCGAACCCCGGAGCCGCGCGCTAAACATCAGGAGAAGGAACGGCGCAGTGAACGCTTCCGGGTGGAATTCATGGAGCGCGATATAGCCGGTCGCGGGCGTGATCAGCACCGCGCCACCCAGGAGTAGCGCCGTTTTTCGGTCGAGACCGAGTCGCTGCCCGATGCTGAATGCCACCGGACCCATCGAAGCGAGGGCGGCGTTTTGCACCAAGACGAAGACCAATGGATGGCGGAAAAGCAGGAAGAGAGGGGCAATTAGAAAGACAATCGGCTCCACATGATTCCCGAGCAGCGGCACACCTTCGACTGACACTTGGAACCGCCCGTGGATGAGTTGCCAGAGGGCCTGGACGTAATAAGCGAGATCGAACGTCCGGTATTCAAAGTTCGCCCACCGGGCGTAGGACGCCCAGGTGCAAACGGCGAAGAAGACCAACGCGAAGCTGAAAATCGGTCCTTTGCCAGGATCAGCCGGGAGCCGCTTCGTCGTGGTCACCGCTCATGCCTTATCCCCGGAGGCGCCGGCATACAAGCCTATCAGGCAGGAGACGTTAGATAATCACCGCCGGGGCCTGTGTTTTCCCGGGATGCTGCGGCCTCGGGACTCTATGGAGCATTCTAGTAATTACAAAAACGGGGTCGTTGGCATCAACACTGCTTTAAAAAGGTCACATCCGCGATCGGTATCGTGGATCGCAGTCAAACAAACAAAGATAAAAAGAAAGCAAAACAGCATGTTAAACAAACTCAATAAACGCCACGGGGGCTTCACCCTCGTGGAAATCATGATCGTAGTGGCGATCATCGCCTTGCTGGCAGCGATTGCGGTGCCTGGATTCCTCCGCGCCCGTAAACGTTCTCAAGCAAGCCGTGTCATCAACGATCTTCGCTTGATCGACTCCGCAGTCGACCAGTACGCGATCGAAAACAACAAGGCCAGCGGCTTCTTGGTCACCAAGCCGGATTGGACAAAGTACCTGAAGGCCGGAACCAACCTCTTCCTCACGGGTAACGATATCCTGGGTGCCGATTACGGTTCTGTGTCGGTGGATTCCCTGCCGCATGTGCCAGCCTCAACCAAGGCAGCGCTCTCCGACGTGACCGACAATACGTTCTGGTCGCCATACAACTAAGAATCTGACGATTCATTCTCCTGTCATTGGTTCGCCGGTGGCAGGGAATGAGTTGTGAGTAACAAGACCAAGATAGTCCTGCCACCTTTCAGCTCGCACTAATAAATAAATAGAAAGACTCCTTAGTTATGTTAAGAAAACTGACAACTAAACGCAAACGCGCCGGCTTTACGCTGGTGGAAATCATGATTGTGGTGGCGATCATCGCGCTCCTCGCGGCGATTGCTGTCCCAGGCTTCCTTCGGGCGCGCAAACGTTCGCAAGCCTCGAAAATTCTCAACGATCTGCGCCTGATCAGTTCGGCGATGGATCAATACGCAATCGAAGCCAACAAGAAGAGCGCCGATCCGATCGATGTGGTTGACTGGACCAAGTACATCAAGAAAGACACCAACCTTTTCGTGACCGGAGCCGATTTGTTCGGTGCGGCGTACGGCCCTCAAACAGTGGATTCGCTTCCCCATGTGGACGCCGGCACCAGGGACGCGCTCTCGGACGTGACGGACGCCGCCTTCTGGTCGCCTTATAACTAAGACGACTTTCCGTCAGATTCACAATGAAGAGCGTCCTTTCGGCAACGAAAGGACGCTCTCTTGTTTTCTGAAAGCTACTCGAACGAAATTCCAGCGCAGATGACTGAAACAGGAAGCACTGCAGTTGGAACGCCCCCGCGGCGCTTCGAAGCGGTGTGGCGAGCGCTGGCGACTTACAGCCAGCGTCCATGGTTACAGTGTCTCTTGCTCGTTCTGTTTGGCGCTGGCGTTCACATGCCCGCGCTCCAAGGACAGCTTATCTGGGATGATCTTTATCTGACCCAGGACAATCCCTTTATCAAAAGTCCGCTGCTCGTTCTGGAAGCGTTCCGCCATTACCTCTTTCCCGATTCTTACGCCGGGCACTATCGGCCCCTCCAAAACATCTCTTACATTTTCGATTACCTGATTTGGAACACCGACAGCTACGGGTACCACCTCTCGAATGTCCTCTGGCATGTTGGCAGCGGCATCCTGCTCTATTTTCTTCTCAGAGAGCTCTTCCGCTCGTTTGGAACTCAGTGGCTCGCCAAGAGTGGTGGCGCCCTTTGCCATCTTGCTGCTGCAAGGTTGTCGACAGCAGCCTTTTTCTTTGCGCTGCTCTGGGTAGTTCACCCTGTGCATAGCGCAGCCGTCGACTACATTTCAGGCCGCGCCGACAGCCTGGCGTTCTTTTTCGCCTGTGCCGGATGGCTGCTCTACATCCAAGCGCGCAAGATGCCGCAGCCCTGGCTTCGCGGCGGCTCTTATGGGCTCGCGACTCTGTCTGGATTGCTCATGCTCTGCTCGCGGGAGAGCGGCTGCATGTGGATGCTGGTTTTCCTCCTCTACACTCTGTGTTTCGAAGGAGAACTGAATCGCAGAGGAAAGGCGGTCGTCCTCGCGGCCTGCCTGACGATCGCGGCGGTATACGCCGGTTTGCGTCAGCTTCCAGAAAGTCGATCCGAGACCGTCGCTCCTACAAGCTACAGCCCAGCTACTCGTGCCGTTTTGATGCTGCGATCGCTGGGCGATTACGGGCGTTTGATGGTCCTGCCTTCGAATCTGCACATGGAACGGAGCGTCTCCGATCCAGCTTCTCTCATGAACCGGGATGGTTGGAGAGGTTCCATTCGACTCGAATACCTTTCGTTGGCCGGAGCAGCCGTGCTGGCGGTCTTTGCCTTCGGCGCCTTCCGGAAAGGCGCCGGACAGAAAGCGCGCATTTTCGGCGCGAGCTGGTTTTTGCTCACCTACCTCCCGATCTCGAATCTCTTCGAGCTCAATGCCACGGTCGCTGAGCATTGGCTTTACCTTCCGAGTGTCGGTTTTTTCATTTTCCTCGCTGGTGTCGCGTTCGAGTTGCCCGCGTATTTTCGACGAGGCGCAGTGGCGCTGGCGTGCATGGCGGTGGTGGCCTTGAGCGCGCGCAGCGCTATTCGCAGCAGTGATTGGATTGACCCCGAAACTTTCTATCAGCGCACTTTCCTCGCAGGCGGATCCAGCTGCCGTGTGGGGGTCAACCTGGCGATGCTTTACTCGAAGCGAAGCGAGTATGGCAAAGCAGAAACGATTCTGCGGAAGGTGCTTCGAGTCTACCCGGATTATCCGGTTGCCCGCAATAATTTAGCTGAGGTGTTGTTTCGCCAGGGCAAGACAAAGGAAGCGGAGGCGATGTTCGATTCCGCCAGCAGGACTGCCCCGGAAGATCGCCACGAGTATCCGCGCACGTGGCTCGCGGCGCTCAACTTCGCCCACCTCCGGCACAGAGAGAAGGATGACCAAACGGCTCTCGCAGTCATGGAGAAGGCGCGTGTTGATTATCCGGGGATTTGGGATCTGATTAGTTTCGAGGCGGAAGTGTTACGCGAAAATCGCGGACCGGCTGCAGCACTGCCGCTCGTGCAAGATTTCTCGCGCGAGCACTGGTGGCACTCGGGCGCCTCGATCGCTCGCGGCCGGCTCTTGTCCGAAATGGGGGATGTAGCGAAGGCCGAGGCAGCTTTTCGACACGCCAGCTGGCTCGATGTGCACGATGCAGAAGCGCTGAATCTGATGGCACTGTTAAGCGTCCGACAAAATAAACTGGAAGACGCCTGCAAGACTCAACGCCGCGCCGTCGCGCGGCAGCCCGATCAGCCACGGCAATATCTCTTGCTCTCGGATATTCTCAGCAAAATGGGTCGCACCGAGGAAGCACGCGAAACGCTCGCGGAAGTCAGCCGGCTGGAATCGATAGCCCGCCCGCGCGTCGCGGCGAACTAAACTCTTCTCCGCCGTCCGCGTCCCACGAGACGCGTTGACTTCGCGCGGTGCGCCGGTACCATCGGCGCGCTCCCATCCTGCGTCGTATGCCCGCGCGCATCTATACCGATCGAGACGCCGACTTGAAATTCTTGCGCGGGAAAACCTGCGCGGTGATTGGGTACGGCGCGCAGGGTCGCGCGCATGCGTTGAATCTGAAAGACAGCGGCATGCGGGTCCTCGTCGGACTTCCTCCGCGGAGCAAATCGCGGAGCATCGCGCGCAGGCAGGGACTCGAAGTGGTCAGCACGGCGGAGGCTGCCCGCCGCGGCGAAATCGTTTTTCTCGCTGTCCCTGATACGCAAATGCCCGCGATTTACGAAAAGCAAATCGCGCCGTCCCTTTCTGCCGGAAAGACGCTGCTTCTCGCCCACGGATTTGCGATTTTTTACCGCACGATTGTTCCGCCGAAAGACGTGGACGTTGTCATGGTCGCGCCGAAAGGGCTCGGCCCGATGGTTCGTCGCGAGTTTGTTCAGGGCCGGGGCGTTCCAGCTCTCTTTGCCGTCAGCCAAAACCCAACGAAGCGGGGGAAAAAGACCGCGCTCGCCTGGGCGAAAGCGATTGGCTGCACCAGGGGTGGGGTGATCGAAACGACTTTCCGGGACGAGACCGAGACAGATCTCTTTGGCGAACAGGCGGTGCTCTGCGGCGGGGTCAGCGCGCTCATCCGCGCCGGGTTCGAGACCTTGGTCCGCGCCGGCTACGCGCCGGAGGTGGCGTATTTTGAGTGTCTGCACGAATTGAAATTTATTGTCGATCTCATTCACGAAGCAGGTATCGACGGCATGCGCTCACTCATTTCGGAGACGGCAAAGTGGGGCGATCTTTCCGTCGGCCCGAGGATCATCGACCGCGCCGTGCAAAAGAAAATGGAGGCCGTGCTTCAGGAAATTCGCAGCGGAAAATTCGCGCGGGATTGGTTGCGCGAGACGAAGGGCGGTCGGAAGCGTTACGCACAACTGCTCGCGGAATCGCAGGACCATCCGATCGAAAAGGTGGGGGCTCGCCTTCGCGGCCTCATGTCCTGGAGTGCGAAAGCGAAACCGGCCGGGCGTCGAGACAGAAGGTAGCGAGCCTTCTGTTTCGTCCTATTGCTCCCAGAGAAAATGTTCCAGGCGCAGTCGGCTCAGGCGCGACTTTGCTTCGTCACTGCGTGCACCGCCCGCCGAAACGAGCTTTTGGTAAACGACGGCGGCAGACTGCCACTTCGAATCATCTTCGAGCAGCCGCGCCGCGTTGAAGCCCGCTTTGTAATACCAGAAAAATTCTCGCTGCCGGTCCGGTCGGCTTTCCTCCTCGATAATTTTGTAAAAGGTCGCGAGCGCATTGTCCCGGTCGTCCAATTTCTCGAGACAAATGCCCTTCTTGAAGAGCGCCTGATTGCGCCAATGCGCAGGAGCATCTTTCTGCGACGCGAGCTGATCGTAAACTTCGATGGCGCGCTTGTAATTTTCGCGATCCGCCGGACCCGACTCGTATAAAATATCGCCCTTGCCGCACAACGCTTCGCGTTTCTCTTCCGGTCTCGCGGCCCCCTGCACAACTTCCTCGTAAAGTGTTGCGGCGTCCTGCGGCTTGCCGAGTTTGCGCTCGATCACGGCTTGCTCGTTCCGCGCGGCCCATTTCAGTTCCCCATTCTTTTTGACCACCTCGTCGAGCAAGATGAGCGCGCGGTCGAGCGATTGGGCGCCCATGCTTTGCATCGCGGACTTTGCGGCGAAAAAAAGGGCCTTCTCAGTGAAACCGGCCCGCGGATTTTCCTGTGCGAGAATTTGGAACTGCGTTTGCGCATTCGGAAAATCCTGTTGCCGGTAATAGGTTTCCGCCAACTTCATCCGGACATCCGAAACGAGCGGCGACGCCGGGTACTTCTGGAGAAACTGACTGGCGAATCCAATCACCTTGGCAGCGTCAGTATTCGGCGCGGTGTCTTCGATCCAGATGACAAGATAATCGGCCCGTTCGCTGGCGACGTCGTTCGGCCCGCTTTCCGCGGCGCGCGCCAGGTTTTTTCGCGCTGCCTCGAGGTTGACTGGAACGCCGTGAAACGCCAGTTCCGCCAGCGCGACCCACGCTTCGGCACTGCGCTTGTGACGGGGAAACTCTCGCAAAAATATTTGCAGTGTCTCTGCCGCTTTCTTGTTTCCCTGCGCGGCTTGCGTGAGACCTTCCTCGAGCAGTAAATCGCCGCGAGTTTCCTCGTTCCCGCCGCTTTGGCTCAACTCACGATAGTCGGCCAGAAAGCGCGCATGGTCGCTCAACTGGAGCCAGGCGATCGAAGCATTAAAAAACGAGTCGGTCGCGGAATGCGGTGAAGTATGCGCCACGGTTTCGAATGTTTGTGCCGCTGCCTCGAAATGCCTGGCGCCGTAGTGCGCGCGACCGGCGAGCAAATTGATTCTCTCGAGCAAGGCAGGGTCCGGACGAAGCGCTCGCGCATCCTCGATGATCGCCAGCACTTCATCAAAATGCCGATTGTCGAGCTCGAGTTGCGCAAACTCGAAGAGACCTCCGGCCAGCGCTGACAACTGGGGATGAGCGCCCCGCAGCTCGCCGAATATCCGCAATGCGTTCTCGCGCCGCCCGGCGCGCAGTTCACTTCTTGCGAGATACCATTGCGCAAGCGCGCGGCGCGGCTGGACTGGATCGTTGGCCCACCTTCGGAGCTCCTGGTTCGACGGCGTTCGTTCGGCGCGATAGAGCTGATCGAGCTTTTTGAAAATCGTCGGCAATTCCGGGTCTGTCGGATGATGCTCCACGAAATCCTCCAGCGGATCATCTCCCGTCTCCGGCGTTTTCAATCGCAAACTGGTCTCGCCCACCGCGCATAAAGTCGCGATAAGCACAGCGCGGCTCGCGCCATCGGGCCTTCTCAAAATCGTCTGGAAAAGCTCAAGGGCACGCTCACGATGGTTTAGTTGTGCCTCGAGCCGGCCCTGGAGGAAGCGCTTTTCTTTCTTGCCCGCGAGGGCCATGGGTCTTGTCTTGTCGAGGATGCGGCGCGCCCCCGCGGTGTCTTGTTTCTCGAGCAATAATTCCACCGAGCGAAGTTCGGCACGGTCGTTTGCTTGTGGATCGGAAAAGAGAAGCGCCAAAACTTGCAGCGCCTCGTCGGGACGTCGAAGCGCCCGCAAGGCCTCAGCCTGTCCGAGGATCGCCCTGGAACGAAATGGCGAAGCTGCTTCGGCCGCGACTTGTTTGTAAAGCGAGAGCGCCTCCGCCCAACGGTCCAGAGTGGCGAGAGCTTGCGCACGGCAAAACCGCGTCGCCGGCAGAGCCAGCAAAGTCGGATCTTGCAGCACCTTCAAAGCTTCTTCCGCTTCACCCGCCGCGAGAAGCGCTTCGCCCAGTTTCGCGCTGGCGACCCGTCGTTCTTCCGGCGCGAGGTCGCCACTGAGAAGCGCGCGCAATCGCATTACCGCGACCTGCGGGACTCCTTCCTCCATAGGCCGGACCGCCATTTCTAATTCCGGCACCTCCGCGCGCGCGAGGCCAACGAACATGAAAATCGCCGCGAAAATCGCAATCCAAGCACCCCTCTCCCATTGGACGTTCGACATTCGCTTCATCGCTTAAGCAACGACTCCAGATAACGCCCGGTATAACTTTCCGCCACTCCTGCAATTTTTTCCGGCGTTCCCGTCCCGACGATCTCTCCCCCGCGTTCTCCGCCTTCCGGCCCCAGATCGATGATCCAGTCCGCGCACTTGATCATCTCCAAGTTATGCTCGATCACGACCAGCGTATTGCCCGCGTCGCGGAGTTTCATGAGCACCTGCAGCAGCTTTTCGATGTCAGCGAAGTGCAATCCTGTCGTTGGCTCATCGAGAATATAGATCGTGCGGCCCGTCGCTTTTTTCGCGAGCTCGGTCGCCAACTTTATGCGCTGCGCTTCGCCGCCCGATAGAGTCGTGGCCGCCTGCCCGAGCCGAAGGTATCCGAGGCCGACATCCAGCATGGCCACGAGCCGATCAGAAACCGAAGGCACATTGCGAAAAAACCGAGCTGCTTCGTCGACCGTCAGGTCGAGCACATCGGCGATATTCTTTCCTTTGAAAGTGATCTCGAGCGTTTCGCGGTTGTAACGCTGTCCGCGACAGACTTCGCATTCCACATAAACATCCGGCAGAAAATGCATCTCAATCTTGATCAGCCCGCCGCCTTCGCAATTTTCGCAACGCCCGCCTTTGACATTAAAGCTGAAACGTCCGGCGTCGTATCCGCGCACGCGTGCCGCGGGCAGCTGACTGAACAACTCACGGATCGGCGTAAAGGCGCCTGTGTAAGTGATCGGGTTCGAGCGCGGCGTTCGTCCAATTGCGCTCTGATCGATCACGATCGCCTTGTCGAGCTGATCGAGTCCGCGGAGAGTGAGATACGTTCCCGGTTTGTCTTTCGAATTATAAAAATGCCGGAAAAGTGCGCGCCGCAAAATATCATCCACCAAAGTTGATTTGCCGCTGCCCGATACACCTGTCACACAGGTGAAACAACCAATCGGAAACGACGTGGTCACATCTTTTAAATTGTTCTCAGCGGCTCCGGTTATCGTGAGCCATCCATCTCCCGTCTGGCTGGGTCGCGGCGTGATGCGCGCCCGCGGGATGGCGATCCGTGCCCGGCCGGAAAGGTAATCAGCGGTCGGCGAATTTTTTGCGCGCAGCACTTCCGCGATCGTTCCTTGCGCCACGATCTCGCCGCCCCGCGGGCCCGCGCCCGGCCCGAGATCGAGAATATGGTCCGCGGCCCGAATTGTTTCTTCATCGTGTTCGACAACGATCACTGAGTTCCCGAGGTCGCGGAGCCGGCGAAGGGTGGCGAGGAGCCGCGCATTGTCGCGCTGATGCAGCCCGATGCTTGGTTCATCGAGAACATAAAGAACACCCGCCAGGCCCGAACCGATCTGCGTGGCGAGCCGGATCCGCTGCGCCTCGCCACCCGAAAGCGTCCCGCTCTCGCGATTGAGTGAGAGATAATTGAGCCCTACCTCCACGAGAAATTGCAGTCGTGAATCGATCTCCCGGACTACTTCGGAAACGATGTGTCGTTGCTGGTCATTGAGCGCGAGCCGCCGGACGTACTCCGCCGCTGCGTCGATCGTCAACTCGCTGAACTGGTGAATATTCAGCTCCCGCCCCTCGGAATCCTTGATCGTGACCGCAAGAATTTCCGGCTTGAGGCGCGCGCCCTTGCAGGTCTGGCAAGGCACGCGCGTCATAAAGGCGCGGATGCGATTGCGTGTAAACTCGCTCTCCGTCTCCTGGTAAAGCCGCTCCATCTGCGGGACGAGCCCTTCGAAAGGCCGCGCCGTCTTGGGCGATTTTCCATTGACGCCAACGTTCATTTGAATCAGATCATCGCCCGTCCCGTAGTAGAGCGCCTTCTTGAACGTCTCGGGCAAATCCGAAAACGGAATGCAGTCGTCGACCTCAAAATGTTTCACGAGCGCGCGTTGGAGGCTGCGATAATAAGCCTGCATCGGTTTGGTCCCGCGACGCCACGGGACGATCGCGCCTTCCGCGAGCGACTTTTCCGGATCCGACACCATCAAATCGGCGTCGCAAACGAGTTGGGTTCCCAGTCCGTGGCAAGCCGGACACGCGCCCAGATGACTATTGAACGAAAAATGTTTCGGAGTCAGCTCACCTAACGAGAAGTTACTCTCCGCGTTCCCATAGTCCGTCGTGTAGCGAACAGTCTCCCACCCAAGTAGGGAGGGATCTCCGAGCCGTCCGCCGTTTTTGTTTTCGTTCGAATTTGTCGGACGCATCGGAGACGCGTCCCTACCTGACCGCAGCACAACGATCCGGTTCCCACCCCACTTCAGCGCCGTCTCCACCGAATCCGCTAGCCGCGTCCGCACGCCTTCGCGAATGATCAACCGATCCACCACCGCCTCGATGGTGTGTCGTTCGGTTTTCTTCAGCCGAATCGGCTGCGGTTTCCCGAGCTCGACGATTTCGCCATCGATGCGGATTCGGACAAACCCTTCGCGCTTCACCTTCTCGATCACGTCGCGGAATTCGCCCTTCTGATTCTGCAGGAGCGGCGAGAGCAGGATGATTTTAGTTTCGACGGGGTAGGCGAGAATTTGATCGACGATTTGTTGCGGCGTCTGCCGATGAATTGGTTGACCCGTCGTTGGATCGTGCGGTTGGCCCACGGCCGAAAACAGCACGCGCAGATAATCAAAAATT
Organism: Chthoniobacterales bacterium; assembly: GCA_036385955.1. Lineage (GTDB taxonomy): Bacteria > Verrucomicrobiota > Verrucomicrobiia > Chthoniobacterales > UBA10450 > AV80. The sequence continues at coordinate 11,283 of DASVJK010000074.1, read as the reverse complement.
TCGGTCGTGGTCGCGATCGTGGAACGAGGATTCGCTCCCGCGCTCCGCTGCTCGATCGCGATCGCGGGCGAAAGCCCTTCGATGAAATCGACGTCCGGCTTTTCCATTTGATCCAGAAACTGCCGGGCATAGGCGGAGAGGCTTTCCACATAGCGGCGCTGCCCCTCCGCATAGAGGGTGTCGAAGGCGAGTGAGGACTTTCCCGACCCGCTTAAACCGGTGATAACAACCAGCTTTTCCCTCGGAATTTCTACGTGGAGATTCTTGAGATTGTGCTGGCGCGCACCGCTGATCTTGATAGTCTGCGCAGGCATCGGACGACAAATGTCGAACTTGGCAGTCAAGCACAACTCCTGCTTTTCTCCAGTGGATGCTTTCAATCATGAGTGACCCCGACCGCACAATTTCCCACGAAGAACTCGTCGAATTGCAGAAAAAATTCAGCGAGATCAAACACGCCATCAATAACGCCCTCGCCGTGATGATGGCGCTCTCCGAGATGTCGCAGCGCCGCCCGGATTACTCAGAAAAACTCGCGAGCACTGTGCTGACAAAAGCGCCGCAGATCGTCTCGAGCCTGCAGGAATTCACCCAGGCCTTGAACGACAAAGCCGGTCCGAAGCCGGAAGTCGTTCCCTGACCGGCAGGGAAATCTTCCCGACAGCGGAGAAACTCAGCGGGGCTTCCGCTGAATTTATCGTTTTGGCTTTCGCTTTGGGGGGACGGATGGCGTGGCGCTGGGCCGAGGCGAGCTGGTCGGATTTGCCGAACTTACCGGGCTTGAGATGGGCGCCACGGAACTGCTCGTGGGCGGAACGGCGCCGACCGCGAGATCTGCGGGCTTCACCGAAGGTGCCGGGCCCGTTGAGGCGGGAGTCGGATTCGTGACCGTGCCGGGCGGGCCGACTGTGGATGACGGACCTGGACTAGGCGTGGGCGAAGTTGTCACCGCGGCCGGGGGCAGGTCTTTCATCAGCTCGCGGCGAAGTCCGCTTTGGGTGTTACCCTTGCGCGCGTAAAGAATCGAGAGCACAAACGTCAGAAGAAAGAAGATAGCTGCTAGCCAGCTCGTGACTTTCGTGAGCACATTCGTCGTTTGCGCGCCGAAAATGTTTTCCGTCACGCCGCCGCCAAAGGCCGCACCCAAGCCCTCGCTTTTTGGACGTTGCATCAAGATCACGAGCATCATGAGCAACGCGATGAAAACGTAGAACCCGAGCAGGATATTGATCAAAAGGGTCATCGGGACGGGCAATATCGCCAACCGGCGCAATTTGTAAACGAGGGATTAGGCGCCATGCGGTCGGGCGTCGGTGCTGGAATGAGCTACGCACCCCGGTGTCATTCCGAGCCGCGCAGACGGCGAGGGACCCGAATCTCGCCCCGGGGCGTTCTGGTTACCAACTCGCGGCGACGGCGTTGCGGCGTCAGTGCCGTGAGCGCGAGCACTGCGTTGGTGAGGTCCCTCGCCGTCTGCGCGGCTCGGGATGACAGGGTGCGACGCGTTAACTACTAGACTTGGCCTCGGCCTTAACGCCGTTCCAAATCTCGTCCAGCTCTCCAAGCCCGGCCTCGCCCAACTTCTTCCCACGCCCGCGCAATTCGTCTTCGACCTTATTGAATCGCGAGACGAATTTGTCGGTCGCGGCTTGCAGCACGGTTTCCGCGTCGAGTTTATTCTTGCGTGAGAGATTGACGACGGCAAAGAGCAGGTCGCCGATCTCATCCGCAATCGCGGCTTGATCTTGAGACACGATGGCCTCCTTCGTTTCGCCTGTCTCCTCAACAACTTTTGCGAGGACATCAGAAATTTCGGTCCAATCAAAATTGACGCGCGCCGCTTTGCTTTGCGCTTTTTGCGCGCGCATCAGCGCGGGGAGTGCCGCCGGAAGAGTAGCGAGGTAATGACTTCCCGAGCCGTCCTTCTCTTCGCGCTTGATCGCCTCCCACTGTTTCACGACGCCATCCGTGTCACGCACTCCGCTCTCGCCGAAAACATGCGGATGCCTTCGAATCAGCTTTTCCGTCACGTCGCGCAGCACCTCGCTGATATTGAAGCGGCCGCTTTCGTCCGCGATTTGCGAATGCATCACGGCCAACAAGATTAAATCCCCCAGTTCCTCGCGCAGATTTTGATTGTCGCGCGCACGAACGGCGCCGGCAACCTCGTAGGCTTCCTCGATCAAGCCGGGAAGAAGCGTCTCGTTTGTTTGCTCGCGGTCCCACGGACACCCCCCGGGCGCGCGAAGCCTGGCGACGATGTCGCAGAGGCGCTGAAAATTGATGGCTGACGGTTGATGGTTGAGCGAGGCGTCTTCCACGTCTTCTCCATCAACTATCAACCCCGCTTCAAATTCGCCAAAGCGACCGGTGCGTGCGGAATTCGGAAACTTCGCCCGTCGTTTTCTTGCCCACGTAAATCGTGATGCCGATAACGATGGCCAGAGTGCCCACGAAAATAAACGCGACGAGCCAGGAAGGGATATGTCCCACCCGCAACGCGCTGTAAAAGGCCGGCAAACCTTGCACGGGGGCGCTCGCGTGGAGAAAGATTTTCGTGATCCACGCCACCATGATCAGGATGAAAATGAAAACGTAATTGCGTTTCAGGCGCCGCCCGATGGCTTCCAACTTAGTGATCTTGAACGAAGGCAGGATGAGATCTTCGCAGACGAGTTTCTTCCATTCGCCCTGCAGCATCTCGCGGTTTTCCATCACCATCGGAACGAGAAAATGAGCTTCGAGCATGCGGACGCGCGCACGGAAGGCGTCGTAAAAACGGTAACGCCGCGCTTCGATCCAGAGCATGCCCCAGACGATCGCGAGATTGAAAAAGAAGATGATGTGCGGCACTTCGCGGTTCGAAAATGCGATGGTGATAATCGCTGTGCTGCTCGTGATCGCCCAATTCGTCGTGATATCGAGCCGTTGACGCCAGACCATGATGCGGCCGAGTTCCCCCCGGTAAAAGTGCGACATCGCATTGACGTAGCCTGGATCATAAAGGCTCTTTTGGAGCGAGATGGTCGCTTCTTCACTTAGCCCGCCGGGATTGTTTTCAGTTGCCACGAGTCCTTGGATAATTCGATAACTCGGATTAGCCCGTCAATCCAATCAATCGCTCAGCTATTCTCCGATGTCTGCGCTGCTTTCTGAAATTCTTGACCCCAATCTGGTCGTACTCGAGCTCCGCGCTGTCACGGAGGGCGAGGCGATTCTGGAAATCGCAGAACTATTTCGCAAGAATGCGCAGGTCCAAAAGTATTATGAATTTGCCGATGCGGTCATGGAACGTGAGGGGCGAAGTTCGACCAACACAGGCGAGGGAGTGGCTTTTCCGCACGCGCGCACGGATCTTGTGGAGCGAATTGTCCTGTGCGTCGGCCGCAGCCAGGCAGGCATCCGTTTTGGCGAATCGAAAGAGCCGGTGCACCTGATCTTTTTGATCGGCGTGCCGCAACGGATGGTGAACGACTATCTCGTGTGTGTTGGTGCGTTGGCGCGTGTGGTGAAAGACAAGGCGAGACGAGACGCGCTCATGGCGGCGACGAGCGTGGAGGAACTAGTCGAACAGCTCCGTGCCGGAGCGCTCTTGGTTGAGTGAGAAGAAACGCGTCGTGCGTGTTTGTGCTGCCAACGAGCGTGTCATTCTGAGGCTGGCGAAGCGGGCCGAAGGATCTCGCACTCGCTAATAGATCACGCTTTGAAGAACTCCTGTGGTTCGTACGGAATAGGTGAGATCCTGCCGCGTCTTCGCGCGTCAGGCTGACAGCAGTGCATCGCGCTCCGGGCTGCTTTCTGCGGCGCGGTAATACCAGCGATGGAGCCGATGCGGTGAGACACCGAGATTGTAGAGAACAATGAACAAGCCGTTTTGAATGCTTGTCCGCCACGCACCTTTGCGCAGGTGACGACGGGCCGATGATTGCACCGGTGGATCGAGCACAACTATCTTGCCAGCCGCACGCAGTCGACGCGAAAATTCGACGTCTTCCATGAGTGGAATCTTCGCGAAGCCATGCAGCTTCATAAAGTTGTCACGTCGAACGAAAATAGTTTGATCACCGTAGAGTGTTCCGCCGTGTCGGCTCAGGAAGCGGGCCACCGACTCGAGCCACATCAACTGCGGGTGGCGGCCATCGAACTTGCGAAAGAAGGCGCCCCCGATGATTTGCGGATCGGACAATGCCGCTTCGATTGCCGCGAGGTGTGCATTTTCCAAATCGGTGTCGCAATGTTGAAAAACGATCACGTCGCCACGGGCCGCTTCTGCCCCGAGGTTCATCTGCGCGCCGCGATTCGGCGCTGGAGAAGCGATGAAGGTTGCGCCGCAAGAAAGGACGATGCGTTCCGATTCGCCACCACCCGAAGCGTCCACCACGATTATTTCCACTGCGCGATCGAGCCGGGACAACGCCGGCAGGAGCACCGCGAGATTTTCCGCGTCACGCCAGGAAGGAACGACAACACTGATTCGTAAACGGGCGTCGCGACCCACGGTGCGCCCGTTCACTGCGACTTTTTCAAGAGACGAGCTCGCGCCCGGTCGAGCGCTCGCCGTTCGGATGCGGTCAAGCTGTTGATGCCTTGCTTGGAAATCTTTTCCAACACCGGGTCGATGGACTCATGGACATTCTCAGTCTCGACGACACGGCGCGGAGCGGAGCGCGGGACAACATGGAACTTCGGCTTCGGCTGCCAACGGGACTTGAGATCACTCCACCAGACAAGCTCGGGGCCAATTCCGCGAAGCCGGATGAACACGACCGCGGTAGCGATGGTCGTCCAGAGCATGATGATGCTGGCCCAATCGTGGTTTGCAAGCGCGGCCAGCGTGCCGATGGCCACCAGGATAAGCGCGACCCATTTCGCCTGAATCCGCAAGAGCATTTCGACGTTGGGATGAATCGCGGCGAATGCAACGAAGATGCCGAAATGCAGCGTGATGGAGCCCGCCACCCCCAGACGCGTCCAAAGGCCGGCTACGGTGAGAAAGACGGTCGGCACCCACAGGAGCAAGGCGTAGAGTCCGAGGAACGCGCGGCGGCCGATGAAACGCTCCACTTCGCGACCGAAGACGAACAGCATGTACATTTCGAACGCAAACCAGAGAAGCGCCATTCCAGAATAGGGCGCATGCACAAACGCGTAGGTTACGATCTGCCAAACGCGCCCGAGCGCCACGACCTGCGCGCTGTCGAAGATAACCAGGTTCAGAAATCCGGCGCCACCGAAAGCCGAGAGGAAGCATGTCAGTACCATCAACAGGACGTGCACGGCGACGAGCAGCGTCGTGACATGAACAGGATGACGTCCCACCCATGTCACCGGCTGGTAGTCATCGGAGGTCGTGACTCCGAACATGCTTCAATTAAGGGTGCGCGCTTCTCTCGCGCAAGCACCGTTCGCTTCGGTTCCAACCACCGCGCCGCGAAAATTCGCTTGGAGAAGCGACCAAAGCGTCGAAAATGACCATTCTCCCTGCGCCACTTGGGAATGACGCAGAGGGCTGCAATATGGATAACCTCGCGCCAGCCATTTCGCCGCCGGGCGGAATCGGGGATTCGAAGCCATCACACCAAGCGGTGCTCGATTGGGTGCAGGAAGTCGCCCGCCTCACTGAGCCGGAAAACATTTTCTGGTGCGACGGTTCGGAAAAAGAGAACGCCTGGCTGCTCGATCAAGCCCAACGCCAGGGCGTTTTGATCAAACTAAACGAGGAAAAAAAGCCCGGCTCCTATTTGCATCGCTCGAATCCGAACGACGTCGCGCGAGTCGAGCAGTTCACCCTGATCTGCACTCCGACGAAGGAAGAAGCGGGCCCGACAAATAACTGGGCCGCTCCGGCTGAGACTTACACAAAACTTTACGGCATGCTTGCGGGGGCAATGCGCGGGCGAACGATGTTTGTCGTGCCCTACATTATGGGCCCGCCGGATTCGACCCTGACGAAGGTCGGCTTTGAAATTACCGACTCGATTTACGTCGTCTTAAGCATGCGGATCATGACGCGAATGGGATCCAGCGCGGTCAAGCGCCTGGGTGCTGACGCCAGGGCGGAATGGAATCGAGGCGTCCATTCGCTGCTCGATGTGAATCCCGACCGGCGATTCATCTGCCATTTTCCGCAGGACAACGTGATCATTTCGGTCGGTTCCGGTTACGGTGGCAACGTTTTGCTCAGCAAGAAATGTCTCGCGCTCCGGATCGGTTCCTATCTCGCGCACAAGCAAGGCTGGCTCGCCGAGCATATGTTGATTCTTGGCGTGGAATTGCCGGAAGGCCGGAAGCATTACGTCGCGGCGGCATTCCCGAGTGCGTGCGGCAAGACGAATTTCGCCATGCTCATACCCCCCGCCCATTTCAAAGGCTGGAAGGTCACGACGATCGGCGACGACATCGCGTGGATGCAGATCGGCAAGGACGGACGGCTCTACGCGGTCAATCCGGAGAATGGATATTTCGGGGTCGTTCCGGGAACAAGCTACAAATCGAACCCGAACGCGATGAAGTCGATCGAGCGCGATACGCTCTATACGAATGTCGCGCTGACCGACGACGGCGATGTCTGGTGGGAAGGAAGGGATGGCGCGCCGCCGGCCTCGTGCCTCGACTGGAAAGGAAATCGTTGGACGCCGGAGTCGAAGGAAAAAGCCGCGCACCCCAATAGCCGTTTCACGGTTCCGATGCGGAACAATCCAGTGCTCGATCCGGACATCGAAAAGGGAGAAGGCGTGCCGATCAGCGCCATCATTTTCGGCGGGCGTCGGAGCGACACGATGCCGCTCGTTTTTGGCGCCTTGGATTGGACTCACGGTGTTTATGTCGGTGCGATGATGGCTTCGGAAACAACCGCGGCCGCAACGGGCGCGGTCGGTCAGGCGCGACGCGATCCGATGGCGATGCTGCCGTTTTGCGGATACAGCATGGGCGATTATTTCCAGCACTGGCTGGAGATCGGTCCGCGGCTGTCGAATCCGCCGCTCATGTTCCACGTAAACTGGTTCCGCAAGAGCGCCGATGGAAAATATATCTGGCCAGGTTTTGGGGACAACATGCGCGTGCTCAAGTGGATCATCGATCGCTGCGAGGGCAAAGGTGGCGCAGAGAACACTCCAATCGGCAGCATTCCGCGGCTTGGGGACCTCGATCTCGAAGGACTCGAAGGCGTGTCGAAAGAACAATTGAACGAACTGCTCTCGGTGAAACCGGACGAGTGGAAAACGGAGCTCGAGGGTCAGAAGAAGTTCTTCGAAACGCTGCAGCCCGACATGCCTGAGGCGCTGCTGGCGGAACGCGAAAAGGTAGCGCAACGTTTCGCCAGCTAAGCGACGACCGTTAGATCGGGCACGATCCATTTGGGCGGTGCTAGCAGCTCTGTCATCCCGAGCCGCGCAGACGGCGAGGGACCTCGCAAGCGAGGTCAGAAGTCAGAATTCAGAAGGTCAGGAGCGGGTTATTTCAGGTCTGCGCGACGATGAAAAGACAACCACACCAGAGCTCGCACGTGCAATCGATCGGAGGCATTGGCGGCGGGTCGTCGATAGGAAATACTTTTCCCTCGAGCGCCTGGCAGGCCGCGCATTCATCGGGGTGACGCATCGAGAGCCATTGGACGTACTGGATGCCGACCGCTCGCATCTTGTCGAGGCGATCCGGATCACTGAATTCGAAGTGACCGAACGCGCGCAACGGGCGCCAATCTTCCCATTCCTTCGCGCTAGTAGAGTGAATCGCCCGTGAAGCCTTGGTGATGCTTTCCGCTAAAGACTTTTCTGAAACTTCTTTCGTCAAGCGGGCCGAGCGTGAGATCTTCTTCTCCCTCACCGGTTTCTTCATCGATCTTTTCCGGGCGGTGCAACCAATACAGCCGCTCGTCCGGTGCGCTCACTTGAAGAGCTTAGCTTCGTCTTTTGCCTTGGCGAGTTTTTCGGCAAGTGCTCTCGCGCTTCCGCGTCACATCACGCGTTTACGTTGGGCCACGCGCCGCTGTTGTGCGGTAACGTAATCTGGCAGGTGAGAGGTCCCTCCCCGTCTGCGCGGCTCGGGATGACACATTTTCACGCGAAAATTTGCGAACAGCACTGCTCAATCGGATAGTCTCCAGTGGGTTCAAAGACCGCCGAAAAGCCATGCGTCACCGCTCCTCCTGACCCGCCTGAGGCGGGTTGCGTCGAGATTCGCGGAGCGCGCCAGAACAACCTGAAAGGGATCGATCTTGATCTCCCGCTTGGAAAGTTAACCGTCGTTACCGGGCCCAGCGGCAGCGGCAAGTCGAGTCTGGCCTTTGACACGATCTACGCGGAAGGCCAGCGCCGTTGCGTCGAAACGTTCAGCCCGTACATGCGTCAATTCCTCGACCGCATGGACAAACCGCGCGTCGACGAGATCCGCGGCATCCCGCCGGCGATCGCGATCGAGCAGGCCAACCCGGTGAAAAGTTCGCGTTCCACGGTCGGCACGATGACGGAGATCAACGATTACCTGAAACTCTTGATGCCGTGCATCGCGCGCGCCTTTTGTCCCGGCTGCGGCCGCGAGATCCGTCCCGAAACCGCCCGCTCGATTGCGGACGACGTGGTGCGGGAGTTCGCGGGCGAAACGGTCCTGCTCACGTTCTGGGTCGGAGTGCCGGCAAAGACCGATCCGCACGAGTTCTTTCAATTTCTACAGCAACAAGGCTATCTGCGCGTTTGGTTGAATTGTGAAATCGTCCGTGCCGATACCGACAAAAAAGTCGGACGACTCGGAGCGCGCGTGCAGGTCATTCAGGACCGCCTGACGATCGGAGAGGAAACACGCGCGCGCCTGATCGAGTCGATCGAGACCGCGCTTCGATTCGGCAAAGACCGGATCAACTTCGTCCTTCTCGAGACGAAAAAAGAATCGCCCTTCTCGACCGGCTGGCATTGCGCGCATTGCGACCTCGATATCCGCCCACCGACTCCCGGCCTCTTCAGTTTCAACAATCCGCTCGGCGCCTGTCCGACGTGCCGCGGTTTCGGCAGGACGATCGCGATTGATCTGAACCGCGCGATCCCCGATCACAGCTTGAGCATTGCCGGCGGCGTGGTGCGGGCTTTTCAAGGACAGCAATTTGGCGAATCGCAGAAGGACCTGCTGCGTGCCTGCGCCCGCGAAGAGATCGACGTGCGCATCCCTTTTGAAGATCTGCCAAAAGCCGATCAGGATTTTGTCATCAATGGCGAGACGCGGGACACCGACACCGATGTCGAAGAGCTCGCGGAGAACGATCGCTGGTATGGCGTACGCGGGTTTTTCAAATGGCTCGAGAGCAAAACCTACAAGATGCACGTTCGCGTTTTGCTCAGCCGCTACCGGGCTTACACCACCTGTTCTGATTGTAACGGCGGACGCTTTCAACTCGCTTCGCTGAACTATCGGATCGTTTCGCGCGCGCAAGGCGATACCAGGGAAACTGCGCGGACCCTGCCGGAGGTCGCAATGCTTTCCATTGCCGACGCACGGGAACTTTTCGCTGATCTGGCTCTGCCGCCTAACGATTCGACCGCTGCAATGTTGCGCAACGAAGTCGTCACGCGACTGCGTTATCTGTGCGAGGTAGGGCTCGGCTACCTGACGCTCGATCGCTCCACGCGCACGCTCAGCGGTGGCGAAGTGCAGCGCGTGAACCTGACGACCTGTCTCGGTGCGTCGCTCGTGAACACGCTGTTTGTCATGGACGAACCGAGTGTCGGCCTCCACCCGCGCGATGTCGGCCGTCTAGTGCGCGTCATGCACGATCTGCGGGACAAAGGCAACACGCTGCTCGTCGTCGAGCACGAGGAAGCGATCATCCGCTCATCGGACCACGTGGTCGATATCGGTCCGGGCCGTGGAGAACGCGGAGGTGAGCTGGTTTTCAGCGGAGAGCTGGCGGATCTACATGGATTGTGCGCTCCGCGGGCGATCCACCACTCGCTTACGGCCGATTACCTCAGCGGACGAAAAAGGATTCCCGTGCCGAAACGGCGACGCGTGGGAACAACGGGGCTGCGAATCACCGGCGCCCGGGAGCACAATCTCAAGGACCTCGATGTCGAAATTCCGCTCGGCATTTTCAACTGCATCACCGGCGTTTCCGGATCTGGCAAGTCGACGCTCATTCACGAAGTTCTTTATCGGAACCTGCTTCAGGCGAAAGGACAGCCGAGTGAGCAGGAACCGGGGGCGTGCAAATCGGTCACGGGCGCGCACCGCATCGGCGACGTCGTGATGGTCGATCAATCGATCCTCGCGCGCACACCGCGCTCGACGCCGATTCTTTACCTCGGACTCTACGATCGCGTTCGCGAGCTTTTCGCGGCACAGCCGGAAGCGATGGCACAAGGGCTAACGGCGAGCGCGTTTTCCTTCAACTCCGGCAGCGGCCGCTGCGAGCGTTGTTGCGGCACCGGTTTTGAAAAGATCGAGATGCAATTCCTGAGCGATCTTTACGTGCGCTGCGCCGAGTGCGAAGGCCGCCGCTTTCAGCCGCATGTCCTGCGCGTCCAACTCCACGGCAAATCAATTCACGACGTACTCCAGCTCACGGTTAGTGAAGCGATCGAATTTTTCACGCGGATTGGCGAATCCGAGAAGCTTGGAAATCCGCTCGACGTGCTGGACGAAGTGGGGCTCGGTTATCTGCGGCTTGGCCAGCCGTTAAACACTCTTTCCGGCGGCGAATCACAGCGGCTCAAACTCGTCCGGCATCTCGCGGACGAGAGTGCCCACGCGAAACAGAACGGGTCCGCCCGCGGCAACCTGCTCATTTTCGACGAGCCGACGACGGGCCTGCATTTCGACGATGTCGCGATGCTGGTGAAGCTGTTTCAACGACTCGTCGAAGCCGGCAACACAATCATCGTGATCGAGCACAATCTTGAGGTGATCAAGTGTGCGGATTGGGTCATCGATCTCGGGCCTGAGGCTGGCGACGAAGGTGGGACGCTCGTTGCTGCAGGCACTCCGGAAGCGGTGGCGCGGATCGACGGGTCGCACACGGGAGCGTTCCTGCGCCCGGTGTTGCAAAAGGGGAGCGCGGGCTCCCAGCCCGCTGTTCGCGGCATCCTGCCGCGAAGCCTTCAGCCTCGCTACGCACTTGATGATTCCGATCTGTCCCTGCGTGCGGCAGAAGAGCCGCCCAGCAGGATGCAGGATGGGACGGGCTGGAAACCCGCGCTCCCCGACGGAACCAACAACGCCATCCGCATTCACGGCGCGCGCGAACACAATTTGAAAAATGTCTCGCTGGATATTCCGCGGGACAAGATGGTCATC
>DASVJK010000073.1:0-9778 GCA_036385955.1 Chthoniobacterales bacterium | reverse complement strand
ACCGTTCCGGACAAACCCTTGAAGGTCATTGTCATGCCGGAGTTCAAGCGCGGGCAGGGGATCGCCTACTGCGATTCGCCTGGACCCCTGGAGAAAAGCGGCGAGACATTTTTCGCTTGCGAACCAACGCCGAAAGATTGGACGAAAGAGCGAAAGGAATCGTTCTACCGCGAATATAACAACTACATGGTGCGCGACCTGACCGTGCATGAAGCGATGCCGGGGCATTACCTGCAACTCGCGCACGCCAATGAATTCCGCGCGCCGACGCTCGTGCGCGCGATCTTCCAAAGCGGCACTTTCGTGGAGGGCTGGGCGGTCTACACGGAACAAATGATGGCGGAGGCGGGATACGGCGGGCCGGAAGTCAAGATGCAGCAGTTGAAGATGCGCTTGCGTGTGATTTGCAACGCGATCCTCGATCAAAGCATTCACACCGCGAACATGAACGAGCAGGACGCGCTTAACTTGATGATGAAGGAAGGCTTCCAGCAGGAAGGCGAAGCCGTCGCGAAATGGAAACGCGCCCGGTTGAGCTCGACGCAACTCTCCACCTACTTTATCGGAGCGACCGAACATCTCGAACTGCGCGAGCGCGCCAAAGCGAAAGCCGGCGCCTCGTTCGATCTCAAGAAATACAACGATAGCGTTCTCTCCTTCGGAAGTCCTCCCGCGAAATACGTGCGCGAGCTGCTCGGATTGTAGGTGGATCGAGCGCTCCGCGCTCGATGCCAAAATGGCGGCGAAGCCGCGAATAATAAACATCGCGCGACGGAGCGCGCGATCCACCAAGCCGCCGTTCGCTTTACTTCACCGTTGAAGGGTCTCAAAGTCCGCCATGCTCAACGTGGCTACCTGGATCCGACCGAAGGACGAGAAGCGGTTTCGTCGCGCTTTCGCGAAACATCCCGCGGTGCGTCTCTGGAACGCATTGAGCGAGGAGGTGCCGGTCGAGAAAATGGACGGCCTGCTCCTGAGCGGGGGGTCGGATATCGCGCAGGAATTTCTCCAGCAGCCAGTGCCCGATCCCTCTGTTCTCGAAAAGGATGTAGACCCGAAACGCGATCGTTGGGAATTTGACGCAACGAAACAGGCGCTCGCGCGTCACCTTCCGATTTTCGCGATCTGCAAAGGCATGCAGCTGTTTAATGTCGTGCTCGGCGGTACGCTGCACCTCGACATTCCCGGCCATGACAGTCCGGAAATGCGTGACCACAATATACAACCCTTGCGCACCGAGCGCACCGCCAGACACCGGCTCGAGAAAGTGAATAGCGCGCACCATCAAGCCATCGATCGCCTGGGTGACGGCTTCGAAGTGGAAGCATGGTGCAAAACCGACGACATTATCGAGCAAATGCGGCTGCGCGATTATCCATTCGCGCTCGCCGTGCAATATCATCCCGAGCGCGACGAAAGTTACGCGCCGCTCTTTGCCGATTTCGTTTCACATCTCAGCGCGTCCAGTCATTCGCTCGTTCGGCGGTCATCCTCCTTCGTCGACCTACGGCGGAGAGACTAGACCGCCGCTACAGAAGAGCAGACTTATTCGCCCCGATAAACACAGCGCGCTGTGGGTGTTTCGTGCACCACGATTTCGCAAAGGCCGGGACAGAGCGGCTGAAGTTTCTGCCAAAGCCACGCCGCCATGTTTTCAATCGTCGGATTATCGAGCCCAGCGATTTCGTTGAGGTAGGCGTGATCGAGTTGCTGCACGAGCGATTTCATCGCCGCGCCGATTTCGGCGTGATCGTAAAACCAGCCAGTCGCCGGGTCGACTGTGCCTTCCACCGAGATTTCAACCTTGAAGCTATGCCCGTGCATCCGGCGGCACTTGTGACCCTCCGGCGCGTTAGGCAGCGTCTGCGCAGCCTCGAAAGTGAAATCTTTTGTCAGGCGAACCCGCATCCGCGGCCAAACTCGCACTGCTCTTTCTCGCTGTCATCTCGAGCCGCGCAGACGGCGACGGATCTTACAATGACAGGCAACGCCCACTGGTTCATGGGAATCGCAATTTGCATTTGCGAGGTCCCTCGCATCCGCTCGGGATGACAACCGACTGCGTCGCTAGACTCCGCGCTTGGTCGGCGTCCAAATGAACTTGTGCATCTGCAATTGAAAGCGCACCGGCAGCCTATCCGCGAGAATCCACTCCACGATTTCACGCGGATCGATCCGGCTGAAAATCGGCGAAAACAATACAGCGCGACATCGCTGCGTTAGCGCGTAGCTCCCGACCTGTTCCCGGGACCAGTCATAGTCTTCGCGCGAACCGATCACGAACTTCACTTCATCGCGTTGCGTGAGGTGCTCGATGTTCGAGAAAAGATTGCGCGCACATTCACCGCTCCCCGGCGTTTTCAAATCCATGATCCGATGGACGCGTAGATCCACGTTCGAAATATCGTGCGCGCCGCTCGTCTCGAGTAAGACCGTGTGGCGTGCGTCCGCGAGCATCGTCATGAGCGGCAGCACATTTTTCTGCAAGAGCGGCTCGCCTCCGGTGATCTCGACGAGCGGGCAGTGAAATGCTGCGACCGCCGTCGCGATCTCGTCGAGTGTCTGTTTCTTCCCCTCGTAAAACGCGTATTCCGTATCGCAATATGTGCAGCGCAGATCGCAAAACGTGAGTCGCACAAAAACGCACGATTCTCCCGCCCATGTGCTCTCTCCCTGGATCGAGTGATAAATCTCGTTAATCGTCAGCGTTTTCTCGCGCTCGGTTTTCGTGTCACTCATTGAACGTTGGATGTTGGACGTTGCTCCCCCGGGAGGCCGAGCTCTCCACTCCAAACATGCGGTTCACTCTGACAAGGTAAACCGCAGGAATGCAAAATCGAATCGACCAATGTTGCGGGGCATGGAGGGTGAGGCTCCCGCCAGCCCTAGTAGCGTATCGTCCAGAGCAGCTTCGCGGCGAAAAAGACCATCAGGAGCGAAGTGATCGCTTGAGTCGCGGCCTGCCAGCTGGGTCGCGCGAAGATTCTGCCCCCCTGCTTGACGGTAACGGAGAAAACGAGAGTCCAGACGACTGCACCCAAGACAACAAAGACCGCGAATGCCAGTGAGTTTCCGAAACTGGGGTTTTTCGTCACGCTTTGCTGACCACCGATAACAGCGAGCCAAAAACCTAGGTTCCACGGGCTGGTCAAGGCGAGCGTCAAGCCGAGCAGATAACCGCGACGTCCCGTTATCCGCTTTCCATTATTCGAAGCATCGCTCCCCGCGGCAGTCTTGCCTTGCATGGCATGCGTCGATCGCCACGCACCCAAGGCAAACATGCCGGCAAGAAAAAGGAGGAGCGTGAAACTGACGACCGCGAGGATCTGCCGGACGCGGGGCGTATTCAGAAGCGCACCGGCGCCGGTCATGACCGCCAACGCCCAAAGAAAATCTCCCGTGCACGCTCCGAGACCGAGACGCCACGCTGCCCAGAACCCCCCTCCTTGTGAAGCCGGGATGACGCTGCGCCGCAGCATCTCGGCATTGACCGGGCCAGGTGGCCACGCGACCGACCATCCGAGGACGAATCCGTTGATGAGCGTCGCGCTTTCGATCGCGGAAATCATCGCCCGAGCAGGGCTGGCGGGTCTGCCGCGGCTACATTCCGCATTTGGCCTTGGCTTCTTCGAAAGTCGATCGAGCGCTGAGCAAACTCGCGAGATACTTGTCCACGGCAGGCGCGGTGACGGCGCGCGACAAATTCCCCGGCGCATCGAGGCGCGAGAAAATGGCGTGGACGATCTTGCTTCGCGCTACGCTTTTTTCGCCGTAGCCTGTGGGAATGTTGCTCGACCAGAAGCGGACGTAATCGATTCCGAATTTTTTCTCCATTCCCAGAAAGATCACGGAGTGGCCGTGCTCCGCGCGGCCCACTTCGGGCGACCAAAAAATTTTCATGAAATCGCCGGGCTGTGCTTCTGCGAAATCATCAAAATTCTGTCCAAGGTCCATTTCATGGAAAAGGCGCGCGGTTCCAGGGCCGTTGGCGTTCCAGCGGCCCCAGATGCCCTCACCATCGCGTTGACCGCGAATCATCAAGCTTTCGAGCGTGGCGTAATCGAGATGGAGAGCACCCCGGGCGCGCAAAGCTTCGATTGTTTTCATGAAGACGAGGTAGGTCGCACCGGAGCAGTAACTCGGTGAGGCTGCGTCCGGTAGAACGAAGAATTTTCCGGATTCGAAATGCGCCGCCGATTGCAACCGGATCGTCGCCACGCGCGAAGCGGAATAGTGCCCGCCTGTAGGCATTTTTTGAATTTGTTCGACGATCAGATCGTTGAATCTGCCCGGAGCGATTTGGGCGAAGCTGAGTTCGCGTGCGCCGAAGAAAAGCGCAAGGCCCAGGATGATTTCCGCGAGATTATTTTTCAAAACGACGCGACACAGATAGAACTCGAATCTTCGTGGAGCAACCCCTTCTGACAGGCTTCCGTGCCGCCGCGTTCATTTGGCTTTGGGGGGAGAATGTGGTACAAACTGCCCATGCTGCGTTTCACGAAGATGAACGGCGCGGGGAACGATTTCGTCATGATCGACAATCGCGCGGGCGATTTGCAATTGGCGGCGGAGCAGATCTCGAGGATTTGCGATCGGCATCGAGGTGTCGGCGCGGATGGAGTGTTGGTGCTCGAGCGCCCGACGAACGGCGCGACCTTTCGCATGCGCTACTATAATGCGGACGGCGGCGAAGCGGAGATGTGCGGCAATGGAGCGCGTTGTTTTGCGCGCTACGCGAGTCACGTGGCGGGCCCGATCGAAAAGCTTTCGTTTGAGACGCCAGCGGGTGTGATCGGTGCAGATCTGCAGGGCGAGATGGTGTGTCTGCAAATGAGCGAGCCGAACGACCTGCGGCTGGGAATCAAGATTCCGTTAGACGATCGTACTCTTGATGGACATTTTGTGAACAGTGGCGTGCCGCACGTGGTAATCCCGGTGGAAGATCTGGAGAACATGGATGTTCGTGGAATCGGATCCGCCGTGCGGCATCACGAACTTTTCGCACCCAAAGGCGCGAACGTAAATTTTCTGAAGCGAAGAGGAGACCGGCAAATCTCGATCCGCACCTATGAACGTGGAGTCGAAAACGAAACCCTCGCTTGCGGAACTGGCGTCGTTGCGAGTGCGCTTGTTTTTTCCGCGACCGAGCGGATCGGTGGCCCGATCCGCGTGCTCGTGCGCGGCGGGAACGAATTGAAAGTGGGCTTCGACAAAGACGGCGAACAATTCAAGAATGTCACGCTCACAGGCCCGGCCGATTTTGTCTTCGAAGGGACGATCGACCTTTGAACTGTTCCGGTGGATCGTGCGCTCCGTCGCGCGATGTTTTCATAATGCGGCTTCGCCGCCACCTTCGCATCGAGCGACGGAGCGCTCGATCCACCTACCCCTGACACATGTTTAGAGGGACATACACTGCGCTCGTCACGCCCTTCCAGGACGGCGAACTCGATCTGCCGGCTCTCGAGAAGTTGATCGAAGAGCAAATCGCCGCTGGAATTACGGGCGTTGTCGCGGTGGGCACCACCGGGGAATCGCCGACGCTTTCGCACGAAGAGAAGGAGCAGGTGATTCGCGTCACCGTTGAAATCGCGAAAGGCCGTTGCCAGGTGCTGGCGGGAACTGGATCGAATTCCACGGCCGCCGCGGTCGCGGCGACTGAGGCGGCGGAAAAGATGGGCGTTGATGGAATGCTGGTCGTGGCGCCTTACTACAACAAGCCGAGTCAGGAAGGTTTGTTCCGGCATTTCCGGGCCATCGCACAGGCAACTGCATCGCCGCTGATACTCTACAATATTCCCGGGCGCTGTGCGGTGGACATTGGACCGGAGACAGTGGAGCGGCTCGCGGTTGGCTGCCGAAACATCGTCTCGATCAAGGAAGCCAGCGGCGGTGTCGAACGTGTGAGCGACCTGCGCGCGCGGCTGCCGGACGCGTTTACCATCTTGAGCGGCGACGATTCTCTGACCCTGCCGTTCCTCTCGGTCGGCGCCGTTGGCGTAGTCAGCGTCGCTTCGAACCTTTTTCCGGCGGAAGTTTGCGCGCTGGTGCAGGCGTTCCGATCAGGCGATGTGAAGACGGCGCGTGAAATGCACCTGAGGATGCTGCCCGTCTTCAAGGACTTGTTCATCGAGCCGAATCCGGTTCCGGTAAAAACCGCGCTCGCGTGGCGTGGTGCGATGTCGGCGGAATGCCGGCTGCCCCTTTGCGAAATGACGGAGGCAAACGCGGCACGTTTGCGCACGACCCTCGACGCCTTTGAAGGAAGTGCCTGAACATGACGCCGGTTCGTGTTCTTTTGGTTGGATCCAAAGGCCGCATGGGACAGGCGATCGCCGCCGCGGCTGAAGCAGCGGACGCCGTTATTGTAGCGGCGCTCGATCAAGGCGACGACCTGACGAAAGAAATCGGCGCCTGCGATGCGGTCGTCGATTTCAGCCACCCCAGTGCGACCGATGAGATTTGCCGTGTATGTCTCGGAGCTGGCAAGCCGTTAGTGATCGGCACCACCGGCCATTCCAACGAGGAGCGCTCCTTGCTCGAAAAAACAGCGAAATCGCTGCCGGTTGTTTTCTCGCCGAATTTCAGCGTTGGCGTAAACGCGCTCTTCTGGCTGACGCGAAAGGCTGCGGAGATGCTGGGCCGGGATTTCGATCTCGAAATTGTGGAGACGCATCATCGTTTAAAAAAGGATGCACCGAGCGGCACCGCGAAACGTCTGGCAGAGATCCTGTGTGAGGTCCGGAATCTCGATTACGCGAAGAATGTCGCGCACGGTCGCGAGGGCTTGATCGGTGAGCGTTCGGCGGCGGAGATCGGCGTGCACTCGATTCGCGGCGGCGATGTCGTTGGAGATCATACGGTGACGTTTGCCGGCCGGGGCGAACGTCTCGAGCTAACGCACAAAGCGTCCAGCCGGGAAACTTTTGCCGCGGGCGCGCTGCGCGCCGCAAAATGGATCGTCGGACGTCCGCCGGGCCTCTATAGCATGGAGGATGTACTTGGATTGACCGCGGCCAAATGAGAGCCGGCGTGGCGCTCGGGTCCAACCTCGGAGACAGGCTGGCGAACTTGCGCAACGCGCGGAACGATATCGCGGCGCTCAGCGGCGTTCGTCCTTCAATGCGTGCCTCGGCCATTTACGAAACTGAGCCGGTTGGATGCGAAAGGGGCGCGGCGAAATTTCTGAACGCCGCGCTCGAATTTGAATATGCGGGAGAGGCACAGGACTTATTGCGCGAACTGGCCGTAATCGAAAAGCTGCTCGGCCGGCCGCCAACACATGCGCTAAATGTTTCCCGCACGATCGATCTCGATTTGCTTTATTTCGGCGACTTGGAGATCGAGAACGCAGAGTTGCAGCTGCCCCATCCGCGCCTCACAGAGCGCGAGTTTGTCCTCCGGCCACTCGCGGACATCCGGCCGGATTTAGTTCTTCCGAAACAGACCGAGTCCGTGCGCGCCCTGCTTCTGCGACGCACTAACGCGGGAGCAGTGGTGCGGGTCGTGGGGGAATGGTAAGGTCGAGGTCGATGCAGGAATTTCGCGACAAGAAGCTGCGGGGAGAGCGAATCACGGCGTTGACCGCCTATGATTATCCGACAGCTCGTTTGCTCGATGAAAGCGGGATCGACATTATTTTGGTGGGCGACTCGTTAGGTATGGTAGTGCTCGGCTACGACGACACCACGCAGGTCACGCTCGCGGAAATGGTCCACCACACCAGGGCCGTGGCGCGCGCGGTGAAACGCGCCTTGCTGGTCGCCGATCTTCCGATCCATACCTACGATGATCCCGCGCAAGCCGTGGCGACGGCGCGCGCGCTAATCGAGGCCGGCGCGCAAGCGGTGAAACTGGAAGGCGGAGTAAGTCACGTCCCTCAAATTGAAGCGATCGTCGCCGAAGGCATCGCCGTAATGGGGCACATCGGAATGCTCCCGCAAAGTGTCCGCGAAGAAGGGGGCTACAAAGTAAAAGGTCGCACCCAGTCGGAAGCCGAAGCGCTCGTGCGCGACGGGCAGGCGGTGGAGAAGGCAGGTGTGTTCGCGGTCGTGCTGGAAATCGTGAACCCGGAGGCGGCGCGACAAATCACGAGCGCCTTGAGCATTCCCACGATCGGGATCGGCTCCGGCGAACATTGCGACGGACAGATCCTGGTGACGCATGATCTGATCGGTTTATTCCCGTGGTTTACACCAAAATTTGTTTCGCCCGAGGCGCGCGTTGCGGACGAAATCCGCAAGGCGGCCCAGATTTTTATCGCACGAACAAAGTCGGAGAAAATCTAACAACCATCGAGTAATCCCCCTAAACAGATGGGCGTACTGAAACCAACCCTCGGAGGTGGTGGCGGGATGTTACGAGAGGAGTTCGTACTTCACGAAACCGACCGAATGAAAATCGTTGCCGTCTATTGGATCGCGCCCGGTTCCGATCACAAGCACGCTGGCTTCGTGTCACCCCCTGCGACGCGACGCCGGAACAGGTAATACCCGCCCTTCAGCGGGAAACCACGCCCTTCCCCTGGAGCCCAGCGCAATTGAACGCCATCCGCGAGAGGCGGCTGATCAGGATGCGGCGGGGTATCGTGGATAACGCTCAGCGTGTCCAATACGAGCGCGGTAGGATCCTGAATGCTCATCGCGACCTCGACTGAGTTTCCCCGGAGATACTGGGGACTGTATCAGCAGGATATTTCCGCCACAAACTAGCAGACTGTATTCGAAGGTACCCGCTGTGTTCCCAAGTATTACAGTTGTATTTGCGGCTCATCTCGCCCATGCCGTGGATTGCGCCTTGATGGTAGTGGCCTCCGCTTTGGGTAGTCCTATCTGGCTACTATTCTCTTCACCTCTCACTGTCCTCTGGCATCAAGTTGCTTTAATCTTTTTTCCTTCGCTTTGGGAGTGGGAGTCGGAGTGGTGGCTGCCGTGCGGTATGTATTGCTCTTTGACCCGTTGACGGTGGTGGCCGCGACCGGTTTGGGAGTGGGAGTGGGAGTGGTGGCCGCGGTGCGGGCGAGCTTCACGTTAACCGCGCTCTTTGTCGTGTTGACGGTGGTGGTCTTCGCTTTGGGAGTGGGAGTGGGCGTGGGGACCGCCGCGCGGTATGAACCATTGCTCTTTGAGCCACGAATGGTGGTGGGCTCCGCGGTGGCGAGGCCGCCAAGCGTTGCCAGCACTGCGATACCAAGAATCAGAGCTAGTAATTTGTTCATGGTGAAACTCCTTTAGGATAATTTGTAATTGCCCGAATGCTAATGAGCACTGCCGTCCCGCGCGCTCCTTTTCTTGTCATTCTGCGGGCGAATCTTGTGCAGCGTTCCCATCCCTCTTCATTGAGTGAATTTCGCTTCGCGAAATGAGTCCGCCTTCGCTAAAGCTTCCATCATCGCTAAAGCTACGACGTGACAGGCCGGCGCGACAGTTAGCTCCGCTCTACCCTGCGAGCGGTTCTATCTGACTGGACGGTCAAGTCGTAGCTCGCCGCGGGATTGTGGCAAGGTCAAATGAGTCCGCCTTCGCTAAGGCTTCCATCTTCGCTAAAGCTACGACGTGACAGGCCGGCGCGACAGTCTTAGCTCTGCGCCACGCGGCGAGCGAAGACTGGAGCCTAGGGGTTCCGGAGCGATCTAATTCTCCCAATCCTCGCCTAATTGCCTCTCGGAGCTGGCACATGGACCACCTTGGTAATTGCGTCAGGGATTGAAGTGTTGCTTTCAACATCGTGATCGGGTCAGCCACGAAAACTCATACGTCCCGTCGAGCGAATTCAACCG
>DASVJK010000072.1:0-11443 GCA_036385955.1 Chthoniobacterales bacterium | reverse complement strand
CTGCATCACATCGCCGACGCGGTCGTGAAAAATCACAAGGAAATGAAATTGATCATTCTTCTTGTTGATGAACGCCCGGAGGAGGTCACCGACTTCCGGCGTTCCTGTCCGCAGGCCGAAATCATGGCGAGTTCGAATGACAGCGACATCAAGAGCCATACCCGTATTGCGCAGCTCGCCATCGAGCGGGCGAAACGTTTGGTCGAGGCGGGCAAAGATGTGTTCATCCTGCTCGATTCGATCACGCGCACAGCGCGCGCTTTTAACAACGCGACCGCCGGAGGAGGTCGCACGATGAGCGGCGGTATCGACGCGCGCGCGATGGAAATTCCGAGAAAACTTTTCTCAGCTGCGCGTAACACCGAGGAAGCCGGGTCGCTGACGATCGTGGCCACGGCGCTCATCGATACCGGCAGCCGCATGGACGAGCTCATCTTCCAGGAATTCAAAGGCACCGGGAACATGGAACTCGTGCTCGATCGCAAGATCAGTGATCAACGCACGTATCCAGCGGTTGATATTTTTCTTTCCGGCACGCGTCGCGAAGAACTGCTCATGCAGCCGTGGGAGCTGGACAAGATCAACATGATCCGGCGTGGGCTGGCCGGGCATAAACCGGTTGAAGCGATCGAGCGTCTCCTCATGTTCGTCAAGAAATTCCCGACCAACGCGCAGATGCTGAAGGAGATCCCGGGTTAACTTGTAGCGGCCCCGAAAGCGTTCGGGGCCGTCCATCCACAGTGGCGCTCGACCAAAGGCCCGGCGGTCATAGATCGCCGCTACAGGAAGTCGACTGGGAAGTTCTTCCCCCGGAAGAAAAGCGAAGGCGCCAGGGGCTGGAGCCTCTTTTCAAATGGCTCGCGCTCATCATGGACGACTTCATTCGCGTCCCCGGAACGAAATTCAAATTCGGTCTCGATCCGCTCATAGGGCTTTTGCCCGGACTTGGTGACACTGGATCGGCGTTGGTGTCTGCCTTCGCCCTTATTCAAGCCGCGCGCCTCGGGGTGCCGAAGATCCTTCTCGCTCGCATGGCGCTTAATATTCTGATTAACGAGCTCGTCGGAATTGTGCCGGTTGTCGGCGACGCGTTTTCGTTCTGGTTCAAATCAAACGCGCGCAACTACCAAATCATCAAGGACCACACCGCCGCTCCGGGTGGCGTTTCGCGCAGGAGCGACTGGACTTTTGTTATCGCGGTGCTGGTGCTTCTTTTCGGGATTGTTGGCTGCGGATTACTGGTCACCTTCTTGTTTCTCCGAGAGATCGTAAAACTGCTGGCCGGCTTTTGAGCCGCTAAATCACCGGAGGTAACGCGCGTAGACGGCATGAATGCTTTCTCGCGCTTCTCGGTAGTGCCGCCCAAACGCGTCGAGACTGTCGGCGCCGATGCGTTGCGCCAGTTTTTGCTGTTCAGTTTCATCTGCGGGAAGGGAGGAAACACTTTTGTTTTCCCACCGCCGAAGAGCCGATTCGATTAAGCGTAGATATTCGTAACTCTTTTTCACTAGAACGGCCTCTTCTTCCTGCAAGAGCCCCTTGGTCGTCAGCTCGCGGAGCGCGCCCATGGTCTGCGGATTCCAGATGTCGGCGCGCATCTGTAAAGCCTGCACCAGAAACTCAGCCTCGATCACGCCACCCGTGCCCGTCTTGAAATCGAGCAGATCAGCCGCGCTCCCACGTTCGTGGCGAATCCGTTGCAGCATTCCATCGATCTGTGAATACAGGTCGTCACGTTGGGCGGCTTTTCGCCAGACGCGCTGGGCCAGGTCCATGAATTGGCCTTGCAGCGGGCCGGCCACAGGCCGCGCGCGTGTGAGCGCTTGAGCTTCCCAAAGCTGGGCGCGCGTTTCGTAGTAGGCCGCGTAAGCCGTGAGCGAGCAGGCGAGATTTCCTTTCTCGCCTTCCGGTCGCAGGCGCGCATCCAATGTGGCGATGCTCCCTTCCGCGGTCGCTTGCGCCATCGTGACCACGAGATGCTGAGCCGCGCGGATATCGTCACCGACGAAAAGCACATCCAGATCGGCTCCGTAACCGATCTCGCCGCCGCCAAATTTTCCGAGCGCAATAATCGTTATGTCGCTCTCGTTTCCGTGCGCACGGTGGACGAAGACCAGGCACGCCTCCGCGAGGGCGGATTGTTCGGCAAAGAGTGCCGGGAGGTCTGCGAGGCCGAGCACGTCGCGCAACAAAATCCGCAGGAGCTGCGTCTGGCGATAAACGCGAAGCAGATCAAGTGAGGCCGGGGTAATTTCCAGGGCGTCCAGCCGTTTCAAATGCTCCGCTACCGAAACCTCCCGATCGAGTATGCCCCCCCGAGTAATGTCTTCCAGCAGTTGCGGCCGGCGAATCAGCAGGTCTCCGGCATAACGGCTCGCATCGAAGGTTTTGACGAGAAGCTCGAGAAGTTTTGGATTCACCACGAGCAACTCGAAGAGCATGCTGCGCAGCCCGTAGGCTTCGACGAACCGGATGAACTGGTTCAGCGCCACGTCCGGATCGGCGGCTCGCGCCAGCCATCGAAACAAGAGCGGACGCAGATTGCGGAGCACCTGGCGTGTGCGGGCCGCGACATGCAAACCGCCAGTGCCTTTTGCCAGGTCCGCAAGCGACTTGGCCGCCGCTTTCTCATCCCGAAAAATGTGCAGGCTCTCGGCGGGCGATTCCGCTCCGGTGGCCGGCGCCGAGATGATTCTGCGAAAAACCGAGCGGACCTTCTGCATATGCTCTCGCAACGCGGTGGTGAAATTTTCCTTGGAGGAAAACCCAAGACTTCGCGCGAGCCGATCGAGGGATTCACTGTTTTCCGGAATCGTGTGGGTTTGTTGTTCCGCTTCAATTTGCAACCGGTGCTCAACGCCCCGGAGGAAACGATAGGCCGCTTCCAAGGCGCGCGCTTCACCACCGGGGATTAGTTCCAACTGCGCGAGGACCGGGAGTGCCTTCAGGGTGCTTGTTTCCTGCAAGAACGCGTGCCGCGCTCCGTGCAAGAGCTGGAGTGCCTGAACGACAAATTCGATTTCACGAATCCCGCCCGCGCCCAGCTTGACGTCTCTCCCGATGTTTCCGTAACCAACGATGTCCCGCTCGATCCGCCGTTTGATCGCGGCAATTTCGTCGAGCAAATCAGGCGTCGGACTCTTCGGATAAATGAAGGGCTGATGCTGGCGGAGAAATTCGTAGGCGAGTTCGCGACTGCCGCAAATCCATCGCGCTTTGATCAGCGCGAGCCGTTCCCAAGTTTCGCCGAAACCGGCATAGTAATTTTCCATGCTCTCGAGCGAACGCGCGAGCGGTCCGGCTGTCCCTTCAGGCCGAAGGCGGAGATCGATCCGAAAAAGTGCCCCAGCCGGACTCGGAGCGGCAAAGGTCTCCACGATTTTGGATCCGAGCAGGTTGAACCATTCGTGATAAGTGAGATTCGGAGAAACCTGCCCTTCCTCGTCGTAAAGGAAGATGACGTCGATGTCGGAACTATGATTCAACTCACGGCCGCCCAGCTTTCCCAACCCAAGAATCGCGAACTCCGTCTCCGGCCCACCGCGGCGGCTGCGCAGCTCTGTGTTCCAGTATTGATAAACCTCTCGCAAACAAATTTCCGCCAGAAGCGACAACTCGAGGGTTGTTTCCTCCAATGGGGCGACTTCGGCCACTTCGCGCAACGCGATCCGAAACATCTCGCGTCCCTTCCAGAACCGAAGCGCGCGGAAGTTTTCCGCGGAAATGGAATCACCTTCTGTTCCACGCAGGTCAGCGAGCATTTCGCCGTAGGTGCGAGGCGGAGAACAGATTTCCGGATGGCGCAGCCAAAGAAGGGTTTCAGGATGTCGCACCAACCGCGCGGCACAGATGCTTGAAACGGAGATCAAATGCAGAAGCGATCCTTCTCCTAGCGGAAACTGCCCGATCAAATCGGGCAAAGGCGGCGCATCCCCGGGCCAGCTCCCGCACATGTGCTCCAGCGTGTTCGCGACCTGCGCGGGGTTAAGCGTTCCCGCTGCTTTGGTCTGGATCCATCCTGCGGTCATTTGCGAGAGCAAACGCAGCGTTGGATGCGCATCGCAGAGACCGGCCTAACGAATAGAACCGCGCTGGGCACTTAGCCAGCCTGCGTTTTTTCCCCGATTTTTTCCTGGGCTCTGACGAGAGTTCGCCGTTCGCTCCAGGTAAGACTTTGAAGACCTTTGCGGGAAATCTTATCGAGGATCGGATCGACTTCTTCGGAGATAAACTGATCGGGAGTCATCGCTCGATAGCGTTCTGCGTCCGCGCGGCGCTGTCGAAGCGCGCGCTGCAGAACGGAGGCTCGGCCGAAACCCAGGAGGTGAGCGTAAAACCATCCCGCCACAATTCCACCGAGATAAGCACTGTGGGCGACCGCTCCGCTGCGGTCGAGCGTCACGCCCCAAATGGCGATTGCGAAGGCTCCATACGCGAGATATTTCGCTTTCAAGCGGACCGGTAGAAGCAAGAAAATCATCGAGGTCAACTCAAGCTCGGGCAGGATGGTCGCGTAGGCCACCAGGACAGCGGTCACGCCTCCGGAGGCCGCGAATAACACAGATGTCGCAGGCATTAAAAACAAGTGGCCCAGTTCTCCCGCCGCCGCGCCCGCGAGATACAGGAAGAGAAATTGCCGCTGCCCGATGATCGATTCCACATCGCGGCCGAGCAGATACAAAATGAGCATGTTGCCGACCAGATGCCAGGGCCCGTCGTGCAGGAAGATGGCGGTCAAAAATTGCCATCCGTAAGCTGCGTGGACGCCGCGATCACTCAAGCCGAGGTACTCGCGGACGAAGCCTGGTTGATAGGCGTCGAGGAAAAGTTGCGCGACGAATGCGACGACATTTACGCCGATCAATCCGAGCAGAATTACGCGCGGCCGTTGTGTCCAGCGCCGGGTGAACGACGAGGGCTTTCGGCCGGACAGGCGCATGTCACGAGAGTATCGCAGCGGAAATCCGTTGTCGATGAATTCCGGTGGATCGCGCGCTCCGTCGCGCGATGTTTCTAATTGCGGCTTCGCCGGCTCACTTTTGCCTCGAGCGGTGGAGCGCTCGATCCACCTAGCGCGGCGCCAGCACCCGCAACCCGCCGCTTCGAACCTGGAATTCCACCGGGCAATTTCCGATGAGTTCACCGTCAATTTCCACGGGCACGCTTTCCTCGCTGCTGACGCGCAGCCGGCTCGTTTGAAAATATTCCACTTCGGGCGCCGTGATTTGCGGAGCGAAAATCACATTCTGCAGATAGCGGATGATTTCCACGTAGCTGAGCCGCTTGAAAACGATCACGTCGAGCAAACCGTCATCGATCAGCGCTTGTTTAAAGAACGGGAAGCGACCGCCGTAAAGCCGTCCATTGCCCACGAGGACGAACGAACCCTCTTCGGTCACGGCGTTCTCCGATTCGATCCGCAAGCGTGGCGGCTGGCGCGATGCAATCTGCGCCGCGGAGATCATATAGCTGAGCGGTCCGAAATTCCGTTTGAAGGCGCGGCTTGTTTCCTTGACCACTTGAGCGTCGAGACCGACGCCGGCGAGCTGGACGAAATGTTTGCCGTTGGCGCTCGGCAGGTCCACTGGCCGCGTCCGGTTCTCCTGGATGATTTCCCAGCATCGAGGCAGATCGTTCGCCGGCAGACCAAGCTCCGTCGCGAAAACATTCATAGTCCCCACTGGGAGCAGGCCGAGCGCGACGTTCTTACCGGCGATCCCGTTCACGATTTCGTTGATCGTCCCGTCGCCTCCCGCGGCGACGATTTTTTCAAAACCTTCCGCGACCGCGTGCCGCGCGAGAACTTCCGCTTCCCCCGCGCGCGAGGTCGCGCACAAGATCGCTCCGCGTGTGATCGATTCCACCTGGGCGCGTAACCGATTTGCACGGATGCCCCGGGCCGCGGGATTGAGAATGACAACGGTATCTTTCAAAGTGTGGAAAGGGTCAGGGCTTTGGTCTTTTCTTCAAACTGGGAGGGCGTAACGTTCCGGCGTGAAAAAATTGAGCCGCGTTCTGCTGATCGTGCTCGCGGTGATCCTGGGTCTGGCGGTCCTCATTTTGATTGGGGTGAACATGTATGTGCAGTCGCAAGGGACACAAGCCAGGATTCAGCAGGAACTCAGCCAGCGGCTCGGGACCACGCTACGCGTGCGACGGATCAGCGTTACCCCCTGGGCGGGATTGAAACTGAGTGGCATTTCCATTCCGCAAAGCCAACCCGGGGTCTCCGCTGATTTCCTGACAGCGAAGACTTTTCGGCTCCGAATCAAGTTTGGGTCTCTTTTCTCGCAACGTCTTGTGATTAAGGAGATTTCGTTGATTAATCCCGAGGTCGTTTGGGCGCAGAATGGGGATGGAAAATGGCGGGTGCCATCGACGCCGCAGGAGCCGGAGATAACTGGCCTTCCTCGGGCAAAAACTGAACCGGCAGGCCCTCCAACGACTCTGGCAAAGACGGGACCTGTCCCCACAGTCGAGAAAAAAGAACAGGCGCAGGAAGTGGCGCCGGTCAGCAAGTCGGAACCTGTCGTGCCGATTGAAACTGAGGAATCGGCTCCGTTCACTCCGGAAATTCAGCGAGTCAATTTGGTGCACGGCCGCTTCCGGTTCCTCGACGAGAAGTTAAAAAGCGTTGCGACTTTCGACGACGTCCGTTTTCGCTCGGGTTTCCGGACTGCGACCGACCTGCGCGGGAACATCAGCATCGAGAAGACTTCGCTCCGCGATCGGTTCTTTCTCGAGCAACTTCAGTCACCTCTGCGCTACGCCCCTGATGAGCTCGATTTTTCTCAAATCGCGGCGCGCGCGGGCGGCGGTGAAATAACCGGCCGCTTTACGCTCCTGCCGCAGACGGAAGATTCTCCGTTCACTGTCAGCATTAAGTTTCATGACGTTCAGGCCGACCGCATCGTCGCGGACGCCGGCGGTGCTCGCGGGATGATCACGGGCCGGCTGGAAGGTCATCTCGATGCCGGTGGCACTACCGCTGACCAGAATGCGCTCGCCGGCGCGGGGGAAATAATTTTGCGTGATGGTCAGGTCCAGCAATACAGCTTGCTCGTCGCGCTGGGTCAGTTGCTGCAGATCGAGGAGTTGCGACAGCTCCACCTGGATCAAGCGCAGGTGAAATATCATATCAATCCGGGAGTCGTGACGATCGACGAATTGATCTTTCGCTCCAAAAATATCCGGCTTTCCGCCGTCGGGACGGTTTCGTTCGACGGCAAACTTCATCTCGAATCGCAACTCGCCGTAAATGAAAAAATGCGGAGTCAGCTCTTTCAGGCTATTCGCGAAAACTTCCAGCCCATCGATGAGCCCGGATACTCTGCTGTCAGCTTTCAGGTTAGCGGCACGGTAGGCCGGCCCAAGACGAACCTGATGGACAAACTCATCGGACGTGATCTGAAGGACTTGGGCAGCGTCATCAACAGCTTTATAGGCGGCGGAAAATCTGAGAAGGCGAAAAAGAAAAAGGCGGCCGAGGCATCGGCTTCGGAGCCATCCGTGACGCCCACACCCGCGGAAAGCTCGTCGCCTGCGGCAACCGCGACCGGCGCCGCTTCTCCCCAGCCCACCGCATCGCCATGAGAGTAATTGCTGGTGCAGCGGGCGGCATCCGGCTTGATGTCCCCAAGACCGATGTGCGGCCGACGATGGACCGCGTCAAAGCAGCAATTTTTTCCAGCCTCGGTGAGGAGATTATCGGCGCGCGCGTTCTCGATCTTTTCGCCGGCACGGGGGCGTTGGGAATCGAAGCGCTCAGCCGCGGCGCGGCTTCGGCCTTATTCGTGGAGGAAAATTCCGCTGCGATCGCAGCGATAGAGCGGAACCTCGCCCGGACAAGATTGGAGGGCCGCATCCGCCGACAGGATGTCTTCACCTTCCTTCGTTCGACACAGACGCGCGAGCCTTTCAAAATCATTTTTGCCGATCCGCCCTACGAAAAAACGAAATCGGGCGGTGAGTTCACCAGCCTGTTGCTGGAAGACCCGCAGCTGGCGGAAATGCTGGAGCCGTCCGGGATCTTCGTGTTGGAGAAGCGTCCCGCGGAGCAGATGCCGCGGATGCCATTATGGAACGTCACTCGGGCCAAAGCGTACGGCGCCACCGAATTGTTGTTCCTGCAACGCGCTGCCATTCACGCCGAGGTGCGCGCACGCTGAATGATCAGGCTCGTCTACAATCTTCTCTATCCGATCGGGTTGTTGCTTTTTCTTCCGGGACAGATCTCGAAGCTGCTACGGCGCGGAAATTACCAGCACAAATTCGGACAGCGCTTCAGCGTTTATGATCGCGGCGTCCGATCGCGACTCGCGTCGCACCGCTGTACTTGGATTCATGCCGTCAGCGTGGGCGAAGTGGCGATCGCGTTGAAGCTGTCCGCGAAACTGAAAGAGCTCGATCCTGAGTTTTTCTGCGTGCTCACCACGACCACGACCACCGGTTTTGCTTTCGCCACCCAGGAAGCCGGCGAGGGAATGGAAGTGCTTTATAGCCCGCTCGATTTCTGGCCGATCATGCGCCGGGCCTATGCGGTCATCCGGCCGATCCGGGTGGTGCTGGTGGAGGCCGAGGTCTGGCCGAACCTTGCCGCCGAAGCGCGCGGACGCGGCCTCCCACTCGCGCTGGTCAACGCGCGCCTATCGCAGCGATCGGAGCGGCGGTTCCGCCGTTTTCTCTTCCTGGTCGCGCCGACCTTTCGTTGTCTCGATCTCGTCTGCGTTCAGGAACTCGAAGACATCGAACGCTGGATCGCGCTCGGCGTTCCACGAGAGCGGATTCATCACGTCGGCAGCATTAAATGCGATCCGGCGGAGACGAAGGTGAATCCTGATCTGCCCTTGCAGGTGTTGCGGGCCTTCGGGATCGACGGAGAACGGCCAATCCTCTTCGGCGGAAGCACGCATGCGGGCGAAGAAGAAATTCTCGGCGAAATTTTCCAAAGACTTCGGGCCGACTTTCCGGGATTCACGCTGATCATCGCACCGCGTCACGTGGAGCGTGTGGGCGAAATCCGCACGCGCCTCGCACGGCTCGGGTTGAATGTGAGCTTGCGAAGTGAAGCGGGAAACGCGCGCATGTCGCCGCCCGATTGTATTCTCCTGGACAGCACGGGTGAGCTTCAAAATTGGTATGCCGTCGCAACGATTGTATTTATCGGCAAGAGTCTCACCGCTCGCGGAGGCCAAAATCCGGTGGAACCAATTCTGGCCGGCAAGCCCGTTCTCTTCGGCCCGCATATGGAAAACTTTTCCGCGCTGGCCCAGGCGCTGGTCGCGAATGAGGCCGCAATCCAAATCCTTGATCCGAATTCGTTACAGGAGAAAATCGCCTGGCTCCTTCGTGATGGCGAGGCGGCTTTGCGTCTCGTCGCGAATGCTCAAGCGGTCCTCGCCAGGCACAGCGGCGCCACCAGTCGAACCGCGATGCGCGTGATGAAGTTAAAGCCTTATCATTGAATAGCGTCAATGGGAGTCCGGCATATTCTCCGAGTTCTGGCCCGGTCGCGATCCTTGCGATTTACGATCGACGCTGCTCGAGCGCGCGCTCTCGCTCGCGCTGGAGTTCGCGGGAAACCTTTGGCAAAATTGCGCTGGCGGGGCCACGACGTTTTCTACCGTCCTGCGACGTCCGATCCTTTGGCAATTTATCAAGTCCTGTTGCGGCGAGGTGGCAAGGCTGAGTATTACCTGCCGGTCGCCTTGGAGCCAAAAGCGATTTTGGATATCGGGAGCAACATTGGCACGTCCATTCTCTTCTTTCACGAACAGTTTCCATCCGCAAAAATTTACGGATTTGAACCACATCCCGAGACGTTTCGAATTTTGCAAAAGAATGTTGGCTCAATTCCTTCGGTCGAGGTCTTCAATTATGCTCTGGGCGCGACTGACGCGAAGATTTCGGTCGTGTTCGATGGAGCAGATTTTAGTCGCTTTATGGCGAAGCCCGCAGCCGCGAATCCGCGTGGTGCTGCCACAACAACCGAATGCCAAATGAAGCACGCCGGAGCGGTCATGAAAAATCTTGGCGTGACCACAGTCGATTTGATCAAAATCGATTGCGAAGGAGCCGAATACGATGTCTTGACCGCCTTGCCCGAGGAAATGCTTCGACAATGTAAATGGATTGTCGGTGAGATGCATGACGTTTCCGGGTTCAACTTATTAACGCTTCTCGCTCCGCATTTTGATTTGGACCTAAAGAAAAGAATGTTCGTTCCATCCTTCCGTTTTCACGCCTGCAACCTTGCCTACACCCGGCAGTTACAGGGGACTTTCGATCGTAATGCCCTTCAGCGTTGAGCAGTGCCTTTTTGTTGCCCACTGCGGCAAATAACTTGCAACGCAGGGACGCGCTTCTGATATTGCCCCCACTTTCCTGACCCTATCGTCCAGTGGCCTAGGACACCGCCCTTTCACGGCGGTAACACGGGTTCGAATCCCGTTAGGGTCGCCACTTCATCTCAGCCGCGGCTGTTCCTCCCCCCCGAACGGAAATAACGGAAGAAACAAGTGATACTCGAATTTATTTTGATTTACTCGGTGTGAGCGGGGGACCGCGACACTAGTCTTCGATCGACGCGAAGCCTCGCCGGCTTGCGTAGCAACCATCCCGAAGAACCCTCGCCTAACGAATAATGGGGGGCGTCGGAGTCGGCGGTTGCTTCCTGGTATTGGGTAGAGTTCGCCTTCGATTCAGGGTCGAGTTCGGGCTCTGGAGCCGGGACTTAGTGTTGTCGTACTTCGACGGTGTCGGCGTCTGGTTCGGTTTATTATGCCGTTTAGACGGTGTCGGCGTATGTTTCGGTGGAGGCGTAGTATCCAGCGGAACATGCGTAAGCGGTCTCCACGGCGTGGGTGTCTGGTTCGGCGGAGGCGGAGTCGGCGTCTGATGATCTATAGGCGTCCGTCCGGGTGTCGGCGTCTGATTGGGCGGAGTCGGCCCTACTCCGTGACAATTCCTGAGCGCTTCTTCTCTAGAACCGTAGCATTTACCACCCCTCTCCCGGCAATCCGCCTCGGTGGTCTGGAAGAGCTCTCCATTGATACAGCACCAACAGGTCTGGGTCGGTTTACAATTCCTGAGCGCTTCTTCTCTAGAACCGTAGCATTTAGCTTGTCTCTCCCGGGCCTCCGCCTCGGTCACCTGCACCACTTTTCCGTCAACGCAGATCCAGCAAAGGTTCCCGCAATTCCTCAGCGCTTCTTCCTGAGAAGCGTAGCATTTAGCTTGTCTCTCCCGGGCCTCGGCTTCGGTCACCCGCACGACTTTTCCGTCGACGCAGATCCAGCAAAGGTTTCCACAATTCCTCAGCGCTTCTTCCTGGGAAGCATAGCATTTAGCTTGTCTCTCCCGGGCCTGCGCCTCGGTCACCTGCACCACTTTTCCGTCAACGCAGATCCAGCAAAGGTTTCCACAATTCTTCTTCGCTTCGTCC
>DASVJK010000071.1:0-2458 GCA_036385955.1 Chthoniobacterales bacterium | reverse complement strand
CGCCGGTGGTGAGCATTTCGGTGTAGATCAGCGCCCGGCGCGTGAGCAGGCGATGGAAGAACCGGCAATGCCGGTCGGTCCATTCCATCATCGGCGCTATGGCGAAGCGCCGATCCACGAGTTTGCCGTTTCTTCCTTTTTTTGCTAGCATTTATAGCCTATATAGTCTGTCTCATTCGCGCTCGTTTTCGCCCGTTTCCGCTCATTTCTGCACCAATAGTACAACAATGTTGTACCAGCAGAGGAATGTTGTACCACATGGGGACCGTCATAGCGCGCGGGCGTAAGGATGGCACTACCAGCTATCTCGCCCAGATCACGATCAAACGCAAAGGCAAGATCGCCCACCGCGAGGCCCAGACCTTCGAGCGCAAGCAGGCGGCGAACGCATGGCTGGACCGGCGGGAAACGGAGCTCGCCCAACCCGGTGCGCTGGAAAGGCTTGATAGCCCGACACTACTCGTTGCCATCGACCGCTATATCGCCGACGCAGAGCGTCCTCTCGGATCCACCAAGAAGCAGGTTCTGAATTCGATCAAGAAGCACAATATCGCGGACCGGAAGTGCGCCGACATTAGAAGCCACGACTTGGTCGCGTTCGCCAAATCGCTCAACGTCCAGCCGCAAACCCGGCAGAGTTACATGAGCCATCTAAGCGGCATTTTCGCCATTGCCCGACCGATGTGGGGTTACCCTCTTGATCAGCGAGAAATGGAAGACGCCATGGTGGTCTGTCGGAAAATGGGGATCACGTCGCCAGGCAATACCAGGGACCGCCGACCCACTCTCGCCGAACTCGATCGCATCATGGAACACTTTGACGCGGTGCGCAGCCACCGGCCACTTTCGCTGCCGATGAACAAAGTATTGGCTTTTGCGATCTTCAGCACCCGTAGGCAGGAGGAGATCACCCGCATCAAGTGGGAGGATTACGATGTCGACCGTGTATGGGTACGCGACATGAAGGATCCGGAAAAGAAGAAGGGTAATGATATTCTCTGCGATCTTCCACCCGAAGCAATTGCAATCATCGAGTCTATGCCTCGCGTAGCTCCGGAGATTTTTCCCTTCTCGACCGATGCGATCAGCGCGGCCTTCACGCGCGCATGCCAGTTCCTGGAAATCGACGATTTGCATTTTCATGACTTGCGCCACGAAGGAATTTCAAGGCTGTTCGAAATGGGCAAAACAATTCCTCAGGTCGCCACCGTCTCGGGCTATCGAACCTGGAACAGCTTGAAGCGATATACCCACTTACGGCAGGCCGGCGACAAGTACGCGGGTTGGCGCTGGCTGCCGATCGTCACCAGTTCGACCTGATCTAGACATCGAACTCAGCAGCTGCGGTGCGATGCAGCGGTCCGCTGTTACGAGGTGCTTGCTCATCAAATCTTATTTTGGCGCGGGTCAAGAGCACTGGTCGCAGCAGAGCGTTCCTCGCCGCCGAAGCGATTTCCGCCTACCTCGACACCAACGAGTGGCAGGTCTCCGGCTCAAGAAAATCCGGACGTTGATCAAATTTGCGATTGATGCCGGGTGTCGCTCGGACGATCCGACGTTAAGAATAAAAACTTTTCCCGAGCACGAATTTCATACGTGGACCGAGGACGAGATCACGCAATACGAGGAACGATGGCCCGTCGGCTCGCGCGAACGGACAGCCTTCGCTCTCCACCTCTACACGGGACAGCGCCGCTCCGACGTTGTTCGCATGGCGTGGACGGATATTGCCAACAACGCCATCAACGTCGTACAGGCAAAGACGGGCGCTCGGCTCACCATTCCCCTTCACCCGCACCTGTCCGCGGCGCTACGCGCATGGCCACGCAAGCACGTGGTCATGTTGACGACTAAATTCGGCAAGCCTTTCACTAATGCCGGCTACGGGAACATGATGGCCGACGCAATCGCCGCTGCGGGTCTCCCCGACCGATGCGTGTTGCACGGTTTGCGCAAGGCAGCGGCGCGCCGCCTTGCGGAGGCTGGATGTACTGAAAAGGAAATCTCCGCGGTCACCGGCCACACGACACTCAAGGAAGTGGCGCGCTACACGCGCGCGGCCGATCAGAAGCGGCTCGCGGCTGGAGCCGTTGCCAAGCTCACGGAACAAAACCCGGACAAGAATTCCCAACCCTCGAAAGCAGGGTTGGATAAAACGTGAAAAAGATAAATCATTTCAGCACTGATTGAAGCGAGTGGTGCCCAGGGGCGGACCAACATTGTCGAGCCAGACTAAGGATTTATCGTGTCCCACCTTTGCCTAACGCCCCATTGTATTCCATGGCCTATTTTCGGGATTGTCCCACCGCCTTTAGCGGCCCTCTGGGCGTAGGAAAGTGGCGTCGTGCGGAAGATGAGCGGTGCGTCACGGATCAGCTTGGAAGGTTGTAGGTAAACTGAATGATTTCAATGAGCCTTGTGTCAAATGGCAGGCCAAAAACCGTCCTAAACTCCCTAT
>DASVJK010000070.1:0-37750 GCA_036385955.1 Chthoniobacterales bacterium | reverse complement strand
CTCTTTTCTGCGTTCCCTGGCAATGGTCGCTCCTGTCGACTTCAAGCCAGACCTACTGGATGGCGGTCGTGATACTTTCTGCCGGTGCTTTCGTCTGCGTTGGCGGCGCCATCTTTTTCCTAGGGGGTCATCCGACGCACCGATGGTTTGAAAAGCGCCTTCGTCTTCGTCATGCACACTCTCTGCGCGATGAAACGGCCAGAATATGGGGTCTGTTATGCAATCACAAGATGTTGGTCGCCAAAGTTATTAGCGCAGCTTTGCTCACGCAGTTGCTTCACTGCGTCATCTTCTACCTGGCCGGGGTCTCCGTGGGCATTGAGAGTCCGATCCTGCTTTGGCTTGGGTTTGTCCCGATAGTCCTCGCGGCGAATGCACTTCCCATTACCATCGCGGGGATTGGGATTCGCGACTATCTGTTAGTTTTGTTCCTGGGAGTTATCGCCCATGTGGACAGAGAGAGCGCGTTTGCGACCTCCTTTGTCATGTTGTCGTTAATCCTGATGATCTGCCTGCTGGGCGGGGTGCTTTACATCTTCTACCGTCCGAAAAGTAAACCAAAACCTTCAGATGAAATTGGGGCGCCGGCCTGAAGGCGCTTTGCTTTCCCGGATGCTAGGTCATTGCCTTCTCGATTTGATCGACGGCGTAGCGCGCGAATGGAATGGAACAGGTCCAACCGGGCGAGACGGCATTGAGCAGATGTGTCGAATGTTCGTCGCCTTCGATGACGAAATCCATCTCCAGTTTGCGATTTTTGATGTCAAGCAACTGTGCGCGAATTCCAGGCTCGCCCCAGCGCGTGTAATGCTCTGATCGAACCCCGTGCGCCAGGCAGGACGCGAGAGCGACCAGGTGGGGCCGGGAATATTTTCGCACCTCCTCGAGAGCGAGTTTCTGAAAGTCGAAGTTGGACGACATCATAAGGCCGGCCTCGCGAAACAGGACTTCGATGAATTCGCCGAACTTAAAGTTGTCGAATCGGCGGTACTGCTCGCGCCACAAAGCTGGAATGGCGGTTGGACCGATTTTAATGTGACCATCGTCTTTCACCGTGAAA
Source organism: Chthoniobacterales bacterium (assembly GCA_036385955.1). Lineage (GTDB taxonomy): Bacteria > Verrucomicrobiota > Verrucomicrobiia > Chthoniobacterales > UBA10450 > AV80. The sequence goes on along the minus strand of DASVJK010000070.1, from coordinate 36,690 downwards.
TGGACGCCGAGGAACGGATTCCGTAGATCGGGCACCGGATAGATATTAGTGCGGAACGCGCCCGGCGGTTCGTCCGAGTAGAGATAAAGTCCCTTAAAAGGAAGGATGCGATATCTTTCCGAAAAGCCAAAATCGAGGGCGATCTTATCGGCGTAGAGCCCGGCCGCGTTGACAACATGACTCGCGGTGAAACTTCCTTGTGGCGTCATAACCAGCCCCTTTTTGCTTCGCAAATAAGGAGCACCGGTCCGGATTGTGATACCCTCCTTTTTCGCGTCCTGGGTCATTTCTTCGATCACGCGCCGCGGGTCGGCCGATGCGGTCGTGGGCGAGAAAATGGCGCGCTGGTGTGTCTTCACTCGCGGCTCAATCTTACGGGCCTCCTCTTCCGTTAGATTCTCCAGCGGAACGCCATTGGCCAGGCCGCGGCGGAGCAATTCGTCCAATTGCGGGAGATCGTCCTGGTCCTTCGCAACCACGAGCTTGCCGCAGCGATTCAAAGGTATCTTTTTAGCTTCGCAATAGGCGGTCATCGCCTGGTTGCCGGCTCGCGTTAACTTCGCTTTCAGGCTATCCGCGGAGTAATAGAAGCCGGCGTGGATTATGCCGCTGTTTCGACCGCTGGCGTGAAGGCCACACGCAGCTTCCTTCTCCAGTAACGTCACCTGCGTGTTACGAAAACGATCCTTCAGCTCGCGGGCAACGCTGAGCCCAATGATGCCTCCGCCCAAAATGAGAAAATCAGTCGAACTCACCGATTTGGCGTTTCCATAGTACCATTCGCAAGGTGGTGTTCGGACTAACTTACGGTGGACTAACGACGGGTTGACGGCGCAGGAAAGCATCGAGTTCCGCCAGGCCTTCCGGCGAGCCGATCTCGTAAAAGCGCTCTGTCACTTCATATCCGGACAATTGATTTTCGGAAAGAAGATGGCGGTAAACCTCCGCCAGATCGAATGGTTCGTTGTCCGGCCAGGAAGCAAGTGATTCCGCGCGCAGAATGCCAAGCCCATAATCGATGTGATGCATTTTCGGGGTGCGTTGCTTTTTGTCGTAACGCAGGATTTGGCCCGCTTCGAACCGGACGTTGCTCGCGTCCCAGCGACCTTCGTTCCTGTAAATAGTCATCAGCCCCGCTTTGTCGCCAGTGGCAAAGGCGAGCGCCGCCTTTCGGTAGTCGATTGGGAGATAGGAATCGCCATACAGAACGAAAAAGCGGCGCCCCAGCAGGGGTAGCGCCCGTTTCAAGGCCCCGCCCGTGCCGAGCAAATGTGGTCCGTCAAAAGAGTACTCGATCCGCAGATCAAAGCGCGCGCCGTCGCCAATTTCCGCTTCAATCATTTCTCCGAGATATCCGGCGCAAATGATAATCCGGCGCAGACCGGCGGAATGGAGCAGCCGCAGTTGATGCGCAATAAACGGCACCCCCGCGATGGTTACTAACGCTTTGGGAATTGTCCCGGTGATCGGCCGCAGTCGTTTTGCGACTCCGCCGGCCAGGATGGCCACCGGCCAATCGGCCAGGTCAATCTCTTCCGCTTGCGCCGTCATTGGTTGAGAATCTTCGTGCCTTCGAAGTCGAATCGGAAACGGACTTCCTTCAATCCCCTCTCGCGCATGGCATGGCGAAGGCGGGCTTTATCTTTGGCGTAGAACATGAGAAAGCCGCCGCCGCCTGCTCCGATTAATTTTCCGCCCAGCGCGCCATTCGCCATCGCGCAATCGTACCAGGCATTGATGTCCTGATTGCTCATGCTTTGAGAGCGTTCTTTCTTGCGCTGCCAGTGGAGGTCCATCAACCGGGCGAACTCGGGCAGATTATCGCTTTCGAGGGCGGCTTGACTCTGTTGCCCGAGCTCCTTCACGAAATGCAGATTCTCCACCATCGCCTTGTCAGCTTGTTTGCTCTTGTCATCCTGTTCCTTGAGGATCTTCGAGGCCGAGCGCGCATAGCCGGTAAAGAAGAGCAAGAGGTTATCCTCCAGGTTATACAAAGTCTCCTCCGAGATTTTCAGCGGCCATGCCTCGACCTGACCGTCGGGCATGAATTTGAAACAGGTGATGCCGCCGTAGGCCGCAATGTATTGATCCTGTTTCCCAATTGGTTCGCGCAGTTTTTCCAACTCAATGTGACAGGCCTGCTCGGCAAGTTCAGCCGGATGAACAAGGTTTTTGTGCAACGCGTGCAAGGCCTTGAGCAATGCCGTTGTAAAACTACCTGACGAGCCGAGCCCGGTTCCGGCCGGGATGTCGGCCATGCTCGTGATCTCCAAATTGCTTTCCCGCACGCCCGCCAGCCTCAGCGCTTCCCTAATGATAGGGTGCTTGATTTCATCGATCGTGGCTGCTTCCTCGAGATGGGAATACTTCAGGAGAAAACCATCCACGAAACGGCGATGAACGTTGATGTAGATGTACTTGTCGATCGCGGCGGCGATGAGAAACCCGCCGTGCTCCCGATAGTAGGAAGGCAGATCAGTCCCGCCACCGCCGAGTGAGATTCGCAATGGAGAGCGCGTGATGATCATCCAGAAATTCCGAGCGTGGAAAAGTTAAGCCAGCTTGTCCAGAGGATATCGACAATTGCGCCCCGAGCGAGGCAAATGCCCGGAAAACGAGCGAATGCGGCCTTTGGCCTCTTTCAGAGACAGCTGCTTGCTTAGTCCGACTTCTCGGAAGATTTGGCAAGCGCGGTTTGGTTTCCCTTGATGGCTGGTAACTCGATCTACTTCGACGCTTCTGATTATGGCCAGCGATAATCAAGAATTTCGCCTGTCTGCGCAAGCGTGCGAGCCCGATCGCTTAGACCAAGCAATTTCAGTGGACGTGATCAGTCACGCACGGCACTGTTCGTCTATGGCGAACAGAAGGGGCGTCGCTAAGGAAAAAGCGGTCACATGGATGGGAATCCATCGGGCGTGAAATCAGTCAAATGGGCAGAAAGCGCGCTGCTTTTCATCTTCATCGCAATAATCCTGTGGCTTGCGATTGAAGCTTGGTTCGACCCCCTGCAGTTCCGGGTCTTCGCCGGGGATGATTTGGGTACGTTCGCGTCTGGTCACACGAGCTCCGCCGAGTTTATTCGATCTTCGGCCTTTCTTTTTCATAAATTCCGGCCGGTTGCGACATCGATCATTTTCGCCATCGCCCAATGGACGAAATGCGACTTTCGAGAGATTGCATCGGTCGGTTTAGCGATCCACACCGCCAACGCGATGATCTTCTTCTTGCTGCTCTATCGAGCGATCAAGCTGCCGCTTTCGCTAAGCATAGGTGTGACAGCAATCGCGGTTTTTAACAGATTCGCGACTTACCTACTCATGCAGGACCAGGCGATTATGGAAGGAATGGCTGTCGCCGTGTTCCTTTTGCTGTTGATCATTTCGTTGTCGTTCCTCGAGCGACCGATGATTCGACGTTCGCTCTTGCTGACGTTGTTGTTCGGCTTAATCATTTACATTCACGAGCGATATCTTGTCCTGGCGTTGCCATTGATCCTGCTCAGTGCGGGCAATTTTAGTTTCAATCGCAAGTCGAGCATTATCTTGGCGGGTGGAGTCACTCTCTCTGCTCTCTCATACTTATGCCTGAAAAAGTTCTGGCTCGGCGAACCTATTCTCGTTGGGACAGGAGGCCGGTCGATCGATTTCAACGTTTCACAGATTTGTTCATTTGTCTGGCACGGAGCGTTAAATTTGGTGGGGATCAATCGCGGTCCTGCCTATCTTTCGTTGGAGGATTTTGCGGATTCTCCGTTTTGGCTTCAATTCGTGTCTGTTGCCGCAGCAATTTTGTCCTGCTGCCTCATCGCTGCAATCGTTCGTGATACCATTCTCTCGCCAGCCGGGAAGGAGAAGAAGGCGGCTTTCCTGCGGCTGGGCCTTTATGTTTCAACGACTGCCGTCTTGCTGCTCGCAGCGAGCATTACGTTCCGGCAGGAATATCGCTGGCTCTATACTCCGTTTCTCGTCTTCTTGTCGTTGCTCGGCTTCGGCGTAGTTCAATTGAGCGGCGATCGCAAGCGGTGGGCGCGTTTGGCGCTTACATTTCTCCTGTTACTATCACTATGCCGGGAGGTCTACCTGGCGCGTCGGCACTCGCGGTTCTATTCATTCGAGTCATATCGAATTGCCAATAATTTAGTCGCCACCCTGCACGATGTAGCGGGGGGCGTGCACCAGGATGCCGTTCTTATCCGAGGCGCTATACCGAGCAAGGAATGGATTTTTATGGACGGCACTTTTTCGCGTTTTTATCACCTCCCTTCTCTTGAATTTGGCGCGCAGAACTCGACGATCGAGCAAACGGACGAATCGCGCCTTGTTCTGGATTACGACGCCTCCGACCGGAGCTTCAAAATTGCGAACGCCGGACAGGCCTTCACCGACCAATCTCATCGAATGGACTATGCATTACTTGAGCATTCCCCTGCGGCTCTGACGCCGGATGACCGGTGGGCTACCCCTACGAAAACACCCGTTTTCTTGACATCGAAAAACGGCGTCAATTGCATGGCCGTCGTAGCACCCATAGAGATGTATTTTCCCGTCCCTCAGGGCGCAGGCGTGCTTCACATCTGCTTCTCACACATGTATGCGATGGGGGATGGCGCCGATCTCGAAATCGCGGCTATTGGCCCGGCCGGAACCAACGTCCTACTTTCCCGCGTGGTTCCTCCCCTGGTTAACAACGACTTTCCCGTTTGGCGTAAATACGAATTCGCCTTGCCGGCCAACACTCAGCAGGTTGAACTGCATGTATTCTCCAAAACCGATCCGCTGGCAGATTGGATCGCCCTGCGCGATTTTTCTCTCGACTGAAAAGGGGGCTGCTGCTTTCCGGGTTTGTCGCCTGTCGAGTCGATCACCTGATCGCCGCGGTTCCACGGCAGGTCATCACCCCCGACCGATTCGAATGATCGATAGTTCGGCAGCAAGAACAGCGTAGTGAGCCCGACAGAATAATAATTGTACGTTCTCACGTAAAAATAAGTAAACTGGATCTTCGATTGCAGCATCCTGGAAATGCTCCATGATAACCGGCAATAGACGCATTCAAAGCGGGAGGGTCTTTTTGAGGACCCCACTTCGCACTGATTTCGATGGCTAACATAGACTATTCGATTGTAATACCGGTCTACTATAACGAAGGGTGTTTGATACCGCTTATGCGGTCCCTAGCGACGGCGGTTCTCCAGGCGAACCCGAACCATGTTGGCGAAATCATCTTTATCGATGATGGGTCAGGGGACGGTTCCCTGCAGGAACTACAGTCGATACAGGCGGAGTTTCCTGCCATAGTTACAATCATAAAGCTAACCCGAAACTTCGGTCAAATCGGCGCCACACTTGCAGGCTACAGTCACGCCACGGGTCGCTGTGTCATAACGATTTCGGCAGACGGGCAGGATCCACCGGAGTTGATCAACGATATGTTGAAAGCTTTTTTCGAGGAGAATTATGAAATCGTTATCTGTGCTCGGGCCGGCCGCGACGAATCCATTTACCGAAATCTGACCTCACGTTTGTTCTATTACTTAATGCGGCGGCTCACATTTAAGAATATGCCACCAGGAGGTTTCGATGTTTGGCTGCTGGGGCGACGGGCTTTACAGGCATTTATGAGGAACTCAGATGCGCACCCCCTTCTACAGGGTCGAGTCCTTTGGATGGGATTCAAAACGAAGTTCCTTTCCTATCGCCGCCGAGAACGTCTTGCTGGCACGTCGCGATGGACCTTCGGAAATAAATTTACCGTTCTTCTTGATGGGATAATGGCTTACTCGTTCGCTCCTATCCGCATCATGTCTCTGGCCGGGTGCGTCTTCTCATTGCTGGGTTTCGCTTATGCCGGCCTCATCCTGGTCGATAGCTTGTTGCTTGGGAACCCTGTTAAAGGTTGGGCTCCACTGATGATTGTGGTTTTGGTTATCGGCGGGTTTCAAATGATCATGCTGGGAATTATCGGCGAGTATCTCTGGCGCACCCTAGCGCAGGTCCGCGGGCGCGACGCATATCTGATCGATGCAATCTATGAAGCAGACGCCGCCGCTACGCATCCGGATTCCAGAGGACCTGGCAGCATTGAGTTGTGAAGATCAAGACAGAGCTGACAGTTGGCTATGCACATCCCGCGTATGCAGCGGCGCTCGCCGAGTTTGGGCGCCCACGCGCGCTCATCAAGAGCGGTAGCTGGATTCTCGAGCGCCCGATCCCGGGAGCTTCGGCTCGCGACGCCATGGGCTGCTATCCTCTGTTCGCTTGTCCTGAGTGGTCGCTGTTAGGCGATGATTTGGAAGCTATTGGGCAGGACCTTGTTAGCCTAATCGTGGTGACAGATCCATTCGGTAACTACACGGAAGCGATGTTACGCCGGACGTTTAACGACCTCGTAGTTCCTTTTAAAGAACATTTCATTGTTGATCTCCAGCACGATCTTGAGAGCTTTGTGCACAGCCATCACCAGCGGAATGCGCGCAAGGCGCTCCGGGAACTAACGGTCGAGCGCGCGGCACATCCCGCAGAGTTCCTGGACGAGTGGAACAGCCTTTATGCCAACCTAATCGAGCGGCATGAGTTCAAAGGTATCGCCCGGTTTTCCAGAGAATCTTTTGCCAGGCAACTCGACGTCCCGGGCCTTGAGTTATTTCGCGCGATCCACCGCGGTAAGAGCGTCGGGATTACTCTGTGGTACGTTAACGAGAAGCAAGGTTACTATCATCTGGCCGCGTATGACGAAACCGGTTACGCGTTGCGTGCCTCGTTTGCACTTTTCTGGCGCGCGTTCGAATATTTCGCAGCCATCGGTTTGCGCCAGCTCGGGCTCGGCGCGGGTTCCGGGATGGATGGCGACGGTTCGGACGGACTTATCCGGTTCAAGCGGGGATGGTCGAATGCAACGCGCACCACATTTCTTTGCGGCAAAATTCTTAACCAGCCCGAGTATCAGCGTCTCTCGGAAACCACGGGCATGGCGGCCGTGAACTACTTTCCAGCCTATCGGAAAGGCGAATTCCTTTAGACAAAGAGAGTCCCGCGGAATGAAAGAGAAGAACTACAATAGCATCATTACTCATTATGAGTCGTGCCTCGAGCAGCACGGCGACACTCACCTCGGCGTGGACTGGCCGAGGGCCGAGGACGTCGCGACGCGTCACCGCGTGATGCTCGAGCTGATCAAGGCGGACCCGAGCGGGGAAGGACGGAAGGTTTCCCTCCTCGATTTCGGCTGCGGCGCGTCGCATCTCTACGAGTATATCCGCGAGCAAAACCTCGACCAAATCGAGTATGTGGGATTGGACTTGTCGGAGAAGTTCATCGCGCTTTCGCGAAGCAAGTTTCCCGAGAAGGAATATTTGCTCATGGACGTGATGGACGAAACCACGCGGCTGCGCGAGTTCGACTACATCGTGATGAACGGCGTCTTCACCGAAAAGAGGGAGCTAAGCTTTGACGAAATGTTTGATTACTTCTCAAAGCTGCTGCGTAAGGCTTTCGCGAGCGCGCGCGTGGGGCTGGCCTTCAACGTCATGTCGAAACACGTGGATTGGGAGCGGGACGATCTGTTCCACCTGCCGTTCGACATTATGGCCGCGTTTGTCCAAAAGGTGTTGACAAGGAATTTCGTGATCAGGAATGATTACGGGCTCTTCGAGTATACCGTTTATATGTACCGCTAGGAAGGTAGCTCCATGGCAAAGGTAATCATCTTTGGCGTCCAGGATTTTGCCTCGCTCGCGCATTTCTACTTGAAGCACGACAGCGAGCACGAGGTCATGGCCTTCTCCGTCAATGCGCAATATCTCCCGGAAAAGAAGACTCTCGAGGGGCTGCCCGTCGTTGCATTCGAGCGTGTGGAAGAGATTTACGATCCGGCCGAGTTTTATTTCTTTGCTCCGATGTCGCACAAGAAGATGAATCAACTGCGCGCCAGCGTTTATGCGCAGATCAAGGCGAAGGGCTATAGGTTGATTAGCTACGTCAGTTCAAAGGCGACCGTTTTTTCCGAACAAGAGGTCGGCGACAACTGTTTCATCTTGGAAGACAACACGATCCAGCCTTACACCCGGATCGGTAACAACGTTGTACTCTGGAGTGGCAACCACATCGGCCATCATAGCGTGATCAAGGATCACGTGCTTTTCACCTCGCACGTCGTCCTGTCGGGCCACTGCGTCGTCGAGCCGTATTGCTTTTTTGGCGTCAACGCGACAATCAAGGATCGCACGCATATCGCCGAAGGCTCGCTCATCGCTATGGCTGCCACCGTGACCAGGGACACGGAGGCGTGGGGCGTCTACAAAGGCAGCCCGGCGAAGAAGGGCGAAGTCCTGAGCAAGGATCTGGATTTTTAGGATCGGTGGAACGCCCGCGATGAAATGGATCAAACAAGGGCTTATTTTTGCACCCAACAATAACTTCCACTGGATGCGCACTCACGCATCTATTCCAGTTGCGGATCGACTGAATGAAGAAGTCCTTCGCATCTACTTTGGAACGCGCGACGCACGAGGGCTGTCGCATATCGGATATGTGGATGTCGAGGCCGATAACCCGGTCAAGGTCATCGCTGTCTCGGAAGAACCCGTTCTGCCTCTCGGGGAACTCGGCACGTTCGACGATCGCGGCATTATGCCTTCGTGGATCCTGCGCCACGGTGAAAGGAAGTTTTTTTATTACATCGGCTGGAATCCGCAGGTAAGCGTTTCCTACCGCCTCTCAATCGGCCTGGCGATCAGTGATGATGGCGGTCGCACGTTCACCAAATATTCAGACGGGCCTGTTTGCGATCGATCGATCGAAGAACCTTTTTTTAACACGGCGCCTTGTGTGCGCTTGGATGGGGGAACGTGGCGTATGTGGTATATCTCCTGCACCGGGTGGGAAGTCATCGACGATAGGCCTGAGCCGCGCTATCACGTCAAATACGCCGATTCAATCGATGGTATTCACTGGCGTAAGACAGGGCGCGTCTGCCTCGATTACGACCACTTCGCTGCCGCAATCGGACGCCCTTGTGTCTACAAAGATAATCAAACCTTTCGGATGTTCTACTCGTATCGAAGCACGAGGGATTACCGCAGTGACCCGTCGCAGAGTTACAGGCTTGGCTATGCCGAATCCGACGACGGGTTGACGTGGATGAGAAAGGATGCGGAGGTCGGCATCCAACGCTCCGACAGCGGCTGGGACAGCCAGATGATAGAATACTGCTCCGTCTACGAACACAAGGGACGCAAATTTATGCTCTATAATGGGAACGGCTTCGGCAAAAGCGGTTTCGGCTATGCCGAACTGGAGCGAGAGTAAAGCGGGAAAGTAAAGAAGTTGCAGGTAAACTGAGGCTTGATTTTGTCGAAGTAACTGGACTCAATCGTGATCGGGTATCGTTACTTCGACGAACAGAAGATAATAGTATGAGCGTGCTAAAAAGCGTCACGGCCAATGCTGCAGAGTTGAGTACTGATTCGCGAACCGGCGCTGTCCCGCTGGTTGTCGGCCGTCCAAACATTGGCAACCGGGAGCGCTTTCTCGAACGCGTCGAAGATATTCTTGATCGGCGTTGGCTCTCCAATGGCGGCAGATACGTTCAGGAATTCGAGCGCCGGATAGCCGATTTCCTTGGTGTCGGCCATTGCGTGGCAATGTGCAACGCGACCGTTGGCCTTGAGATTACGATTCGCGCTTTGGGGCTGCGCGGCGAAGTGATCGTCCCCTCTTTCACCTTTGTCGCCACGGCGCATGCCTTGAAATGGCAGGAGATAACACCTGTATTCTGCGATGTCGATCCGACGACTCATAACATCGACCCTTCACAGGTCGAAAAGCTTATCACGCCTCGCACAACCGGGATTCTTGCCGTTCATCTTTGGGGGCGCGCTTGCGACATTGAGACCTTGCAAACAATCGCTCGCAACCGCGGTTTGCGACTGATGTATGACGCGTCTCACGCTTTTGGGTGCACGCATCGCGGCAAGCTGATCGGAGGATTCGGTCATGCTGAGGTCTTTAGCTTTCACGCAACAAAGTTCATCAACACGCTGGAAGGTGGTGTCGTTACTACAAACGACTCCTCCTTGGCGGACAAGATCCGGCAGATGAAGAATTTTGGTTTTACCGGCTACGATCAAGTGGATCACCTGGGTATAAACGGGAAAATGGACGAGATTTCCGCCGCGATGGGCCTAACAAATCTTGAAGCGATGGACGAGTTTATCGCGGCCAATCGCCGCAATTACGAAGCCTATCGCGAAGAGCTAAGAGGCCTTCCAGCTCTTGAGCTTTTGTCTTACGACGACCGGGAGCAGCACAATTACCAATATATAGTAGTTGCTGTGGATGAAGAGAAGGCACGTGTCTCGCGCGACGACATCGTCGGAAGACTTCATGATCACGATATTATTGCCCGGCGTTATTTTTATCCTGGGTGTCACCGCCTCGAGCCGTACCGCAGCGAGCACCCAAGCGCAGGCCTCGTTTTGCCGGAAACCGAAAAGCTGGCCGCGCGCCTGATCTCTCTGCCGACAGGTTCAACCGTAGGACGAGTTGACATCAACCGGGTTTGCGAAGTAATTCGCACGGTTTTGACTAGTGCGGCACGCTAACGCGTTTGCATCATCGAAGACGCTGTCGCGGAAGATCTTGCAGCTCTTCCCTCAATATTCGACAGTCTTGGTGAAGATCTTAGCGAAACCAACAACGCCCTGAAGCCGTCCTCGATGGAATCTAGCAAGCAAGCTCTGAGCCGTGATACCGCGAAAGTCGCAAGGTGTTTTCCTGACTCGCTTCAGGCTTGGTGGAAGCGCTGGCACGAGTTTGGGCGCTACGTATTTTTCGGCGGCCTCAATACGGTCCTCACCTACGTTATTTATTTGGTATGTCTTCGGTTCATGACCTACCGGATAGCTTACACCGTGAGTTTTGTTTGCGGGATTCTTATCTCTTACTTTTTCAACGCACAATTTGTCTTCAAAAAAGAACTGCGGATGACGAAGGCGCTCCAATTCTCGCTCGTTTACCTTGTGCAGTATTTCGTTGGTCTGGGTCTCCTATTCATATTGGTGGAGGTAGCTCACCTTAGCAAAGTGTTCGCCCCAGTTTTGCTCGTCTTCCTGATTGTGCCGACAAACTACGGGTTAAACCGGCGCGTGATCAAAGGCGGATCAGCGAGTTCGCGCTCGCGATAGGGAAAGCAATCAGCCTCGGCCCAGCGAGTCGCCTCGCCAAGTTGGAGCCAGTAAATCCCAATCCTTCCGTGATTAGAACTTTAGCTCCTTTGATCTCGCTTTTTATTGACGGTACAATGACGGCTAAAGTCGTGTCTATAGTGTCTTACTAGCCGCGGCAAACAGATTCAGACCGAATTTGTGATACCTGAGTCGAATCTGACTCGGCTTAAAACCAGATCGGACCAGTATCGGCCAGAGATCTCGTTTGCCGTAATACATTTTGTGATCGTCAATCTCAACTTTCGGACCGAGGCCGAGCCGGAAAACAGAGAGCTCCAGAAATCGCTTTCCGAGCCATGTTGGAACGTTCACAAGCAGCAGCCCTGACGGCTTGAGCAACCGCCATGCGGATTGGACAGCAAAATGTGGTTCGGCCAGATGTTCCAAGACCGAGATAAGCATCACCACGTCCACTGTTTCACTCTCGAGCTTCGGTAGTGTCTCCTCGATTGTGCCTTCATGGAAGGTAAAGCGTTCCAGCGTTTGCAACTCGGGCGCGATGTGGAAGTCCACTCCAATGCCGCGTTTCAATTTCGGTTTTAAGGCGATTAACTGGGTGGCACGGTAGCCGCAGCCGAGCTCCAATACTTCAAGATCGTTCCGCCTTGGAAGGTATCGGCGAATCGCCCGCTGCGACAGCCACACCCCTAGCCGGTCAGCCATGGTCAACCCTCGCTGCCCGTAGCTCTCGTCCGTTCGCGTACTCATTCGCGGAACTTCGACGCGACGCGTAGCGCCATTTCCATGAGCAGCGTGAAACAGAATGTCTGGAATCCGAGGATGATGAGCAGAAGACCGAGGATAGCCGGGTGCGAGATAGCTTCTAATCGGAGTCCGTGGTTCACGTAGCGGTAGACCAAAGTGCCCAGAAGTATCACTCCCAATGCGACAGAGGAGGCCGCCACGAGCATTCCGCGATCGTATGTAACGAATCTTTGTGCCCGTTTTACAGATAAGGGCCGCAGCCCATGCATGACGCGCGCTAGTATCCCGATTTGGATGGAGCTATAACCAAGAGTCGTGCAGGTCACACCAAAGAGCATCCAGTACAAACTAAAGCCAACTTTTCCAACTAGGACGGGTCCTCCCGCCAGGCCAAGAGAAAGGAGCAATCCAAGTGCCATAAGTGCGATGCCGGGCTTGAGCAGGAATGAATCCGGAGTGTAAACAAGCATCACTTTCAAGTTCAACCAGCCTGCAATCCACGGCGACAGCCAACCCATGCGCCGGTGGTGACTGACGCGCCCCTCCCGATCCTTGTAAAACCTCACAGGCACCTCGGCAGTCGCAAGACCCAGTCGTGCAGCCTTCAGGACCATCTCGCTCGCGTACTCCCAAGACTGCGACTTAAGATCGATTTTCTCCAAAGCGGCACGGGTAAGTCCGCGCATCCCGCAATGAATGTCCGAGTAGTGGCTCCGATAGATGCGATTGAGAATCCAAGTCGTAAAAGGTGTGCCGAAATAACGGTGCAATCCTGGCATCGCCCCCTTTTCGATACTGCCTCGAAAGCGGCTGCCCATGACAAACTCCGCTCCTTTTCGAAACTCCTCAACAAATGGAGTCAATTCCCGAAAGTCGTAGGTCAAGTCCGCGTCACCCATCACGATCCATTTTCCGCGGATATAAGGACTGGCATCGATGTAAGCGCGGCCAAGCCCTCGCTTCGGTGTGCGGAGGACCTCGCCACCATGCTCGAGAACAATCCTGGCCGTGTCATCGGTGGAGCTATCGACAATGAGAACTTGACCGTTCACGCCAGCGCGCTCCAGGCCCTCCTTGCACCACTCGATGAATTCACCCACCGTGATTTCCTCATTCAAAGCAGGCACGACGATGCTTAGTTCGACCTTGTCGAGCGACGCGTCTCCCGGCACAAGGTGCTCGATGGCCTCGCGCGGGTCCGCGCCCGCGGACTGGGCGTCATTCACCATTTCAACTCCTCCAGTATCGCCGCCATCGCGTCGCCTATCTTATCTAATGACAGCCCACTGTGCATAGTCACTCTTTACGGGCGAGAACCTGGTACTGAGCACCCAACGGCACCTTAATCAACCATTTTTCCAACGGGTGAAGCCAGCTGAAGTACCCTGGAAAGAAAAACAAATAGTCGGTGCGAATCACTCGGAACCCCTCCGAACCAACTAGCCGGCGTGACTCCGGGGGCGGGAGCGGAATTGCATTTTTATCTATCTCCGAATGCTTCATGGCAAAAGCATGAATAGGATTCCAGGGATTGTTTTCGCACAGTGCGAACATGCCGCCGGGCCGCAAGCAACGATAAACATAATCCACCGCCGCGGATCGCTCCGCCGCCGGTATGTGATGGAACACACCATTGCAAAAAACCAGGTCGAGATCTTGTTGTGGAAGATACTTGGCGGGGGTTGCGAGTTCTACAGGCCGGCTTCCGACCGATTCGCGTGCAACGGCCAGCGACTCTTCCGATGTGTCCAATCCTATAACCTGTTCCGCTTTGAGAATGTCCGCCAGCAACGAAAGAGACATCCCTGTGCCACAACCAAAATCCATCACCCGCCTCGCTGCGATTTCTTGCTCATGCAGGAGATAAGACAGCCAGTTCAGTCTTGAGCGTGCAAAATACTCGCGCGAAGCTCCAGCGATCTTTAACCACGGCTTGAACAGCGCCTCGTAGCCGCGAGCAGATTTATCGAACTCGGGCTTGTTTTCATCAGCGGGTTTCATCCTCTCATTCAAGCAGGGCCCCTTTCGAGGCGAAGGTGCTGCATCGATATCAGATGGAGCCGCTTCTGGCTTATGCACTTTCGATCTCTCTTCGCATGGCTTCCATGGAATCGCTCAGCGCTTCCGCAGAAGATCGGCGGTTTCTCCAGCCCAGCGCTTTGATCTTCGAACAGTCAAAGCGCACAATAGGCACGTCCCCCTTCCAGCCGCGGTCGCCGCCGGTAAAATCATATCTTACCTCATCCTGCTGGAGGCCTGCGATCGCCACGGCCAAATCCGCGATTTGTCGCACAGTAGCGCAATCGTCAGTCGCGACGTTGAAAACCTCATATGGCTTAATCGCATTCGCCGCCACAACAAAGATCGCTTCCAGCACGTCTTCGACGTGGATATAGCTTTTCTTCTGAGTGCCATCGCCGAGGATGCGCAGCGCTTTTGAATCGTTCTTCAGCCGGCGGATGAAATCGTAGCCTACTCCATGTGTTTGCCGTGGTCCCACGACGTTGGCGAAACGAAAAACGCGAGCCACAAGACCAAACATGTGGCAGTAAGCAGCGATGAGGGATTCAGATGCCAGCTTACTGGCGCCGTAGGTTGAAATTGGAATACACGGTCCGTAGCTCTCGGGAAAATCCACGGCCGGGTCCTCGCCGTACACGCCGCTGCCCGAGGTGTAAAATATGCGAGTTGCTCCAGTCTGGCGCATCGCTTCCAGAACATTCTGCGTCAGATACGTGCCTTCCCAAAAATCAATATCAGGTTGCGTGATCGCCTTCGCGATATCGGGATTCGCCGCGAGATGAAAGATTGTGTCGCAACCATCCATGGCTTCACGGACCCGCCCAGCATCCTTCAGGTCGGCCTCTATCACAGACAGCCGACGATCGCTCGTCAGGGCCTGAAGATAGCTTTGTTGTCCTGAAGTGAAGTTGTCATAAACGACCACCCTGTCAGCTCTCTTCGACTTCAACAGTCGGCGGACCAAATGGCTGCCGATGAATCCAGCCCCTCCAGTCACGAAGGTCTTCATCACTGAGATACCGCTGGCCCCTCGAGCGATCGGTTATTCAGGAAGGCCCGCAAACAAAGTGCGATGCTAAGAAGCGTCAACACAGAAGCCGGCTGGAGGTAGCGGAAACTCGGCGCAACAGCAAAGGTGAACGTGACTGCCAGGATTATGACAAGATGCAGCAGAAGCAACAGAGCGAGTTGCTTTTCACGAGCGAGATAGACAGCCGAAACGCCCAAAATCGGCGACAGAAGCAGGAAATAGCAATAGGGCCAGGAAATAAGGAAGAAACGCTGCAGCACCGTGGGCGGGGCGCCTATTATCCGGCCATCTGTCGCGAGATGGAAACTTTCCGCCAGCATCGCGTTTTGTTCCAGGGTAAGGTCGTTGTGACCCAGATCGATGCTCGCGTAATGTCGGAGATCTTTAAGGTTCCAGTACTGGGCAAAAGTTCGGGCCGCAAGATGGAGCACTGCCAGTGGATTGCGCCGCAACGCCCGCAATGCCGTCTCCTTTGCGATCCGATTGGCGCGCGGCGTGTCCGGTTCCACCGCCTGCCATCTATCGACGAGATAGCCCGATTCGAAACGTTGATCGTTTCTCGCCGTCAACTCTTTGATGTCAAACTCATCGCCTTGTTCGATGATTCGCGCCAAACGCTGATCTGAGGCGTCAGCTGGCACCAGGATAGGGGCCCAAAAGGCGAGGAGATGGAGGCCTGTTGCGTAGAGATAAGCTGGTGCCCGACCGCATAGCCAGCCGTTCGCCTGTTTGTAGGCGCCATGCAGCAGTAACATTACGGCGATACTTGTTAATAAATGAACAAGAGCGAGCCTCACTGCGTGAAATCGGTCAACTTGGGCGCCGCGGCGATTGCGCCATGTTGCTAACAAAAATGGATAGAAGGCCATGATCGGCAAGAGAACAGCGCTTACCTGAACCACAAGAAGGTAGCTCATTCGGAAACCTATTAGAAGGACCCAGAGTCCTTGCGCGATGGCTAGATGCCGGACGCGGCGCTGCTTCAGGTAAAGGAAGGAAAAGTATAGTCCTGCTACGTAGAAAAAGAGACTAATGGTCTCCGTCATGACATAGCGTTCCCAGACCAGCTGGAACGGATCGAGCGCGCAGAGGAACCCAATAATGTAAGAGCCTCGCGCAGACAGACCGAACATCGACCTGCAAGTGTGTGCTAACAATAGAGCTGTTAACGCGCTTGTGAAACTCTGCAGCAGTAGAAGAGGGGTCAGGCTTCCTGTTGAAAGGGCCACCCAGCGAATCACATATCCATAGAAGTATGACCGGTCGTCCGGAATCCAGCCAACCAGCGCCGTGGAAATATAGCAGGCCGAATCGCCCATGAACATCTTTGGCAGGGGATCTAGCGCGAGCAGGAAGAATTTGAGCGACACGATGAGCAGGCAAAAGAACCACCATTGACTCGCCTCGTTGGTAACGGGTGTGAGACTCTTAAGGGTTCCTGCCTGGGTCTTCATAAAGCAATACCATCAGTGAGAGAGTCTGTCGGTCTCATCATCTGCTTTCAGCTTTGCCTGTGGCCTCTCGGTAACGTGTCGTAAGTGCCGAGCCAGGTCGGCGTTCGCGTTGGCAGATCATTTACACGTAGTGAGAGATAAACTCGCGATAGTAATTCAGAGTAGACTCGATGGTTTCGCGCAGCGGCTTTTTCGGAGCCCAGCCGAGTTCTGAACGTATCTTTGAGAAGTCTGCGTAATAGTCGCCGATGTCAATGGGACGCCGGTCCGCTGGGAAATCACAAACCGAATATTCTCCCTCGCCATTTATCTCCACCATGCGTTTTGCCAGATCGGCAAGCTCGATCACTTCACTCCCACCCAGATTGTAGACCTGACCCTTCGCTGAGGCGCTCGTGGCAACCATGAGAAAGGCGTCCACTGCGTCTTCAACATCCGTGAAGTCGCGAAGTTGTTTTCCGCCCCAAACTTCGATCGGCTTATGCTCGAGTAATTGACGAACCCAGAGGCCTGCGAACGTCTGCCGCGCGTCCTTGATGCGCATCCGGGGCCCGATCGTGTTTGTCAGGCGCAGAGCCGTCGCGTGAATCCCGTAAAGGTCGCTGTAGAGAAGATGATATTTTTCGGCAGCCATTTTGTTAATACCATTGACGTCGACCGGGTTCAATGGGTGCGTTTCAGTTACTGGCAGACAGGCAGGTCGCCCGTAGATCTGCCGCGTGCTGGCGAAAATTATCTTGATCTCTGGATTGCAGGCGCGACACGCCTCAAGAATTGAGAGCTGCGCACGACAATTGATTTCAAGGTCAGGCCCGGGATTGATCATCGAATCAAGATGACTCGTTTGCCCAGCCAGATTGAAGAGATAGTCTTTCCCACGGACGAGATACTGCATGCTGTAGGTGTCTCGCACGTCGGAGATGTTGACGTGCACCCGGTCTTGCAGGCCTTCAATGTTGAAAAGGTGGCCGCCGTAATCGGGAATCAGGCTATCAACGAGAGTAAGGTCAGCCCCCAAGCCAGCGAGCCGCCGAGCCAGGTTGGAGCCAATAAAGCCCAATCCTCCTGTGATCAGAACTCTAGCTCCTTCAAACTCGCTTTTCATGGACGGTAATGGCCTGGCAAGATGGTAAATAACAGGGATGTCGTTAAATCCGCACCATTTAATGTGGCGACGCTCTGCTTTACCACGTCCATTTTCGGTTCTGCACCAATTACTTCAACCACAGGCGCGGAAGGAGCTCATCGAGGATCTGACCCACGGATTCCTGTGGGGACTGCTCGTGTGTGTGCACGACGATTTCCGGATCCTCCGGCGGCTCGTAGGGAGCGTCGATCCCGGTGAAACCCTTGAGTTCCCCGGCGCGCGCTTTTTCGTAGAGACCCTTTGGATCGCGTTCTTCGCAGACAGCTAACGGAGCATTGACGAAGATTTCCACGAACTCAGCGCCCGCTTGCAAAGCGATCTCGCGGGCCAGTCGACGATCGATCCGATAGGGCGAAATGAATGATGTGATCACGACTGTCCCGGCATCAGCCATCAGTTTCGCCACTTCGCTGACCCGCCGGATATTCTCCGCACGATCGTCGGGCGCGAAGCCGAGATTCGAGTTCAAGCCGTGGCGCAAGTTATCGCCATCCAGAACGTACGTATGCATCGAGCGCTGGAAAAGTTCTTTCTCGAGCGCTCCCGCAATCGTTGACTTTCCGGCGCCCGAAAGTCCTGTGAGCCAGACGACGGCGCCGCGGTGCCCATTTCGAGCCGCTCGCCGCACCGCGGTGATGTCGCTTTCGCTCCAGAAAATATTCTCGCTCTTGATCTGTTTGCGAATCGTATAGACAGCGCCGGAAATGATTCCGCCCCCCACGAGATGGCCACCGTCCGCGAGGACGAACCGGCCCAGGCTTCGAATGCGATCGTGATTATCAAATACGAGCGGCGCTCGCGTTTGCAAAGTTACTTCACCGACTTCATTCGTTCGGAGTTCTGGACGTTCGACGGGGGCTGAATCAAGCGTCGCCGCATCCATTACATTCGCGACCGCCACGACCTGGCACTCGACATCCTGCGTGACCAGTTTGAGCCGATACCGCGCGCTCGCTAAAAGCGGCTCGCGTCCGATCCAAAAGACCTTGGCATGCACGCGATTCGACTCAACCGGCGCGTCGGTTTCGTGGGAGGCGATATGCCCGCGCTCGATGAAGATATGGTCGCTTAACGTGATCCCGATCGATTCACCTGCACACGCGAACTCTGTGGCTGGTGCTGCCCACCGCTCAATCGTAGCTACTCGCGCGGTTTTGTTGTGAGGCGAAAAGACGAGCTGATCGCCGATTCTTATTGTCCCCGATTCGACCCGGCCCGCGAAGATGCGCCGTTTATCCATCCGATAAACGTCCTGAATCGGGAAGCGGAGCGGTAGTTCGGCGGCAGAGCTCACCACATCCAATTTGTCCAGCGCCTCCAACAGGTTAGTCCCGTTGAACCAAGGCATCGCGCTACCACCATCAGTGGTTACATTCTCGCCGCTGCTCGCCGAAAGCGGGATAAAGGCGCGTGCTGTAAGCCCGAGGTCTTGTAGAAAGGCGGCGTATTCTCTTTCGATTTGGCGGAAGCGGTCTTCGGCAAAGGCGACTAAATCCATTTTGTTCACGGCAATAATCACCTCGCGAATGCCGAGCAGACTGAGCAGCTGTCCGTGCCGGCGGCTTTGCTCGCGCACGCCTTCATCCGCCGCGATCACCACGACCGCGGCATCGGCGTTCGCGGCCCCCGTAATCATGTTCTTCAAGAATTCCTGATGGCCGGGCGCGTCGATGATGACGTAGCCACGCCGGGCGCTCCGAAACTGAATCTGCGTCGTATCGATCGTGATGTTTTGCTCCTGCTCCTCGGAGAGCGCATCAAGCACAAAGGCGAATTCGAACGGCTGCCCCTGCTCCGCACACGCCTTCCGAAGGTTCTCAATTTTCCCGTCGGGCAGCGAACCAGTCTCGGTAAGAATCCGGCCGATCAGCGTGGATTTACCGTGATCCACATGACCGACGAAAACGATCTTGAGGCGCGGAGCGGCGCAAACCGGAATGGAAGACGACGTGCCGCGAGGACTTGATGCCGACCCCATGAACGGTTCCGGTCTTCGGTTTCCGCTTTCCGGTTTCACATGAACCCTTTGGCCCGCAGCTTCTGCATGGCGTGCGGCTCGTGGTGATCCTGGGCGCGGCCCGCGCGCTCGCTCGTTCGTGTGCCTTCGAGCTCGGCGATGATCTCTTCTATGGTCGCGGCTTTGCTCGCGACCGGGTGCGTGATGGGGTGACAGCCTAACGACCGGAAACGCTTTCCATTTCGCGCAAAGTAAAGGTTCGGGATTGGGATTTTCTCGCGTCGAATGTAGCGCCAGATATCGACCTCGGTCCAATCGAGCAACGGCTGCACACGCACATGTTCGCCCGGAGCATTGCCCATGACGAACTGCCCCCAGAATTGAGGCGGCTGGTCTTTGTAATTCCACTCGGAGTCGCTATCTCGAGGCGAGAAATAACGCTCCTTCGCACGCGTGGCATCTTCATCACGTCGAATGCCCGTGATGAGCGCATCCCAGCCATGTTCCGCGATCGCCTGTTTTAGCGCGACCGTCTTCAGCTCGTGCGTCACGCTCACCGGATCGTGCGTCTCATAGCCGATCCCGCGGGCGCGGGCCTCAGTGTTTATCTTCACGATCAACCGGATGGGGTAATGAGCGACCGCCCAATCCCGGAATGCCAGCATTTCCGGAAACTCATAGGTCGTATCGATATGCAAAAGTGGGAATGGGATCTTGCCGAAGAAAGCCTTGAGCGCCAGCCAAAGGAGCACGTTCGAATCTTTCCCCATCGACCATGGCATCGCCATGTTTTTGAAGCCATGATTTGCCTCGCGGAGGATAAAAACACTATGATTCTCCAGCGCGTCGAGGTGCGAATTATTGCCTGTCATCAACTGGCCCACCTGGGAACATTCACACCGGAACAATTTTTTGAGAGCGAGCCGGCAATCGGGCTCGAACCGATGACCTGCTGATTACAAATCAGCTGCTCTACCAACTGAGCTATGCCGGCAATAACGCGCGCAGTGTAGCGCAGCGATCAGTTCGCGACAAGCGCACCGGCTACGAACGGGAGCGGGCGTCCACGGTGAGCGGTTCCGCCGTCTCGAGGTTCTTAATCACTGTGCTGAGATAAACCGACTCCGGATAGAACGCTTTGTATTTGGTGATCTCGGCCCGGTTCATCACGCGGAAGCCGTAACGCTCGAACATCTTCTCGCCGCGCCGGCTCTCGAATGTGACGATCTGGCCGTAGACACGCTTCTCGCCACATCGGTAGAGGTAACTCAAATACGCACTCATCAGAGCGCGAGTTGTCGACATTTTACGCGCGTCCGGCTGGAGGTTGATGTGAAAATGCGGCGTTCTCCGCGGCGCGGCCGGAACCTCGCGCCACCCGTGGCTGATCATCCAGCGGATGAACCGGCGGGACCGGTCGTTGTAGCCATGATAGCGCGCCAGCGCCCGAACGAAGAGCCCCAGATTCTGACGGAAGGAATAGAATTGATTCCGAAGCGGCTTGCGCGACCCGAGCAAATAACCTCGGATCTCGCCATCGATCTCAAGGATGAACGAGGATTCCGGCTCTTTGTCGGTGTAATACGTCGTGAGAAAATCCGCGAATAGTTCGTGATCCTCGTAGACCGGATCGATCGGCTCGCCGAGAAAGCCCGTTTGGCAGCAGAGCTGTCGCACGGCCTCGCGGTCGGAGGCGCGGTAGCTGCGAATCACAAGTGCTTTGTCGTCCTTCATTGGCCTAATGCTGCCGGTAGTTTGCGCAGACCTCGCGGTAAATGCAAAGGAGTCCCTCAAAAACTCGTGACCAGGAATAACGCTCGGTCGCCACCCTCGCAGCGACCGCGCCCAGGCTTTCAAGATCTTTGCCACAAAATTCCTCGATCGCATCCGCCAACGCCTCCGGTGCGTTTTCCCGGGCCCACGATTCCTGTTCGTGAAAAATGATCCGGTCCATGTACGAGCCGCGAACCCCGACCACGGGCGTGCCACACGCCTGGCTCTCAAGCGCGACCAGTCCAAATGTTTCTTGAATACCCGGGTGAACGAACAAGTCGGCGGCACGATAAAAGCGCGCAAGTTCCAGTGAATCGGTGCAGTACTGAATCCATTTCACGCCGCCGGTTTGTGTCTGGAGTTGACGCAGCTGTTCGCGTTGTGGGCCATCGCCGATGATGAGCAGCTCAAATTCATGCGGTCGCCGTTTCGCCAGCATTTCAAAGGATGCGAAAAGCGTCTCAGTGTTTTTTTCATGAGCGAGCCGTCCAACGTAGAGGAGAAGTTTTCGGTCCTGCCGGACTCCCAATGAGCTTCGAGTCTGAGCCGAGTCATCCAAAGCCCGGCAAAAGCTCTCGGTATTTACACCGAGGTTTACGGTGCGCACGTTGCGCACACCCCAATCTTTCAGGACGTGAGCCAATTGTTGGGAGGGCACAAGTGTCGCCTCAAACCGGTTATAGAGCTTGCGCACATATTCCTTCGCACCCGCGATCAGGAATTTACTGCTGCGCTTCCCCAGAAACTTTGCCGTGCCGCGCAAATAGGCCTCGGGAAAATGCGAATGATAGAAACCCACGACCGGCACGCGGAGTGATCGGCCGGCTGAAATCGCTTTCCAGCCCACTTGATAGGGATCGCTGGACTCAATGATGTTCGGACGCTCACGCTCGAGAATTTCGCCGACGGCGCGCAAATCCAAGAGGGCGCGATAGCGCGACGAGCGAGAAACAAGCGGGGAATGAATTGAGTAGATCCGGGAACGCTCACCGGTCACGACCTCTGTTCCTGCGCCGGGGATGATGAGCACGTGTTCGTCATCCGGCGATTTCGTTTGGATGTAGCTAATTTTTTCGTGGACGTAGCGCTTCACTCCACCACTTCGAGGCGAATAAAATTGAGTGAGGTCGCAGATCTTCAAGAGATTTGCGATTTCGCAAGCGCGCTCGAAGCCGTTTTTTTCGAGGCGGCCGTCATGGCAACGAGCTCAAGTGCTTCTGTCAGCAACGGCTGGATCTGGGAAGCGGTCAGCAGGGCGCCTTCGATAATCAATTCCAACCAAAATGCGGTTTCGTCCGCTTCCTCCTCCAGTGTCCCGAGCTTCGCAATGAACTCGGCCTTTGATCGGGAACGGCAAGCCGCGCGGTAATTAGCCGCTACCGACGTGCCACTATGCATCAACTGGCTTGCGATAGCCCGTCCTTGAACGGTCTTTGGCAAAGCTCCCACAAGCTTCATTATCCGCAGCGCGAACTGTTTGGTCCGCGCAATCATCTCGCGCTCGTTCATCCCTGCTCTTCAATCGCAACTTGCAACTCGCAATTCGCAAATCACTTCTCCAGTCTGCTCAGATATTTCTCCGCCTCCATCGCCGCGGCGCAGCCGGAGCCGGCGGCGGTAACGGCCTGCTTGTAAACACGATCCGCCACATCCCCCGCGATGAAAACGCCCGGGTGTTTGCTTTCCGCAAGATGTCTGACGAGCAAATATCCGTCCGGATCTGTTTCGAGTTTCCCTTGAAACGCCTTCGTGTTCGGATCGTGGCCGATCGCGACGAAGACGCAGGCCACGGGAAGCTCCCGCTCTTCGTGCGTCTCCACGTTGCGCAACATCACCGCGCGCATTTCGTCCTTTTCGTCCGGGATGTATTTTGTCACGACCGTGTTCCAGATCGGCTCGATTTTTTCACACGCGCGCACTCGGTCTGCCATGATCTTGGAAGCACGCAACTTGTCACGCCGGTGGATGAGATAGACTTTCGAAGCGAAACGCGTGAGGAAAAGCGCTTCTTCCGCCGCGGAATCGCCGCCGCCGACCACGCACACGGGCACATTGCGATAAAAGGCACCGTCGCACGTCGCGCAGGAGGTTAATCCATGACCAACCAGTTTTTCTTCGTTCTCGAGTCCCAGCCAGCGGGCTGCCGCGCCGCTTGCGACGATGAGAGCGCGCGTTTCCAGCCACTCTTCGTCGACCTTGATCCGGACGTGGCCCTCGAGGCCTTCGAAATCGGTCACCTCCGAATACGCAAAGCGAGCTCCGAATTTTTCCGCTTGCGCGTGCATGTTCAGGATTAGTTGCGGGCCGTCGATGCCTTCCGGAAAGCCGGGGAAATTTTCGACCATCGTGGTCGTGGAAAGTTGCCCGCCAGGCTGGCGGCCTTCGAGCACGAGTGGACTCAGGTTCGCGCGGGCCGCATAAATCGCCGCCGTCAGTCCCGCGCAACCGCTGCCGACAATAATCACCTTCTCCATCGGCTGAAAGTAGCACGGCCCGCAGCGCTTCACAGGCCGTGACTGCCATTGCCCGGCGTGCTGGCCGCTCTATTTTGCCCGATGCCGGAACTGGCCGAGGTGGAATTTTTTCGAAAGCAATGGGACTGCGGCCTTGGCCAGAAGATCATCGCGGTGCAGCTCCATCCGCGAAAAAGGATTTTTCGCGGGAGCGATCCACGGAAAATGGTGGAGCATTTAACTGGCCGGCGTTTCCTGCGTTCCTCCGCGCGAGGAAAGCAGATGTTGTTCGAATTTTCCGCTGGGAATTGGATTGGGATCCATCTCGGGATGAGCGGCAAATTGCGGACGGAGCCAGCCGGGTTACCCCAGGAAAAACACGATCACTTCGCCCTGCAACAGACGCGGCAGGCTCTCGTTCTACGCGACGCGCGTCTCTTTGGGCGAGTGCGATTTCATCATGGCAGGTCCGAGCCGGAATGGTGGCACGTGGGAGGACCCGACATCTCCTCCGACAAGTTCGATTGCGGGTTTCTCAACGCATTCCTCGATCGTCATGCGCGGGCGCCGATCAAGGCTGTCCTGCTGCTGCAAAGTGGGTTCGTTGGAATCGGGAACTGGATGGCGGACGAAATCCTTTGGCGCGCAAAGATCGTGCCCGCGATTTCGGCCAGTGCCTTATCTCCGGCGCAACGCGCGCGATTGCTCCGGGAGACGCGCTTTGTCGCGAGCGAATCGCTGCGCATCATTGGTCCCGATTTCTCTGATCCGCCGGCTGATTGGCTTATCCATCAAAAATGGAAACGCGAAGGTGTCTGCCCGCGCCATCGATCACCTTTGCGTAAGGAAAAAATTGGCGGACGAACCACGGCTTGGTGTCCGCGCTGCCAGAAGACCTAACCGCTCACGGAATCAAAAACTTTTACGCCCGCTCGGTGCTGCCGTTATCCACAGCCGCGATCGGCTCCTCTTCATCAAAGGCTGGAATGATCACCGAGACACGAGCGCTGACCGCACTCATCAAAGCAGCAGCCATGCGAGCGAGAAATAGAATGCTAGCGCGAAGAAATCGGTAACCGCGAGCGTCACCGGCCCCGCGGCGATTTTCGGATCAAGTTTCAGCCAATGGAGAAGCGAGGGCACGCTGAATCCAAACAAACATGCCGTGACGAGCGAGACCGCGATGCTGCCGCCCACGACCGCCGCGCCATTTACATCGCGCCGCCACAACCAAACAATGGCGCTCACGAGAAGACCGCAGGCCATGCCGAGAAGTAGCGCTGTCACAATTTCCCGGCGCAGGTTATCGAGAAACCAGCGCCGTGTCAGCGTGTTCACACGCAGCGCTTGAATGGTGAGCGTCATGGATTGCATGCTGACGCTCTCGTTGAGCCCGAGCACCATCGTGAGAAAAAATGCCACGACCAGGCTGCCGGCGAGCGTCGCCTCAAACGCGCCCGCGAGGACCGCGCAAGCTGTGCCGGCGCCGACGGTGGCGAGCAGCCAGGGGAAGCGATAACGAAAGACACGCCAGGGTGACGCTCCGCGAATCTGCGCCAGCCGAAAACCGAGCGCTTCGAACACATCCTCGCCGAGACTGGCGACGGTGGGCCGTTCTTCCTCGCGGTCACCCGCTTCCAGCATCTCTTCGGCGAACAAGCTGACATCCACGACGCCCACAACCCGACGCGCCCGGTCCACAACCGGAAACGCAAAGAATTTGTAGAGCACAAAAAATTCGCACGCTTCCAACACGGTCGCGCTCGCGGGAATAGCGACGACGCGGCGCACCATTATTTCTTCCAGCCGCGTCTCGAGCGGCGCAGTCAGCAACCGCCGAGTGGGCAAGACCCCGACGAGACGTTGCTCGGCATCGGTCGCGAAAAAATAAATTACGCGTTCACCCACGCCTTCGTGCCGGATGCGTTCAAGCGCGTCAGCCACGCTCATGTTCGCATCGAGCAGCGGGAAATCCTTGCGCGCGTGATTGACGATCGGCGAATCAAAATTTGGAAGGCCGACGGGCTCACTCATCAGCCACTTTTACGCGCCGAACGATGCCTTTACTGCGACAAAAGAGTGCACTTGTTAGAGGCGAAGTCATGGCAACGATTCGTTAGGCCAAATGCGATCCCGTCCTTCGCGTTTCAAAAGCCCCTCGAGATAGCCGCGCGTGGCTGGAGCCGGATATCCCGCGGCTGTGCTCCCGTGGGGACCAAAGAATTCCTCGCACAGGCGCCGGAGCATCATGTGATCGTCGACATCGTACCATGTCGGCAGGAAATGGACGTTCATGTTCAGTTGTAGAGCGCGCTCGATCGTTTGTTGTAAGACGCGCCCTGTGCTCCAAGCGATATTTTCGAAAAGAGCGCGATGCAGCTTCTTCAAACCGATGAGATAATATCCACCGTCGTCAGATGGTCCCAACACAACCGCGTCTTCGGTTTGCGCCAATATTGTTGCTGCCTCGGTAAAAGCTCGCTGCGGTACCGTCGGACTATCGGAATTGATCAGGCAAACTGATGCAAACCCGAGTCGGAAAAGATCTTCAATAGCAAAGATCACTCGTTCTCCAAGCGCTTCGCCACGCTGCGGAACCAGCTGAAATTCAGCAGGGAGAATGTTACCGTAGATGGCTTCGGTACCAACTGGGGTATAGACGACGAGACCCCGCGCGATACCTTTTGCAGCCGTAATCGAAATTGCAACGGTTGTGTCGCGAAGAAAGCAGGTATTAAGAGCAGCCGCCTCCTCTGGAGTGAGCGGCGGCGTCAGGCGCGTTTTAACCTGGCCGGCGCGCGGCGCTTTTGTCATGACCGCAAGAGCACAAAGGAGATTCGGGCTTTCAATGGACTCGCGCGAGTCAAGGACATGGTGATCGACCTTCATTCAGTTTTATTGTCTGCGTTTGAACACAAGGCGATATTGAGAGACGGGCTTTGGGCAGAGTTCTTAACAGTCTCTTTAAGAATTAATCTTCTTTGGGAACACAATTCTTAATCATATTGGCGTGAATAACCCACTTCGCGGCCTCCCTCCTCCTCTTGGACAGAAGTGGTGGAGCCCTGTTGATAACAGTGCGCGCGAGTCACCACAAATCCCTTCATCTTGACGCGGACTAAAACTATTCGGCCTTATTTGAACTTGTTGGCTTCTTGTTGAGCGTTTTGTTTTACCGCCGCGAAATAAAGTTCGCGGAGCTGGCGCTCTTGCAAATACTGGAGGTGCTAGTCAGTGGCCTTGGATTTACTGATCGAGTTTTCGCGAACGCAGGCCGTCACCGTTTGACCCGAAGGCGACGTGGCCTTAATCGCATTCGCGATGGATTTGCTCGACGAACTTCAATCTCACGTTCTCTGTGGAGACGGAGCGATCGGGACTTTCCTTCTGGAGGCTGGGATTCCGCTCGAGCGTTGTTTTGAAGAGCTATGTGTGACAGAACCGGATCGGATTGAGACGATCCACCAGCAGTATATTGGCGCAGGCGCAAGGGTGATTGAAACGAACACGTTTGGCGCGAACGCGGTGCGGTTGGAAAGATTTGGGCTCGAAGGCCGCGTCGTGGAGATCAATCGCGCCGCGGCTCAAATCGCCGTGAAGACAGCGCAGGGCAAAGACGTTTATGTTGCCGGGAGCGTGGGGCCGCTCGGCATTAGCGGGGAGGAAGCGGCAGCTCGTGGCATTGATCGCGCACAGTGTTTTCGCGAACAAGTCGGCGCGCTTCTCGAAGGCGGAGCGCAATTAATTTTCTTCGAGACATTCATGGACTTCGGAGAAATGGAGATCGCGCTGCAGGCCAAGAACGAGCTCGGCGGCGACCTTGCGATCTGTTCTTTTGCCTGCGCTCCGGAAGGGCGGATTTCTTCGGGGATGCTGCTCGTGGATGCATTCACGAGACTGCGGGACCTCAAGGCGCAAATAGTCGGCGTGAACTGCATGAACGGCCCTCATGGCATGGTGCAATTACTGCAACGCGTGCCGGCGGAATACCTGCTCTCAGCCTATCCCAACGCCGGCTATCCGAAATATCACGAGGGCCGTTTTATCTATCACACTGCGCCGGACTACTTCGCGCAGTCGGCACGCGAGATGGTCGCGGAAGGGGCCCGCTTGATTGGCGGATGTTGCGGAACGAACCCGAAGCACATTGCGGCGATCGCGGCCGCGATCGCGAATTTGCATCCAGTGCGCAGCAAACCGGTGCGCGTGGTAGCCGAGCCACCGCCTGAACGCCCGCGCCAGGAATCGCAGAGCGAAGAGAGCCTGCTCGACCGGATCGCGCAGGGAAAACGTGTGATCATCTGCGAACTCGATCCGCCAAAGACATTGGCTCTCGATAAGTTTTTTGCCGGCGCGCAGGCCCTCGTCAAAGCAGGATGCGACGCGATCACTCTGGCGGACAATTCGCTCGCCATCCTCCGCGTCAGCAATCTCGCCATCGGCGCGATGCTAAAGGAGCGCTTCGGCATCACTCCACTTCTGCACTTGAGTTGCCGCGACCGAAACGTCCTCGGATTGCAGAGTGCCCTACTTGGGATGGCTGCGCTGGGGATGCGTCATGTCCTTCCGCTGACAGGCGATCCCGCGAAGGTCGGCGATCATCCCGGCGCGGCTTCCGTTTATGATGTGAACTCAGTCGAGCTGATTTCGATTATCAAACGTTTGAATGCAGGATTCAGTCAGGCCGGGAAATCAATCAAGACACCAACTGGTTTTGTTATTGGCTGCACGTTTAATCCGAACGCGAGAAATCTCGATGCGCAAGTGAATCGGCTGGAGCGCAAGGTCGCCGCGGGTGCGCAGTTTGCCATGACGCAACCGGTCTTCGATGTGCGTCTCGTGGAAAAAATGTTGCGGCTCACCGCACACATACCGATCCCGATGTTCACCGGAGTGTGGCCGCTGATGAGCGGGCGCCAGGCCGAATTTCTCCACAACGAAGTCCCTGGCATTGTTGTTCCCGACTCTGTGCGCGCCGAGATGGCCGGCCTCGACGGCGCGCAGGGTCGCGCCCGTGGAATCAAGTTGGCGAAGGAAATCGCGAGAGCCGCGCTGGGATGTTACCTGGGGGTTTATCTGATCACGCCATTTCTGCAATACGAGACAACGGTCGAGCTCGCCGAATTTGCGCGAGGCGTTTGAAGCGATGAGTGTCTGGCGATGGTCCAAATTCGCCGCGCAATTATCGTCCAGCTCAGCGGTCTGATCATTGTCGCGATCGCCTTATTTTTCCTTTCACGCGTTCTCCCCATCGTAGATATTTTGGCGGCGGTCCAGCAACGCGTCATGCAATGGGGCGCATGGAGCGCGATCTGTTATCCGTTGCTCTATGCCTGCTGTAACGTCCTGCTCCTGCCGGGCGGCGTGCTGAGTATCGGCGCCGGTTTTTTCTTTGGGCTATGGTGGGGGTTCCTCATCGCGCTGCTCGGAAATGTAGCGGGCGCGGCGATCTCGTTTTTCATCAGCCGATGGATCGGGCGGCAATGGCTGAAACGAAAATTGCTGCGAAATCGGACATTGGTTGCGTTGGAACCTGCGGTCGAGAGAGAAGGGTGGAAGATCATTCTTCTCAGCCAGCTGCATCCTCTTTTCCCAACAAGTCTGCTGAATTATCTTTATGGTCTGACCCGAATTCGGTTTCGAACCTGCATGCTTTGGGTCGCGATCGGGCAGGCTCCGGGTTTATTTCTTTACTCTTACCTGGGAACACTTGGTCAATTGGGCTTGAACCTCGCGCGCGGCAAAACTCATCCGCGAGCGATAGAGTATCTTGTTTGGCTGGGTGGGTTTGCTAGCGCGGCGCTTGTTCTGGTTTTGCTCGGGCGAATAGCGCTGCGACTGCTTCAAGAAGCCGAACGGGATGCGGCCGCTCAAAGGCCCACGGGCGTGGATCCCGGGCTGGAAAGCGTGCCGCAAGACACTATTGTTTAATATGTTATGAATTATGATCTCCAGGAAATAGCGGCGGCCGCGCGACTTCGGGCTTATGCTCCCTACTCCAACTTCCTAGTGGGGGCGGCGCTGTTGTCCGTTTCGGGGCGGATCTTTGCTGGGTGTAATGTCGAAAATGTGTCTCTCGGCCTGACCCTATGCGCGGAACGCGTATGTGTAGGAATGGCGGTTGCACAAGAAGAACGGCATTTTAAAACGATCACAATAGTGGCCGACTCGAGGGTTCCAATTGTTCCCTGCGGGGCGTGCCGGCAGGTTCTGGCCGAGTTTGCGCCTCGCCTAAGAATCGTAACGTGGACGCTTGCCGGGGTGAGAGCGGAATTTATGTTACAGGAACTACTTCCATTCCCAAAGCACGGCATATTAGAGTAGTTCCCCGTTGAACAATGCACGCACTGCCGAACAAATACGACGTGATCGTGATCGGAAGCGGCCACGCGGGAGTGGAAGCGGCTTTGTCTGCGGCTCGGCTGGGTTGTTCGACGCTCTTGTTGACCCAAAACTTAGATACCGTGGCTCAGATGTCATGCAATCCGGCGATCGGCGGACTGGCAAAGGGCCATATCGTTAGGGAAATTGACGCCTTGGGTGGTGCCATGGGGATAAACGCCGATTCGACGGGTATCCAGTATCGGATGCTGAATCGCACTAAGGGCCCGAGCGTTCGGGCGCCGCGAGCGCAATGTGACAAGAAGGCGTATCAATTTCGGATGAAGGCGGTGCTAGAGCGAACACCAGGGCTGGATATCAAACAAGCGACTGTTTCGAAAATCTGCACGGATGGGGCAGGGGTCGTTATAGGTGTCGAAAGCGATATCGGCATGTCCGTTTTTGGGACCGCCGTTGTGGTGACATCCGGCACCTTCTTACGAGGGTTGTTACATGTTGGCGAGAATTCCCGGCCTGGTGGGCGGATGGCGGACACAAGTTCTGGATTAAGCGAATCGTTGCGGCAGCTTGGTTTCGAAGTTAGACGGTTCAAGACGGGAACGCCCTGCCGAATAAGCAGCCGCTCCATCGATTTTAACCGGTGCGAAAAACAGCTCGGAGACGACCCGCCGCCTAGATTTAGCTTTTTGCCGTTACCTGACCCGGGCGCAAACGATGTCTTCACTTTGAATGGACGATCGTTCCACGTGGAACAACTAGCCTGTTGGATCACCCATACAACGGCGCGAACCCATGAGATAATCAGCAGAAACCTCCACCGATCTCCACTCTATTCCGGGAAGATCCAGGGAACCGGACCACGATATTGTCCATCCATCGAGGATAAGATAGTCAAATTCAGGGATAGGCCTTCGCATCAAGTGTTTCTCGAGCCCGAAGGAAGACATACCGAGGAGTTCTACGTCAACGGGCTCTCGACGAGCCTGCCGTATGACGTTCAGATAGAATTTATCCGATCCATTCCCGGTCTTGAGCGAGCCGAACTCATGCGGCCGGGCTACGCGGTGGAATACGACTATTTTCCCCCTACCCAACTTCACGCCACGATGGAAACCAAACTCGTAGAGGGACTCTATTTCGCCGGGCAGGTAAACGGAACATCAGGATATGAAGAAGCTGCTGCGCAAGGACTTATAGCAGGAGCAAATGCGGCCTTGAAGGTACGGCGGCGGCAACCATTCCTCCTCTCCCGCCGCGAAGCATACATCGGGGTGATGATCGACGATCTGACCAGTAACGGCACAGACGAACCGTATAGAATGTTTACGAGCCGCGCCGAGGAACGGCTTTCCCTCCGCCAGGACAACGCCGATCAACGGCTGACCCAAAAAGGATTCGAAATTGGACTGGTCGACCCAGTTAGACACGCGGTGTTCCGCGATAAAATGTGCGCCCTTGAGAAGCTAAGGACGTCGGTCAAGGAATTGCGGTTCCAGGGTAAATCGGTCGCCGCGCTGCTGAAAATGGCCGATTTTCAGTTGGACGCCCTTCCACGTCATATTCGAGAGCTGGCGTCGCTAGAGTTGTGGGAGCTGGTCGAAACCGATTTGAAGTACGAAGGGTACGTTCTGCGTCAAGCCGGTCAGAATGAAAAGCTGGCTCGCGGCCACGCCCGGCCAATCCCGAGCGACATCGACTACGAACAAATTGGGGGTTTGCGGCTGGAAACACGGCAAAAATTGGCGGCCACCCGCCCCGATTCCATCGGGAAAGCTGGTCGGGTGAGCGGAATTACGCCGACAGACCTTTCCATTATTTCTATTTGGTTGGAAAAGAATAAGTTATCGTTTGCAAGCAGTCCAAACGACGGAGTGTAACGCGTTAACCCGAAGCAATTCATCACCGTGTGGTTTCTTGCGCTCGCCGTTTGTTGTCTTGGTTACCTTTTCGGGTCCTTCCCGGCCGGGTATTTTGCCGGACGTATCGCGGGGGTTGATGTCCGTTCAGCTGGGAGCGGGAATATCGGAGCAACGAATGTTCTGCGCGTCTTGGGAAAGCGGTGGGGTTATGCGGTTTTCTTCGTGGACGCGTTCAAAGGATTCGCGGCCGTCCGTCTCGCATTCTTTTTAGCGGAGCACCTCGCGTTCGCGCGCACGCACGCGGTCTACTTTGCGATCCTTGCGGCGGTCATCTGCGTCGTTGGACATACCTGTCCGATCTGGCTTCGATTCAAGGGGGGCAAGGGAGTGGCGACTTCGGTCGGCGCGATCTTCGGCCTGATGCCTCTTGCCGCAGTAACCATATTTCTCATTTGGGTGATTGTGTTCGAAACCACGCGCTATGTGTCGGTGGCATCCGTCATCGCTGCCTCGTCCTGCCCGGCAGCCGTCGCCTTGTTTATCCATTGGAAGATCATCGAGGGGACGGGGCTTTTGTATTTTTCCACCGTCATGGCGGCCTTCATCGTTTGGAGACACCGTTCGAATTTTTCTCGTCTTCTTAAGGGAACGGAACAACGCTTCACCCGCAAATGAACATCCGGCGAACTGCAATTGTGGGAGCGGGCGGCTGGGGAACCGCGCTTGCGGTCCTCTGGTCGAAGCGAGGGAATGAAATCACGCTTTGGGGCCACGACCCTGCGCGAACAGAGAAGGTTCGGGCCACGCGCGAAAACCCAGACTATCTCCCTGGTGTTAAGCTTCCCGAATCAATCAGCGTCACGAGCGACATCGCGGATTGCGCGGATGCTGATCTGATCGTCTTCGTCACACCTTCGATCGCTTTGCGGTCCGTTGCCAATCAGCTTCGCGCTTCGCTCGCAGGCTCCAAGGTTGTGCTTTTGAGTTGTACAAAAGGCATCGAACACGGCACTGGGATGCGGATGAGCCAGATTCTTGAGGAGATCTTCCCGCAGAACACAGTCGCCGTTATGTCTGGTCCCAATCTGGCCGTGGAAGTTTCGCGCGACCTTCCCACCGCCACCGTTCTCGGTTGCCCGGTTGCGGAATGTGCCGAGGAACTTCAGCGGCATTTGGGCAGCGAACGGTTCCGCATTTATTCGAGCGATGAGACGATCGGCATCGAGCTGGGCGGCGCGTTAAAGAATGTTTTCGCGATTCCCGCCGGCGTGAGCGATGGCTTCGGACTCGGCGACAACTCGAAGGCGGCGCTCGTCACCCGTTCGCTCGCGGAACTTTTGCGGCTCGGCACCGCCATGGGTGGAAACCCAAGGACGTTCTACGGTTTAAGCGGCGCCGGCGATTTGATCGCCACCTGCTTTAGCCAGCACAGCCGAAATCGGCGCGTGGGAGAAAAGCTTGGGCGCGGCGAGACCTTGGAACAAATTCTCGCCGGCACACACATGGTGGCGGAGGGGATCCCGACGACGAAAAGCGCTTACGAATGCGCGCGAAAGCTAAATATCGAAACGCCAATCATCGATCAAATCTATTCCGTTCTTTATGAAGGGAAGCGGCCCGACCAAGCGATGCAGGAGCTTCTCGGGCGAGATCAAAAAGCGGAGCGCGTCTGAGCCGGACGCCTACGTTCCGTAAAATCTGCCGATCACTTCCGGATAAAGTGCGCGCTCGGCGATCTGGATCCGGGCGTGCAAAGATTCCGGAGTGTCGTTAGGCATGACCGGCACTTTTCGCTGCGCGATAATTTCGCCGCTGTCGATTCCGGCATCGACGTAGTGAACGGTGCATCCCGTGAATTTCTCGCCGGCGGCCAGCGCCTGCCTCCACGCTTCCATGCCGGGGAACTTTGGCAGCAGTGAAGGATGCAGGTTGATGATGCGGCGCGGAAATGCGTTGAGTATGGGCTCTTTGAGCACACGCATAAAACCGGCGAGAACCACCAGTTCCACTCCCGCGGCCTCGAGCATTTTCACTAATTCCATCTCGACCACCGGTTCGAATCGGGTGCGAAATTTCCCAGGCGGAAGATACGCGTTCGGCACGCCGAATTCGCGCGCGATATCCAGAATTCCCGCGTCGAACACATCGGAAACAATGAGGCGCGCGTCCGCCGCCAGTTTCTGTGCGCGAATCTGCTCGAGGATCGCGCGGCAGTTGCTTCCTTTCCCCGATCCAAGAATTCCGAGCGCGAGCCGGCTCATCCGGCTGGAAGTCTTTTCATTCTCTCGATCAGTCCCGAAGTTGAATGACCCGGCTCGAACGGCAAGATCCGAATCTCAGCGCCGATTTTTTCAAGCGCCGCATGCTCTTCCGGATGCAACGAAGCCGGAGTGTAATCGCCGCCTTTTACATAAACGGACGGACGCACTTTTTCGATCAGGCGTGTCGCACGCACTTCCGGAAAAAGGACGACGTGGTCTACACACTCGAGCGCCGCGACGATTTCAGCGCGGTCGCTTTCGGTGTTCAGGGGACGGCCCTCCCCTTTCAACACACGCACCGAATCATCGCCGTTGATCGCGACGGCGAGCGCGTTGCCGAGCGCACGCGCGGCCTGGAGATAGCGAACGTGTCCGGCGTGCAGCAGATCAAAGCAGCCATTCGTCAGCACAAGCTTGCGGCCTTGCTCACGCAGCGAGTCGGTGATTGCCGCAAGACGATCTGGATTAACAATTTTTTTGTTCATGGCGCGGCGACGACGAACTGCAACGTACGCGGCAGCACCTCAAATTCAGCCGGCTCGTTCCCGACCAGTTCGCCGTCCACATTGAACCACATCCCCGGTCGCGAATTCACGGTTACTTTTGCCGCGCGGCGGAAAACAATCGCATCGCTGGAGAGATGATTGCCGAGCGCCACCTGCGTGGCAAGAAGCGCGAGTTCAGCGGTCGAGCGTTCCTGGATCAAAATGATATCGAGTAATCCGTCATCGATCAAAGCCTCCGGCGCGATCTGCGTGCCACCGCCGACGTAGCGCCCATTTGCGATCACGACGTTATATAAACTAAGCGTGAGCGATTCCGCATTGTCGAGCGACAACGTGGTACGGTAGGCGCGCAATTCCGGCAGCGCGGCGGCGGCGCTACGCAAATAGGCGAGCGGGCCCCAAGTCTTCTTCATTTCGGGCGTCAACTTTTCAGCCACGAGCCCGCTGAATCCGCCGGCGGAGACATTAACGAAATAGCACACCTCATCGCTTTTCATACGCACCAGGTCAATCGCGCGAGTATGGCCAGCGAGGAGCACAGCGATCGCTTCATCGACATCGGTGGGCAGACCAAGCGTGCGGGCAAAATCGTTCCCAGTTCCGAGCGGAATCAGTCCTACGGCGACAGCAGAGGCGTCCTCGCGGAGTCCGTTGACCACCTCGTTTAAGGTCCCGTCTCCGCCCGCCGCCACGATCATCTCGTAACCTTTGTGAAGCGCGCGTCTCGTGGATTTCACAGCCGCGCCAGCCGTCGCGGTGATGCACACTTCCACGTCCGGAAGATGCTGAATGCGCTCCACCAGCGCATCGACCTCCTTCACCGAGCCGGCTGCGGGATTTAAGATAACAAACGTCTTCGCCATTTCTTGTTGAACGAGAAACGCGAAGAGATTCTTCAGCCTCAACCTTTCGCGCCGGCCAGCCAGCCTGCTCGCGAATGCCTTCGGAGTTAGCCGGATCGCGTTAACGACCCAGGCGCGGAACGTGCCCGCTCGACTCCTCGTAAGCCGCGCCGGCTGTGATCTGGAATTTTTCATTTCCGACGCTGCCGAGGATATAAGCCTGCTTGTCCTCGCGACCGAATTGGCCGCTCGATTTCCCGTAGAAAACGCCAAACTCTCCGCCGGAAAAATCCCGATTCAACCGCATGTTCACCACCCCGCCGGGCGAATCCGTGCCATACATCGGGGAGGCGTTGACTTTCTGTACTTCCACGGCTCTCAAGAACGCGACCGGAAAAAAATCGAGCGGCGTCAGCCGGCCCAATGGGCCCGAAATAGAAAAACGCCGTCCATCCAAAAGGGTCAGGGTCGGGAAACCATGAATCAGAACTGAATCACCCGACGTGCTGAAGGTATCCGGTTGATAAAGAGCGAGCGCGGAAGCGGTGTCCACCGTGCCGGTGCGCTGCAATTGCTCCAGCGTGATCGTTTCGTCTTCGGTTTGCTCCGGACGATTCGTCTGCTGCGCGGCCAGGGGAAGGCACAGACCAAGAAAGCCGAGAACGGCAGGAAGTGCGCGTTTGATCATGAGAGAATTCACAGCCGAAACGCCGCGAGCGCCAGCAAAATCTTGTACGGGGAGAGGGCGCTCTTCGCCTAAGGCCAGAAGAAGCCGCATTGTCCGGTTAGGTGCTTGGGGTCGCTAAACACATCGTCTTGAACTCGGATAGCGACATTTTTGATGGCCCACCTTCCCATCACGCACATAAGTAACATAATCCAGTTGCAGGCGGCCACGGCGCCGAAGAATCGGATACGTGAAAAAGATGACGGCCTTGTCAGGCACCACGACGGACGGATCGCTGGGTGCGTGCTTCTGATCTTCTTAAGCGACACGATTCTCGAATCGCTGCCGCGCTACTTGAGCGTGCTTTTTCCTTTGCACATGGGATTGGCAGCGGCTACGGCGCGCTCGGAAGGTCTCTATCTCGGGGCGTTAGTGACGAGCACGG
>DASVJK010000069.1:0-4619 GCA_036385955.1 Chthoniobacterales bacterium | reverse complement strand
AAGACAGCGACGCAAATTCCCATCGAGGCCATCTGAGCCATCGCAATGTCGATGAAGATGATGCCGCGCTGGACGACGTGCAGGCCCAGATAAACGAGCAGCCACGGCAAGAGCACACAGGCCACGATGGGCCAGAACATTACGTCCCACATAGTTTTCCTTCCCGCTTCATTCGTTAGGTCTCAGAGGAATCATCCACAGATTTCGCAGATTTACGCAGATTCCGGAGGGCTAGACGGACAAAGGGACGGCTGCTGTTGCATAACTAATCTGTGAAATCGGTGGACGAGTTATTTCATCGCGGCGGCAAGGCGCGAAACAAGCGTGTCGATCAGCTTTACGTAAGAGTCGGTATTCGGAAGTGCTCCGGGATACTGCGCGAAATCCACCACTTTCGCGCCGGTCGAGCTGGCGACTTTCTCAGCGATCTTCCGATCGTGGAACGGCTCGACGATGATTGCCTTGATCTTCTGCGTTTTCATCTTTTCGATCACTTCCGCGAGGTGTGAAGGCGACGGCGGAATGCCTGGCTTCGGCTCGAGAAAAACATCAATGTTTAAGCCGAAACGGTGCGCGAAGTAGACCCACGAATCGTGGTAGGCGACGACGCTTTGCCCTTTGAAGGGGAGCATGGCTGTGCCCCACTCCTGAAGCTTGGCGTTGATCGTCGCCTCGAAGTTCTTGTAGTTGGCATCGTAGAAGGCCGCGTTCGGTGCGTCGACCGCGGCGAACGATTGCGCGATGTGCAGCGCGACGGTCTTCGCGATGATCGGGTCGGTCATGAAATGGGGATTTCCCAGCGCGTGAACGTCGCCGGCCGCTCGCGTCACATTCGTCGGCACATTCATCAACCGGACGCCTTGTGAAGCTTGCACCCGGCCGGGTTTGCCGACCTCGAGTTTCGGATTGCGCGCGTTCTGCAACAGCGGGGGCAACCAGCCGAGCTCGAGTTCCGCGCCGCCATCGATCAGCACGTCCGCACTGCGCAGTTGGACGACAAAACTCGGACGCGCATCGACGAAATGCGGATCCTCGGTCGGCTTCGCCATCGCGCTCGCTTCGATTTTGTCGCCGCCAACTTCCCGCGCCAGCGAAGCGAGGTCGGGCAGCGTCGCGACGACTTTTATTTTCGCGTCCGCGGCGGTGGCGACAATCGCGGAAAACGCCGCGCTCAAAAAGATTCGGGTAAGGTTTTTCATAAGTGTGTGGAGCTAAAATTTGTGGGCGCCGTGCGCGCCGAGAATGAATTCGAACTGAAAGAACACCGAATCGACGTCGCGGCTCGCGAGAAATCCATTCTCCTCCAGGAAATCGTGATTGTATTGCAGACGGAGCTTCGAAAATTCCGTCGGATACCAGGTCAGGTTCGCCGAGATGCGTGAACGCGTTTGGCGCGCAATGTCATCGGTGAAAAGCGAGTCTTCCATGTGGAGATAATCTCCGCGGACGCCGACGACCCAGCCTTTTTTGAAGCCCCAGAGCACCTGCGAATACATCCCCCAGTCGTCGAAGGTCTCACTGACGGGGAACGAATCATCGAGTCCGCGCCCCGCCTCGAAGCGCCGATACATGGCCTCGGTCTGCCATTTCACAAACGGGAATCCCCCTTCGGCACGCGCGCTCTTCCATTTGTACAGGAAATCACCACCGTAAATCTGGGTGTGCGAGTTTGGGCCGGTGTCATTGGAGCCGAACGCCCCCGAGGCGCCCACGAGGACGGTTTGCGTGTCGCTCAGATTGAATGAGTTCTCCCAGCGTGGAACGAAAACGAAGTCGCGCAAAGCGCTCGCGTCGCGATCGATTGTCTGGCGTCCGTAGAAAACGTCGGCGTCGCCAGGGTTGCGAAAGGAATACGCAGTTCCACCGCGCCCGTTTTGGACGGCGAAGATGCCTTGCGAATACCACGAGACGGGAACCGTCCAGGAGATTTGCGCGCCGACTCCGCGCAATCCGTCGGGGCCGAGCAGACGTCCATTCACAAGCGGGGAATCCGCGAACTCCCAGGTGTGCGGATGCGTTGGGTTGATCCGGCCAAATGCGTCGAAAAACTGCCCGGCTTTTATCTGCAAACCAAACGGCAAGCTCGTCGTTTGCAGAAACGCCTCTTCGAGTTCGATCTCCGTCGCGTTACCATTGTCGAGCTTGAGGACAATATTTGCGAAGCCCTCGAAATAAGGATCGACCGCGCCGTCAATGGCGATTTCCGCGTTGCGCGCATTGAAGCCCCGCTGTTGCGGATCATGGTCGCCGACCTCGACGTTGTAGAGATCGCGCGCGCTGGAACCGGCGAGCGCGAACATGCCGTCGAACGAAATGTTCATGTAATTCTTGTTTCCGCCCCCGATGATGGGAACCGGCTGGGTCAAGGAAGAGCCGGTGTCCGAAGTCGATACCGTCGCTGAAGTTGCTGTTACCGACGCGTCGGTGGTCGGGAATGCGTCGATCGCGGTGCCATTCGCGTTCACCGCTGGCGCGGACGCGACGACGGCAGTGTCCGTGGTGGGGAAAAGCGGCGGCGGGCTTGCTGCTGGCGCGGGGGAGCTTGCGAGTTCGGCGGATTGCGCTTCCGGGTTTTGGGGAAGGGAAGGCGCCGTGGAATTATTTTTTTCCGACGCGGTCTGCTGATCTCTTACCTGCTGTTGCAGGGTCTGCACCATCGCGGTGAGCGATTGGACTTGTTGACGCAAGGCTTCAACATCGGCGGTGCTGGCGGGAGTTGTTCCTGCCGGCGCCGCGTCGGATGCGGGCTCAGCGCTACGCACCGCCCCTGTTGCCACCGCGCAACAGGCAAGCGCCACAAAAACAAACTTTCTCATTTCATCTCCTGATTGAATCGGGCCAATTGGGACCGACATGAATTCTGAACGGACTAGCTGCGTTCGGCGCGCATTGGATCAGCGGCCGGCGGAACGCGCACAGGCGGCTGTCCGCAAAAGCGGAACACCAATGGTCAGGAGATCGCCGGCGGAGCGTGCTCGAGAAGAGAGAATTCGAGACGCGGGCTGACTACTTGAAAGCCGGGCTGGGAGAATCGGGAGGCAGGCTGCGGTGGAGGCGGAGCGATCGTGATCGCGTCGGAAGGAGTGTGTGCGCAGTTGCCGGAGGTGAGCAGCGTTACGGCACATTCGTGGGTCGCGCCGGCCAGCTGGTGAATGCGCTCGTGGAGTTGCGGCGCGGCGGAGAGCACCACCGTGAAGAGAAATGCGCTGATAAACCCGGCGGCCACGATCGCGCGTAGCGCGATCAAGTTGCCGTCGCTAAGACGCAGCTTCATTGGGGCGAGTCTGCTTCTTGTGGGCAAACATCGCAAGCACGATCTGTAGCTGGTTTGCTCCGGACGCGAGAATGTCAGTGCGCGATGAGTGGTAAAGATTTCAGCAATAAGGCGAACACGCTCCGTCCGCCAAACGAATTCATTAACATGAAAACATTCCGCGTTATTTGTCTGGCCGGTGCAGTGTTCGGCGCCGTCTGTGCAGCGGAAGCTGCGCTCGATACGGCGAAGATCGATGAAATAATCGGTCTCAAGGGCAAACTCAACGAGAAGGAAGGTGTCTATAAAGTTACCTTCCCGCGCGATGACGTGAAAGTATCGGTAACTGGGTGGCAGATGCCGCCGTTCATGGGACTTGGAACGTGGGCCGCGTTCCAAGGGACGAACGACAAAGCCATGATGATGGGTGACACCGTTTTGTTTGAGGACGAAGTCAATCCCGCGATGTCAGCCGCGCTCGACAACGGGCTGAGCGTAACCGCGCTGCACAACCATTTCTTCTTCGATGAGCCGAAGGTTTATTTCATGCACATCGGCGGTGAAGGCAGCGTCGAGAAATTGGCCGGTGCCGTGAGAAGGGTTTACGACACCATCAAGACAATCCGCGGGGCGAACGCGAAACCGGGAAGCACGTTTAGTCAACGTGCGCTCGAAAAGGGTCCACTCCCCGCGAAGAATTCCATCACCGCTGCACCGTTAAACGAAATCTTCGCCATGCAAGGGGACGCGAAGGACGGCATGGTCAAGTTCACGATCGGCAAGAAGTCGAAAATGCACGGCGTCGATATTGGTAAGGAGATTGGCGTCAATACCTGGGCGGCATTTGCTGGCGCAGACGACAATGCGATCGTCGATGGCGACTTCGCTGTGACCGAAGATGAATTGCAACCGGCCCTCAAGACGCTTCGTCACGCCGGGATAAACATCGTCGCGATTCACTCGCACATGACGCACGAAAACCCGCGCATTCTCTTTCTCCATTATTGGGGGAGAGGCCCGGCAAAAGATCTCGCTAATGCGGTCAAAGGCGCGCTGCTCGTGACAGGGTTATCTGGCGTTACGACGTCGGCATCGAATTGAAGCTAAGCTCCACTCTGAAAGCCTCAAATGAAAACGCTACTCTTTGCATCGCTGGCCGTCATAGCTGTTACAGCATTGGTATCGGCCGGCACCGTGAACTTTGATAATCTCAAAACTGGAGCGACTCCTCCTGGATGGACGGCGACGCAAACCGGCAGCGGCACCGCGAAATGGTCTGTGGAGAAGGACGATTCGGCCCCGAGCCAGCCGAACGTGTTAAAGCAATCGGGCGCAGCGACCTTTCCCGTCTGTATCAAGAACGACA
>DASVJK010000068.1:0-6628 GCA_036385955.1 Chthoniobacterales bacterium | reverse complement strand
CGATTTCGGTCGAGACCACGGAAGATAATTCCGAACTGATCGACATGACCCGCCGTTTCTGGATCGGAGCGGCTCTGACCTTGCCGGTGTTTTTCCTGGCCATGTCGCATCTCGCTCCCCACGCGCCCTCGTGGCTATCGGGCAACGTGTCGCGCTGGATTCAATTTGGTCTCAGCACGCCCGTCGTTCTCTGGGCCGGGTGGCCGTTTTTCAAACGCGGTTGGCGTTCGATTCAGAGCCGCAATCTGAACATGTTCACGCTCATCACGATAGGTGTCGGCGTGGCCTACCTCTATAGCGCGGTCGTCATGCTATTTCCGGGCGCGTTTCCCACGTCGCTCGCCCACCACGGAAAGATCGGGATCTATTTTGAAGCGGCCGCGATGATAACCGTCCTCGTCCTGCTTGGTCAGGTACTTGAGCTTCGCGCACGCCATAGGACAGGTAGCGCAATCCGGAGCTTGCTAAGTCTTGCGCCGGCCACAGCCCGGCTCGTGCTGAATAGCGAGGAACAAGACGTTCCGCTGGGCGATGTGAAAAACGGCGATCATCTCCGCGTGCGCCCTGGCGAAAAGGTTCCGGTGGATGGGAGCGTTATCGAAGGCCGGACAACAATCGACGAGTCAATGCTTACGGGTGAAGCGCTGCCGGTTGAGAAAGGTCTAGGTGATAAA
This sequence comes from Chthoniobacterales bacterium, assembly GCA_036385955.1. Classification (GTDB taxonomy): domain Bacteria; phylum Verrucomicrobiota; class Verrucomicrobiia; order Chthoniobacterales; family UBA10450; genus AV80. Next base: position 5,954 of record DASVJK010000068.1, on the reverse strand, counting down.
GCGATCGGCGGCACACTCAATAATACCGGCAGCTTTGTCATGATGGCTGAGCGAGTTGGAAGGGAGACCGTCCTGGCGCAGATCGTGCAGATGGTTTCCGAAGCGCAACGCAGCCGCGCGCCGATCCAGCGGCTCGCCGACAAAGTCTCGGGTTACTTTGTGCCAGCTGTTCTCCTGGCAGCTCTCGCAACTTTTGTCTTATGGGCCTGGATCGGTCCCGAGCCACGTTTGGCGCACGCCATCGTGAACGCAGTTGCGGTGCTGATCATCGCTTGCCCGTGCGCTCTCGGCCTGGCCACCCCGATGTCCATTATGGTCGGAGTAGGCCGCGGCGCTCAGGAGGGCGTCCTCATAAAAAACGCCGGAGCAATCGAGTTAATGGAAAAGGTGAGGACCCTCGTCCTTGATAAGACCGGCACGCTCACCGAGGGCAAACCACGAGTAACCAAAATCATTACCGCCGGCTGGATAAGCGAAGACGATCTTCTCGCCGCGGCGGCCACTGCTGAGCAACAAAGCGAACATCCCTTGGCCTCGGCAATCCTGGCAGGCGCGAAGGGCCTTGTTCTCGGCAAACTCACCAGCTTTTCGTCAACTACTGGTGGCGGAGTAACTGCCACGGCGGCGCCGGGAATAATTCTTGTCGGCCAGCCAGCTTTCCTTCGCGAGAACGGAATCTCCGGACTCGAAGCTGTGGAAGGAAAGGGCCAGGCCTTGCAGGACGAAGGTCAGACCGTGATCTTTGTTGCGGTCAATAACCGTGCCGCCGGAATCCTGGCAGTGGCCGATCCGATCAAGAAGTCGACCCCTGGAGCGTTGCGAGAACTGCAAGGCATGGGGTTGAAAGTGATCATGCTCACGGGCGACAACGAGCGCACCGCGCAAGCGGTCGCAAAGAAATTGGGAATCGACCAGGTTGAAGCGGGGGTCGCGCCCAAGGACAAACACGAGAGAGTTACACAATTGCGAGAGCAATCCGTGGTCGCGATGGCCGGGGACGGAATCAACGACGCGCCAGCTCTCGCAGCGGCCGACGTTGGGATCGCCATGGGCACCGGCACGGATGTGGCAATGGAAAGCGCCGGCATCACGCTCGTTAAAGGCGACCTTGATGGAATTATAAAGGCGATCCATTTGAGCAAGGCGGTGATGCGCAACATTCGCCAGAACCTTTTCTTCGCCTTTGTCTACAACGCCCTTGGAATCCCCATCGCCGCCGGTTTGCTTTACCCGTTTTTCGGCCTGTTGCTCAGTCCAATCATTGCGGGCGCAGCCATGAGTCTTAGCTCGGTCTCAGTAATCGCCAATGCCCTGCGCCTGCGAACGCTGCAATTGTAGGGCGTTTCTGTGAAACGCCAATCGATCTGCCAAAAGAGGCGTCTGACACAGACGCCCTACAATCTGCCGCTGCCTCGCCCCAAACTTTGTCTCCTTCCTGCAGACCTCGAAACTCTGTTTGGGATTGCTTGGAGCAGAGATGGTAACTACGCTCGGGGACATGGTCGGCATTTTGCCGATCCTCACCGGAACGCAAGCCATTAGATCGAATAATCCCTCCTTTAATTGCCAAACTAATCGGCCTGCATCTCGTTAGGCCTTTCTGAGAGCGAGAGTATTCATTATGAGACAACCTGAAAAACACCGAACACACCGAAGTGGATGGCTCCGCGCCGCCGTCCTTGGGGCTAACGACGGAATCGTTTCCACAGCCAGTTTGATCGTGGGCGTTGCCGCAGCCGAATCCAGCCGCGGCAGCATTCTGATCGCCGGGACTGCCGGTTTGGTGGCGGGCGCGATGTCGATGGCCGCAGGCGAATATGTTTCCGTCAGTTCTCAAACCGATACGGAACGCTCCGACATGGATCGGGAGCGTGAGGAGCTGGCCACTGACGGCGAAAACGAACACGCAGAGCTGGCCGCCATCTATGTCACGCGGGGACTCGACGCCGGACTCGCCGACCGCACGCGTGACCTTCTGGGGAGCACTTGCGATGGCGCTGACTGCCGGGGTAGGAGCTTTGTTTGGGGCAACTCTTTGAGAAAATTTTCTGCCTCGTTATTCGACCTATATCTCGTTAGGCGTTTTTAGCCCGCCTCGTGTGAACAGAGATTCAAGCCAGCCAATAACTCTACCGTCTCCAAATGCCTGACTTCCTCCGCGCTCTCCAAAGCGGCTCCACCAGCCTTTGGCTTTTCATTCCCGCCGCTATCTTGCTCGGTGCTTTGCACGGTTTGGAGCCAGGCCACTCCAAGACCATGATGGCGGCTTTCATCGTCGCGATTCGCGGCACAATCGGGCAAGCAGTGTTACTCGGCCTTTCGGCGGCGATCTCGCACTCGTTCATCATTTGGGTGCTCGCAGCGACCGCGCTGCACTATGGCAGCCAATGGGATGCGGAAACGGTCGAGCCGTATCTCCAACTCGGCTCGGCGGTGGCGATTCTCGCGCTCGCCACATGGATGTATTTTCGCACGCGCAGAGAGTTAGGTGAGGCATCAGACCACCACCACGACCACGCGCACAGCGAGTTGTTCGTCCTCGATACCGGACACGGCACGCTCGAGTTGAGCGTCTTTGAAGAGGGCGTTCCGCCGGTCTTCCGGCTGCGTGCCACGAAGGGCACATCGCTGCCGGAGGCAGCGGCGGTCGCACTCGAAACTGTGCGTGCCGATGGGGCGCGACAGACATTTCAATTCACACCGAAGGATGGCTTTCTCGAATCACGCAACGACATCCCGGAGCCACACGAGTTCGACGCAGTGCTTACCTTCGCACAAGGCGACAGCCGCCACACTTGCCACGTGGAGTTCCGCGAGGACAACCATCACCACCCCGAGGACGACGGCAGCAAAGAGTTTCAGGACGCCCACGAGCGCGAGCACGCGCAAGGCATCGCAAAGCGTTTCGGCGGACGCACCGTCACCACACCGCAAATCGTGCTTTTCGGCGTCACCGGCGGACTGATGCCTTGCCCTGCGGCCTTCACTGTCTTGCTCGTCTGCTTGCAACTCAAGCGCGCGACGCTCGGCTTTGCTATGGTCGGAGCGTTCAGTTTCGGCCTCGCGCTTACCATGGTCGCTACCGGCGCGCTCGCCGCATGGAGTGTACGGCACGCGGAGAAACGTTTCCGTGGCTTCGGCGAGGCTATGCGCCGCGCGCCGTATGTCTCATGCGTCTTGCTCGTCTTACTCGCTCTCTACATGGCTTGGCATGGCTGGCATGGACTCCACCGATAACTCACAAAGACCCGAAACGCTTAGTGCAAAAGGCCAGAATCTCAGCGACCGATCTAAATGACCTCCAACGTATTCCCGGTATCGGACCAAGCCTTGCACGGGATTTGGTCGATCTGGGTATCCGCAAAGTCACAGCGCTACGTCGCCGCAGTCCAGAGCGACTTTACAAGCGGCTTTGCATGCTCCGTGGTCAGCACCAGGATAGGTGCGTCCTGTACGTTTTTCGTTGCGCTGTCTATTTCGCCAGCGAGCTCAATCACGACCCCGAACGGCTTAAATGGTGGAACTGGAAGGACACAAAGCCGACGATGCCTGGCCATGCGATAAAAAGAGCTAACCGGCTTCGCCGGTAGCTTATCTTTATTGTGGTAACCCTTATGAACAGCCGTTTCCTAGCAGCCCTGGCATGCGTCTGCATCCTGTCCTGTCGCGCCTCCGCCGGCCTTCCACTCGGCGGCGCGAAGGTGCATTTCGCGTCTCAAAGTGAGGGCAGACAGATACTCACCGCGAAGGATGATTTTATCCAGCGCCTGGGTCCGTTCGATCGCTCCGCGCGGATGAAAACCGATAAGGCGATTTCGGAAACTGAGTTCCTGGAGTTTGTCAGAAGAAATGTTGTCGATTGGACGACAGAGGAGAGGCAGACGGTGCAGGCCGTCATCGAGGCCATTCAACCGCTGCTTCGCGGCCTGCCGCTTTCGTTGCCTCCAACCATTCAGGTCATCAAAACCACCGGAGCGGAACAAGGAGATGCAGCCTACACGCAAGGGACGGCCATCGTGCTTCCCAAGGCCTACCTCGGCAAGAGCCAGCAGGACCTGCAAAAGCTCATCTGCCACGAGCTGTTCCATATCCTATCCCGGCACAACCCGGAGCTGCGGGAACGGCTGTACGAAATTATCGGTTTTACCAAATGCAAGGAGATAGAGCTCCCTCCCGAACTCAAGCGCCGCAAGATCACAAATCCCGATGCACCGCGAAACGACCATTTCATCCGCGTGCAGATAGACGGCCGCGAATCTTTTGCCGTGCCAATCCTGCTCTCTAGCGTCGAGAAATACGACGTCAAGCGAGGAGGCGAGTTTTTTGACTACCTCCAGTTCCAGTTCCTGGTGGTGGAAAAGAGCAGCGGCTCTCAGGATTTCAAGCCCGTGTCCGAGGGTTCGTCGCCAAAGCTTGTTAAAATGCAATACGTTTCGGGATTCATGGAACAGGTAGGACGAAACACGGACTATGTCGTCCACCCGGAAGAGATCCTGGCGGATAACTTCGCGCTCCTGGTTTTGAATGAGCACAACGTCGTTTCGCCGGACATTCTGCAGAAGATGAGAGAGGTCTTGATGCGAAAGACAAACCGCTAACCCGCGTGTAGGTTGTCAAGCGTGGATGCGGGTGCGGAACATTCTCATGCACCACTTGTTGGTCTTGAAAAAAAGGTTGACGAAAAATGGAAATCCTGACTCGATGGAGGCAACATGAAAACAAGAACGATTGTCTTGAGTCTGGCGCTGTGCTTTGCAGCAGGGGCAGTGTGTTTTGCCAGCCCACAGATGGGCACCTGGAAGCTGAACGAGGCCAAATCGAAGCTCGCCCCTGGGATGCCGAAGAACAACACCGTTGTCTATGAAGCCGCAGGTGGTAACGTGAAAGTCACGGTGGATGGCACCGACAAGGCCGGTAAGCCCACGCACAACGAGTGGACGGGCAAGTTCGACGGGAAATACTACCCCGTCACCGGCGACCCGACTTCAGACGCGCGGTCGTACAAGACGGTTGATCCCCACACAATGGAACTAACCGTTAAGAAACATGGAAAGGTTACTGCCAGCGGTCGAATTGTCGTGGCGGCCGATGGCAAGACCCGCACCATCACCTTGAGCGGAACCGATCCGCAGGGCAAAAAGTTCAAGAGCGCGGCGGTATACGACAAAAAGTAACAGGATCCTATCATGAGAAAATCGATCGATTGCCGGAATCACCCGAGCGAGAAGAAGTGCACATTGAAAATCTCGGGCACGGAAGAGGAAGTGCTCGATGGGGCGGTGCAGCATGCGGTTTCCGCGCATGGTCACAAGAATTCACCGGAGTTGCGGCAGCAGCTGAAGTCCATGCTTCAGGAAGAGAACGATTAAAGAACTGCGACTCCCCCACAACCGGCGCACCTTGTCGGGCCACCGCTGCGTTGCCCTCACGTGGTGGGGTAGGTGGGGTTAGTTCATGTAGTAAAGAGTCGGGGATTAGAGTTGATCCGGAACGCCTCTGATTCCGATTGCTCGTTGGTTTTGTATTCTTTGTGAGCGGCCCTGCTTCTGTCCAGGGTTCAGGTTCCGGATTCGAGGTTCTTCTGCGGGGCCGTCAGCTTCGTGACCTACATTGATATGCTTTGCATATTTAACCTTGCCCCGAACGCATTCGGGGCAGATCGTGTTTCCGTTAGACCGCGCAGACACTGTGACAACAAAACACAACCACCCACATGAAATAACTGCCATGAAAATTAAACTCCGTATCCATTGGTCCGCGACGGCCTTCGCCGCCGCGCTGCTTGTCGGCGGCGCGGTGACCGTTGCCGCCGCCGAGGAAGACTTCCCCACGCTGACAAAACGCCTTCAAGCGGAGAAACCGACCTTCGCGAAGCGCCAACAGGATTTGCTCGCGGAGCGCTACGACCTCGTTGACCGGCCGGCCAAGGGAACGGCCATGTCGCGCGGCAAGCC
>DASVJK010000067.1:0-54348 GCA_036385955.1 Chthoniobacterales bacterium | reverse complement strand
GATGCTGTATTTCTCCTTCATGTCGGTCCGCGGTTTCATCTCGACGGTGCCGCCCGCAGTCTCCACGAGAATCCAGCCCGCCGCTATATCCCAAAGGCTGATTCCTTGTTCGATGTAGGCATCGAAACGTCCGCAAGCCACATACGCCATATCGAGCGCGGCGCTGCCCATGAGCCGGCACTTGCGCGCGCGATGCACCATTTCCTGGAGCAGCGGAAGACCTGCTTCGATTGTTACGCCGGTCTTGGAAAGCCCGACAGAAATCACTGCTTCCGCGAGATCGGCGCGCTCGCTCACGCGAAATGGCTTGCCGTTCAGCGTCGGCTTGCCGCCTTTTTGCGTCGCCCAGATTTCCTCACGCATCGGATCATAAATTACCCCCACGATGATTTCGCCCATGAAACGCAGCGCAATCGAAACGCAAAAATGCGGAATGCCGTAAAAATAATTCACGGTGCCGTCGAGCGGATCGACGACCCACTGATGATTGCTTTTCTGATCGCCGACAATTCCTTCCTCGCCATAGAGCGCATGCTCGGGAAATTTCTTCAAAAGCGATTCGGTGATCAATTCCTGGGTCCGCACATCGATTTCGAGTTTGATGTCGTGCGCCTCGGAAGAATTAACGCGGAGCGGCTGCTGAAAATGGTGCCGGAGCAACTCGCCAGCGGCGCGCGCGGCTTCGACCGCCGCGTCGAGGTAATGCGTCATGAGGAATGACTAATAGGATTGTGCACTCGCCCTGCCAAATGATTTCACGCGCGCGCCCGAAGAATAAAAAAACCGGGAGGAGAAAACGAATCCTCCTCCCGGGTTGAAGTTATGGGTTGGAACTACGAAAAAGTTCCGTAGCTCATTACCGGATTAATTAGAAACTAATGTTTCTTTTTCTTCGCGGCGGCCTTTTTCTTGGCCGGAGCTTTCTTTGCAGCTTTTTTCTTTGCCATGAGACGATCCCCCCTTTCGATCCGCTAACGCGGTGGGTTGGTGAAGGATTTTTTTAACTTCACTTACATGTGTCAGTAGTCATCACGTTTTTTTTGTCAAACATTTTTGTGACATCTTTGAAATTATTTTCACGAGTTCGCGCGCGATAATTGTTTTCGAAGTGCGCGAAATTATTCTCGATTCGCCGTTTCGAAGAAAAATCGTCACCGCATTTTTGTCACTTTCCATTCCGGAATCCGTTTTGCTGATATCGTTCGCGATGATCATGTCGCAATTTTTCTCCCGCAGTTTTTTCTGCGCGTTTAATTCCAGGTCATGCGTCTCCGCCGCGAAGCCGACGACGAGATAACTGCGATTGTCTCTCGAGAGCGAAGCGAGAATGTCACGCGTCGGGGTTAACTCGAGCGCGAAAGGAGTTTTTGATTTCTTTATTTTCCGCGGCCCGACCTTCGCGGGTTTGTAATCTGAGACCGCCGCGCACATCACGAGCACGTCACACTCACGCACCGCACGATGGACCTCATCGTGAAGTTCGTCGCTCGTCGTGATCGAAATAAATTGCGCGCCCTCAGGTGGCGTGACACTCGCCGGACCGGAAATCAGCGTCACGTCGTGTCCAGCCGCAATAGCAGCGTCCGCAATCGCGTATCCCATTTTTCCCGAGGAGCGATTGCTGATGAAGCGAACCGGATCGATCGCTTCACGCGTCGGACCTGCGGTGACGACAAACCTCACGCGATCAAATTGTCCTGACGCGCCAGCAGGAATTCCGCGCGGAAAGCGATGTCATCCACTTTCCACAAACGACCCACGCCTTCATATCCGCACGCGAGCATTCCTTCTTCCGGACCGATGAACTCGACGCCGCGTGTTTTCAGTTTGCCGACATTTTCTTGCGTGGCGGGGTGTTCCCACATTTTTCCATTCATGGCGGGCGCAAGCACCACGTGCGCTCGTGTCGCAAGCGCGATGGCCACGAGCGGGTGGCCTGCGAATCCGTGTGCCAGCTCAGCGATGACGTGCGCGGTCGCGGGCGCGATGAGGAGAAGGCTGGCGCGATCAGCGAGCTCGATATGTCCCGGCCGCCAATTTTCTTTTTCGTCAAAGAAGCTCGTGGTGACTGGATTTTTCGAAAGAGTTTGGAGAGTGAGCGGCGTAATGAATTCAACCGCATCGCGCGTCATCACGACGAAAACGTCATGACCTTGTTTCACGAGCAAACTTGCCAGCTCAGCAGACTTGTAGGCCGCGATCGAGCCGGTAACACCGAGCACAACGCATTTCGGATTTTTGGCCACGAAGTTGGTTAACCCAAAGCTAGACGCCTGCTCAAATAGCGTTCCGCGCCCATGATATTTCGAAACTTTTGCAGATCTTCTTCCATCGATTTGCTAATGATTGTGTAGCGATAGTCGCGCCAAAGTGCCATCTCGCGCGCGGCAGTCACGATGCGCAGTTCGATTTGTTTAGCGGTTTCCGTTCCGCGCTTGGTCAGGCGGCGCCGCAATTCATCAAGATCGGGCGGCATGATAAAAACATCACAGAGAGCCTGCCGGACTGTTTGATCGTCGGAGGCCCGGATCGCCGCAGCGCCCTGGATGTCGATATCGATCAAGACATCTACGCCGTTTTGCAGATTGGCGACGAGCGGTTTGCGCAGGGTGCCGTAATAATGCTCGTGCACTTTTGCGTGTTCCAGAAATTCTCCCGCTTTGACTCGCGCGAGGAAATCTGACTCGAACAAGAAATAATAATCCTCGCCTTCGATTTCGCCGGCGCGCGGCGGTCGCGTTGTGCAGGAAACGGAGTAGACAAAGTCGCGCGTCTGTCGCAGCGCATCGCACAGTGTCGTCTTGCCGGCGCCCGATGGTGCGGAGACAACAAACAGAATCCCCGTGCGCGTGAATTGATTACTCAAGGTTTTGGATTTGCTCGCGGATTTTTTCCAATTCCGACTTGCAGGCAACGACATGCTGGGAAATCGCGGCGTCATTCGATTTTGCGCCAAGAGTATTCAATTCCCGGAAAATTTCCTGCGTGATGAATTCGAGCGTGCGGCCGACGGGCTCGTTTTTGCGAAGATGATGCGCAAACTGCGCAAGGTGACTCTCCAGTCGCGTCAATTCCTCCGAGATGTCTGAGCGATCGGCGAAGAATGAAACTTCCTTCAGCAAGCGCTCGTCATCGATCGGGAGATTGAGATCCGCCTTTTCGATTCGCTCGAGCAACGCACTCCGATATTTTTTCACGACATCAGGATATAACGCGCGGACCTCCTTGATTTCTTTGCGCAGGACTTTCAAGCGATGGATTAGATCTTTCGCGAGATGTTTGCCTTCGCGCTCACGCATCTTGATCAATTCGGCAAGCGCCGCCGCCAATGCTTGCTGGAGAACCGGCCATGCTTCTGCGGCATCGATACTGTGTTCGGGGGAGCGCATCACGCCCGGTGCCTGTAGAATTGTCCCAATCGTGATTTCACCAGGGGCGCTCAATTCTTTTTGCAGCGTGAGCATCGCTTCGTGATAGGAGCGGGCCAGACCGGTATCGAGTGCGAGCTTGCGTGCCCCATTCGCGCTTTCCTGTAAAGTGACCAGCACATTCATGCGACCGCGCGAAATTCTCTCATTGATTGCCTGGCGGATGCGCGGTTCCAGCTCAGCGAGATCGCGGGGAACGTTCACGACGATGTCGCTTTGTTTTCGATTTACCGAATTCAGCTCCACGCTCAATTTCGCCCCGCCATGGTCGACTTCGCCACGGCCGTAACCAGTCATGCTTCGCATTTTGGATTTTGGGTGTCGAGGTGCGTTGGGCGAAGTTAGGACTGAGTCACCGGGTCGCAAAGTCTTTGTGACCTGGCCGAGATCAACATCTCCAACGCCCGACGATGGGGAGAAGGTAGCGGGATTGAATCAAGCTCGTCGATAGGAAACCAGCGCTGGAAGGATTTTGCGGAACGCCCGCCTACCGTCTGCGGGAACACAGTCAACGTGATGCGATGATTCGTGAACGGAAATTCCGAAATGTGCAGCGGTTTACGTTTCGTGGGGGCTGTCGCCAATCTCGGCAGCATCCACATCCCGCGCCAGCGATCCTGCGATTGCTCGAGCAAGACGCGGCCCCGTCTCACAGAAAAGCCGTGGTGTTCCGTGCGGAACCTGATTGATGGGCGCGCTCTTTTTATGGGAAGCTTTGAAGGTTTCTGCGCGCGGCAGAAATTTCGGACAGGGCAGACAACGCAATTGGGCCGCGATCCGCAGACGAGCGCGCCCAAATCGATGAGAGCCGAGTTGTGGATGCCGGCGCCTCGATTCGGCAGGAGTTCAGCGGCGCGCTGCCACAACGTTTCGCGACCCGTTCTGATATCAATCGGAATTTGTAGATTGAATGATCGAGCGAGTAGACGCGCGATGTTCGCCTCGACGATCGGGACGGATTGATTGAAGGCGAACGTGGCCACGGCGTTCGCCGTGTAACGGCCAACTCCCGGCAGATCCCGAATCGCATCCAGTGACCGGGGAAAACGACCGCCATGTTTCTCCATGACGGTTTCTGCGGTCGCGCGGAGATTACGCGCTCGCGCGTAATAGCCGAGACCCTGCCAGCCGTGCAGAACTTCGTGCTCCGAAGCGGCGGCAAGAGCGGCGAAATCGGGGAAGCGCCGCATCCACTCATTATAGTATGGGATGACCGTGACGACTTGCGTCTGTTGGAGCATAAACTCGGACACCAGGACCGCGTAGGGATCTCTGGTGCGACGCCAGGGAAGATCGCGGCCTTGTTTCCGGTACCAGGAGAGGAGGGCGTGGCGGAAAGAAGCGGCGTCCGAGGCAGGGTTCACGCTGATAGGATGAACGTCCAACGCTCAACGTCCAACGTCGAATTACAGAGGGCTGATTTGGACAGCTCGCCCCGAGAGTTTTTCGGGGTTGGACGTTGGACGTTGGACGTTGGACGTTCTCTTCCCGAAGGATGAATTCTTATACTCACCCGCTTTCGAAGGATCAAGCGACCAAGCTTCGCTCGTTGCTTCAAGACCTTGGCTTCGACTTCGCGCCAAAGCCTTACACCCTCTTTTTCGCGCAGAAAAACAAACTCAGTGTCGCCGTCTACGAGAAAGGTCCGAAGGTTTTATTGCAAGGGAAAGGGATTGAAGAGTTCGTCCAATTTGAGCTTGAGCCGAAAATTCTCGGGCAGGCGAAACTCGGCTACGAGGAGGTCCATTCGCCGGAAATGTTCGAGCCGCATTTCGGCATCGATGAAAGCGGAAAGGGCGATTTCTTTGGGCCGCTTGTCGTTGCCGGCGTCTACGTTGATGCGCCAGTCGCGCGAAAATTTCTCGATGCGGGGATTCAGGACAGCAAACGAATAGGATCGGATGCACGGATTCGAGCCCTCGCGAAAATCATCCGAACTACGCCCGGATCCGCCATCGATACGGTAGCCATCGGGCCCGAGCGCTATAACGATCTTTACGAAAAATTTGGCAACCTGAATAGCTTGCTGGGCTGGGGGCATGCACGCGTAATTGAAAACTTGCTCGCGAAGAAGCCGGAGTGTCCCCGGGCTTTGTCGGATAAATTTGCTGACGCTCGGGTAATCGAAAGGGCGTTGCTGCAACACGGACAGAAGATTCGCCTGGAGCAACGGACAAAAGCAGAATCCGATCTCGCCGTGGCGGCGGCTTCCATCCTAGCGCGGGAAGCATTCATCGATTGGCTGGACCGGCGCGGGAAAGCGATTGGCGCGAAGCTGGGACGCGGCGTTTCGGCACAAGTAAAGGAGGCGGCGAAGAATCTGGTGGAGGCCGAGGGCCCGGAAGTACTGCGCAAGGTCGCGAAGGTGCATTTTCGCACCGCGCACGAGATCGCACCTGGGAGTTACGCGGCGCCGCCCCCCCGACGCGAATGGCGTCGGTAAGAAGCTTCGGCCCGGCGGGCAAGGTTCCTGCTATCTATTTTTACTTCCTGAAGCGCACTTGTGGAAACCAGGCTCTTAATACTGAATGCTGATCCGGTCTTTGAGGACCGCGCCCTTGGCATTTTCGATGAAATCGACGACATCGAAACCCGCGTCGTCCGAAGATTGCCCGAGGCTGTTTCCGTCTTACTGGCCGAAAATTTTGATGGATTTGTGGTGGAAGGCGAGGCGGCCATTGCGCTCGAACAGGCGACCAACGCCCGTCAACATTTCCCTTCTTTGAACATCATTTGCCTCGCTCCGAAACCGCACGACGAGGAGTTCGTTAGCGCGGCTCACCAGCAAAAAATCATGCGCGTTGCGACGAGCGGCAGCGAGCGGAGCTTGCGCAGGCAATTGCACGCGTTTGTGCGTTCGCTCGCTCAAGGCGGAATACCCGCCGAAGGGATTGATCCCTGTCACTCGCTCATCGGTAATCTCAACCAGTTTTCCGCTGCCGAAATCTTACAGATGAGCTGTTTGGGTCAGCGCAGCGGCCGGTTTACCTTCAAATCGGGCCGGGGAAACAGCGAGATTTACCTGGCTCACGGCTCAGTGCGACATGCTGTGTTTGGATCGCTCGAAGGCGAATCCGCCGTCGCTGAAATTTTCCGATGGCGCCAGGGCCGATTTTATTTTGAAGAAGGAATCATCAGCCAGGTTCAGAGCGTGGACCGCCCTTGGGCGCATCTCCTGATCGACAATTTGCAGAAGCTGGACGAGACCCTTGAACTTTCAGCGACGGGGCAGGCATGAGAGACAAAGTCATCGAAACCCACCTCAGGCTGCTCACTTTGCAGCTGGATAATTGGAAGAAGCTGCATGACGTGATCACCTACGGTCTCGATAAGACCAAGCCTATGATCTCGGCGGAGCGGGAGCGTCAGTTTACGGAAATACGCGCGAATCTTTTGCAGGAGACTGAGCATGTCTTCGGTGAGTTGGGCATTCTTGCGGAGCTCTCGGGCCGGGCGATGAATGTGCTGCAGCGTTGCGTTTCAGTGCGCGGGGTGCGCGAATTATCGAACGAAGAAGTGCGCCGGCTCGAATCGGAGTGGAACGGAGTCTTCACCAAGCTCGGAGTAGTGCAGGGTCAGTTAAAGTCCCGGCGCAAAGCGCTGGCGGGGCAAACTCCTCTTACTTATTACTTGAGTCGTATCTTCCCCACCTTGCAGCCAGCCAGCAGGCGTTAAAAAGGGACGGCGGCTCGGTCGCATTGAGGCGCGGAAACCGATCTGCCGCTCGCAGACTGCAAATTTATTGCGATTGTCCCCACCATCTTAGTGCCGGGACACGATTAGTTTGTGATATGCCGAAGCTTACAAAAAGGGATATCGTTGTGGCCATCAGCAATCAGACTGGGATGGTCCAGCACGACGTTTTCGAAGTTGTGCAGCGAACCCTCGACCACATTACCAACAGTCTGGCGAATAATGTCGCAGTCGAATTGCGAAATTTTGGTGTTTTTCAACCGCGCTTGACGAAGCCGCGTGTGGGGCGCAATCCAAATGAACCGGGCAGCAGTTTTATCATTCCGCCGCGCGCTACCGTCAAGTTCAAGGCAGGGAAAATCATGCGTCAGCGCGTTGAGAAACTTTCGCGCGAATTGAAGGAAGCGTCGGAAAAGCAGGCGGCGGAGCGCGAATCGGCCGGCAGCGCGCAGTAAGCCTCGATCTGACTACGACCGGACCGCCGGTTCTGGCTCCAACAGATTCTGGATCGACTCTTCCAGGCGATCGAAGTTGATCGGTTTGGTCAGATGTTCCGAGAATCCTGCGGCGTGCGCGCGGCTGACGTCGTTTTCCATGCCGAACCCGCTGAGGGCGATTCCACGTAGTCCTTTTGTCGTGCTCAATTCCTGCATCAGCTCGTAGCCGGATCGATCTGGCAAGCCAATATCGCTGATTACGAGATCGAATTCTTCGTGACGGGTTCTCTCCACGGCCTGGTCTGCTGTGTGTGCGAGCGTTACTCGATATCCACGGCGTTCCAGCATCATTTTCATGCCGGTGCAGGTGTCGAAATGGTCGTCGACCACGAGGACGCGGCGCTCGGGTTTTGTCACTTGCGCTCCTTTGCCCCCCTTCCCTTTCGACGTTTTTTTGTCCCCGTCGCTGGAAGCCACGGTCGGCGTCGCCACGGTCTCGAGAGTCACGATAAAAGTTGCTCCCCGGTCTCTCCCATGACTCTCCGCTTTGATTATTCCGCCATGCGCCGCGACCATGGCTTTTGAAATTGCAAGACCCAGCCCAAGACCCCCGAATCGCCGCGTGATGGAGCTTTGTCCCTGCTCGAACGCGTTAAAGATCGTCTGCATTTTATCCGCTTCGATTCCGATGCCGTTGTCCGCTGTCCGGATTTCGATCGCGTCCAGTGAAGGGTTAAATGTTTCGATCACGATCTGGCCTTTTTCCGGCGTGAATTTCACGCTGTTCTTAATCAAATTCCAAAATACCTGCTGCAATCGGGCCGGGTCGCCTGCGACGTAAGCGCGTTTGGCCCGCAGCCGGAATTCGATTCTGAGATCTTTCGCGGCAATATCCTCGCGGCAGATCTCGTAAGACCGCTGCAAAATCTCGTGCACGCTCACCGCTTCCAGACTGAGCTGGAGCTTGCCTTTCGAGATGCGCGTGACGTCCAGGAGATCGTCGATCAAGCGCGCTTCCAATTCGACGTTGCGACGAATCACCTCCAGGGCTCGCCGCACTTCGGGCGAATCCGGAGCGCTCGCTTCCAGCTCGCCGACCATAGCGATCACGGGTGAAAGCGGGTTTCGCAATTCGTGCGAGAGCAACGCGAGAAACTGATCTTTGGCCGCGTTTGCCCCAATCAGTTCCTGACGCAGAGTGACGTCCCGCGTCTTGTCTTCCACGAGATACAGCACGCCTTGGATGGTTTGTCCGGAACCCTGGAGCCTGAGGAGGTTCACGTTCACGAATCGGGTCATGCCGCTTTGATCCGTAAAGGGCTGCTCCACCAGTTGAAATGGCGCGCCGAAAGCAAGCACTTTCTCAATCGCTCCAGCAGGAGCGATCTTCACTTCGTCGTAGCTTGCGTCGTGAATGTCCTTTTCCTCGGGCAAGGCACCGAAACGTTTCGCCATTTCGCTGAAGGCTTGGTTGGCCTGAAGGAAATGCCGCGAGTCGGGATCGACCAAGGCGATGCCGCTCGGCATGTTGGCCAGGATCTTTTCGTTAAAGATGACTTCGCGTTCGATCCTTCGCGCCGCCTCTGCCTGCCGTCGCGTGAATCTTCCTGCGAGCCAGGCGCCGACCGCGGTTAAAACGATCAACCAAGCCGCCGGAATGGTGATCTTATCCAACAGATCGCGCACCGGTTTATAGGCTATGGATTTTGGCTGTTCGACCATCGTCATCCAGCCGGTCGAATCGATGGTCGTGAACGAATACAGATTTCCGTTTCGTTCGAGGTGACCTGTCTTGCTCTGGCGAATATCCTGGATGAGGCTGTCGGGCTGCGGCGAGGCGGTGCCCGCGTTGGGAACGAAATTATTCGTGAAAAGCGCCATGCCGGTTTGATCGAGCACTTGGCAATTCGCGTGATCCGCGAAATCGATGGAGGAAAGTCGCCGGCCGATTCGCTCCACCAGGACTGATACACCGAGGTACCCGACGATTGCGCCCTCCTGGGTTCGAACTGCTCCTACGATATCTGTCGTCATGCGGTTATCGGGCAGCCGCGGGTGAACCTGCGAGACATACACGTCGGGCGACCCGGCGGCGCCTTCCCGCCAGAGAACTGACGAGTAATCCTGTGCGATGGATGCAGGGATTGCGGGCAGCGAGGCAATCAGCCGGCCGTCAGGGGCGGCGATGAACATGCCGTCAATCCGCGGATGCGAATAAAATGTAAGGGCGAGCCATTGCTGGGCGGCGATTTCCGGGTTGGGGGCTGACAACATCTTCACGACTTCGGGTTGGGTCTGGTAGTACTCGATGACACCGCCCGTACGGCTAAGATCGTCGCCCACGAGGTGCGCGATCAGTTGCACGAAGGTTTGCCGGTCGTGCAGGATCTTCGACTCGAGCGTGTTGGTCAGGATCGTGTAGGAAACAACCAGCATCAGAATGGAAGGCACCCAGCCCGCTAGCAGGATCGCGATGACGATGTTAAAACGTTCAAACCGGTCGCGGTCGCGCCGTTTTAAGCCAGCCAGAAGTGGGATCGACTTGGTCCAGGACATCACCATCAAAAACTCGGCTGTCTCTTCCGCTACGGCAAGGCCCTAAATGCGTTCGCCGCCTACTCTCCGGCAACGATGGCCAGATTTAGCTCCCGCGCCTGTGCGTGGAGCGCCTTTACCTCGGCCAGGCTCATCCTATCGGGCGGCGCGTGATTCAATAGCGTTCGGATCGCGCCGACGCCCGAATGGAGTTTTTCGAAGAGCGGCGTGTGAGCGAGGGGTGGCGGAAGCGTCTTCATCTCCTCGGCGAAATAGTTAATCAAATCACGTTGCCACAGGACCGCGGCCCGTTCCGGCGTGTATTTGGATTCCACCGTGCTCGATGTGATTTCGAGACCGCGCAACCAGCCGCCGAGGCTGATCAGGTGCGCCATTTTTTGGTCGCGTAGTGCAATCATGGCCTGCTCGACATCATCCTGGGTGGCGATCAGCTCACGCCGCACAGCGGCCCAGTCGCCGCGCCGACCGAGGTCGGTGAGGCTCGCGCTATGGCGCATCACGCGATCGCCCACGCCGAGACTGCGCGCTTGCCGCAGCAAAACGCGGCCAAGGTCGTCCACCAAATTCTTCTTTTGGCATTCCACGATGAGGAAGCCGTCGGCCACCAATCCGCCGAAGACCATTCCCATCTGCTCGCGGCTGGAATGCATGGCCTGCGGGAATTCGCGTTTGAGTTGCTCAAAGGGGAGGGGCTTGAGGTCGTCGAGCTGCTGGAAAATGTCGGCCACCGACGGCGCGGTATATGGATTTACGCCGAGTTCTTCCCGCTGATAATCCGCTCCGCTGGCGGTTTTTTCCTGGGCGAGAATGGGGGCTGGGCCGAAGAGAGCAACGAACAGCGTACATACAGTAATAGGCCCGGACAGGATGGCAGCTTTCATTCCCTTCTGAATCGCGTGATGGCTGGCAGCTGCTTGCATTCGGAAGCAAGCGATGTCTCCTGAGCCAAATCCACTTTGCGTTTCACCGCCGCTCCCCCGACGAAAAAGCGCCCGGTTTCGCGGGTCGAGCCCGCCATTTTTGATTTGACGGATGCGGCGGAAGCGGCATCATGTCGCCCTTGCCGCCTTCATGGCGGCAGTTTCTCTAATCCCGCTATGCAAGGAAGCCTCGGCTCTATCATCTGGACGATCTGCTACCTAACTGTGCTGGTCGGCCTCTCCGCGTATGGGATTCACCGGTATGTGATTATTTACCTTTTCCTGAAAACCCGGAAGCGAGCCGTAGCACCAGCAGGCCATTTCCAGCAGTTGCCGAAAGTGACGATGCAGTTGCCGATCTTCAACGAGGTCTACGTTGTCGAGCGTCTGCTCAAATCGGTCAGCGAGATCGATTATCCGCGCGAACTGCTGCAGATCCAAGTCCTCGACGATTCCACCGATGACACGCGAGAACTGACTGCCTCCTGCGTGGAGAATCTGCAAAGCAGGGGGTTCAACGTGGAGCTGATCCACCGCGTCGATCGCACTGGGTTCAAAGCCGGCGCTCTGGAGACCGGGCTCGCGTCCGCTGAGAGTAATTTCGTTTGTATTCTCGATGCCGACTTCGTCCCGCAGCCGGATCTTTTGCGCAAGACGATCCATTTTTTTACCGACCCGAAGGTAGGAATGATCCAGACACGCTGGGGCCACCTAAATCGCGGCTACTCTTTGCTCACGCGCGTGCAGGCGATGTTTCTCGATGGCCATCTTTTGCTCGAGCAAACCGCTCGGAGCCGCAGCGGCCGATTCTTCAATTTCAACGGAACGGCTGGTTTGTGGCGGCGCTCATGCATCGAGGAGGCCGGAGGGTGGCAGCATGACACACTCACCGAAGATCTGGATTTGAGTTATCGCGCGCAGCTCGCGGGCTGGAAGTTCATCTTCCTTTCGGACGTAATCACGCCGGCGGAGCTCCCGGTGGATATGAACGGCTTCAAGTCGCAGCAACATCGCTGGACGAAAGGTTCGGTCCAAACCTGCAAGAAATTGCTTCCGACGATCTGGCGCAGCCACCTTCCACTCACGATAAAAGTCGAGGCGACGGCGCATTTAACGTCAAACTTCGCATACCTCTTGCTAGCTTGTTTATGCGTGCTTCTCCATCCATCAAGCGGTGGGCCGCAAGCCGGCTGGGTTCGGATGTTACTTGTCGATGTTCCGATCTTCATGACCGCATCCGTCTCCGTCGCGGTCTTTTATATTTGCGCGCAACGTGAATTGCATCCGCGCACCTGGATGAAGGAAATCCTCCTCCTGCCTTGCCTGCTCGCGCTCGGCGTCGGTCTCTCACTCAATAATGCGCGCGCTGTTCTCGAGGCCGTTTTCAATCATAAATCGGACTTCGCCCGCACACCCAAATACGGTATCGAGCGCAAGTCGCAGCCTTGGCGCAGTTGCAAATACATGCCCCTTAAATCGCTTCTCCCGATCGCGGAGATGGCCTTCGCGCTTTACTTTAGCTACTTTGTTTGGTTCGCGATTCAGCACGGGCAGTTCATTTCCGTGCCATTTCTCGCCATGTTCCAAATAGGTTTCCTCTACGTTTCGGTCTCCTCGCTCGGTCAATGGTTTCCAAGGATCAACCTCGGCGCCGAGCGGGCGGAGATTACAGTTCCCGCGTGACAAATTTTTGATCCGAGGTAAGAACTCCATGATGTTTCGCCTCTCGCTGATTCTGATCGCGTCGATATGGCTATCTTCTGGGGTGCGTGCGGATGGTCCGAGTCGTGTCATTATCAGCGTGCGCGACCAGAAGCTCATGCTGATGGGAAATGGCGCGAAGCTCGCTACCTACCCGGTTTCAACATCCAAGTTCGGACTCGGCGACAACTGGGGGCGCATGACGACTCCTCTTGGCTTCCTGCAAGTCGCGCAAAAAATTGGCGATCACGCTCCAGTCGGCGCGGTCTTTCATAATCGCCGCTTTACAGGGGAAATTATTAAGCCGAACGCTCCCGGAAGAGACCCCGTTATCACGAGGATCATTTGGCTGCGTGGTCTTCAGGCATCAAACGCGCACGCCTTCAGCCGGTGTATTTACATTCACGGCACGCCCGAGGAAAAGTCAATTGGCCGCCCCGCCAGCTATGGCTGCATTCGCATGAAGTCGCGCGATGTGGCTGCTCTCTATGCTCAGGTGCCGCTGGGAGCGATCGTGGAAATTGTCCCCGACAGATTACCGAAGGTTCCCAAGGCTCCGCACGGCGCAGTCTTCACGGTCGAGGCGCCAAAGCCGGAACGCGAAAAAGTAGACGTGCCGACAGCTCCAGAGGAGGCCTCCGAGAAGACCGCCCGCAAAAGCGCCGATACGGACGAACAGCCTCACTTCGGCCGCGGCGCGTAGTTGACCTTATTTAGCTCTGACGGCGGTGCGAAGTCAGCGCATCGCGTCTTGACAGGTAGCCCCCCCTCCGCGAGCCTCCACGCTCACAATTTTTACGTCTCCCAATGGCTAACACAAAATCCGCCTCCAAGCGCGCTCGTCAGACAACAGAGCGCTCCCTCCGCAATCGAAGTGTCCTTACTCGTTTGCGAAAAATGCAGAAAAGCATTTCGAGCACCGGATCGAAGCCGGAAGCGAAAGACGTGCAGGCGATGATCTCAGCTATCGATAAGGCAGCCAAGCGCGGCATCATTCACAAGAATGCTGCGAAGCGCCGTAAAGCGCGCTTGAACAAATCGCTTGCCATCAAGCCGGTGGGCGAGTGATTGGTGATCAGTGAAACGTGATTGGTCCGGGAACAACCAATCGCTAATCACCAATCACTTTCTGACGTTGCATATCTCTCAGGAAGGTTAAAATTCATGCCGATGATTCCCGCTTTCTTCCTTATTCTCGCTGCCGTCGTTTACCGGGTCGCAACGGGACTCGCCATTCATTCGGGCACAACCTGGCTGTCAAACTTCGCGCCGCTCGCCGCCATCGCACTTTGCGGAGCCGTCTATTTTCCGCCGAAATTCAAATTCACTGTGCCACTCGTGGCGCTTTTCGTTTCCGACATTGTTCTCAACATTCATTACAGTGCGCCGCTCCTCGTTCCGCTGATGGTTTGCCGCTATTTCGCGCTGGCGGTGGTCGGCTGGCTTGGTCTCGTCATCGCAAAGCACGCATCTCTAAAGACCTTGCTTCCGGCTTCGCTCGCAGGTTCGACGCTGTTTTACATTATCACCAACGCGTTCTCCTGGTTGAGCGATCCCGGCTACGCGAAAAACTTCGCAGGCCTTATTCAAGCGCTCACCGTCGGTTTGCCGCAATACAGCGCGACGCCTACCTGGATGTTTTTTCGTAACTCGGTCGTGAGCGATTTAGTCTTTGCGGGGTTGTTCGTTCTCTGCATGAAGTTGGGTCGCAGCTCCGAACGTTCTCGATCGACTTCCGTCGTACCGCATACTGCTTAAACCGGCATGCCGCCGCCGGAGCAACGCGACGAAGTCGAGATGCTCTCGCTGATGCTGTTGATTCGGCGTTTCGAGGAGCGCGCGAGTCAACAATATCAAGCGCAGAAGATTGGCGGATTCTGCCATCTGTATATCGGCCAGGAAGCCGTGGTCGTCGGCGCCGTCGCGGCCGCGCGGTCCGATGATTATCTCATCACAGCGTATCGCGATCACGCGCACGCGCTTGCTCGTGGCGCGAGCGCGGACGCCTGCATGGCCGAACTTTTCGGAAAGGCAACCGGCTGTTCGCGCGGGCTCGGTGGGTCGATGCATTACTTCGACAAGGAACACCACATGTATGGCGGCCACGCGATTGTCGCGGCGCACGTTCCGCTCGCCGCGGGGATGGCTTTCGCGTCGAAATATCGCGACGAAGATCGTGTCACGCTCTGCTTCTTTGGCGACGGCGCGATCAATCAGGGCGCATTCCATGAAGCATTGAATCTCGCCGGCCTTTACAAACTGCCGATAGTTTTCATCTGCGAGAATAACCTGTTCGCGATGGGAACGAGCGTGGAGCGCTCGACGTCGCTCAAGGAAATCGTCGATCGCGCGGAAGGCTACGATATCCCGGGGACTGTGATCGACGGGATGAACTTTCGCGAAGTGCGCGACAAGCTGGCCGAGATTATCGATACGATTCGCAAGGATCGGCACGCTGCGTTCGCAGAAATTCGAACGTATCGTTATCGCGGGCATTCCATGTCTGACCCCGCGAGCTATCGCACAAGAGAACAGCTCGAAAAATTCCGGTTGGACGATCCGATCACGCGATTGCGCGCGCAGCTCACACGCGAAGAGAAGCTGACGAACGAGCAGTTCGATAAGATGGACAAAGAGGCGAAGGAGGCCGCTCTCGCCAGTGTGAAATTTGCCGAGGAAAGCCCCGAGCCCCCGCTCGAAAAACTGTACGACTACACTTACGCGAACGGAGCGAGTGCGTGAGAGAAATCACTTACCGCCAAGCGCTCAACGAAGCACTCGCCGAAGAGCTGGCGCGCGATCCGAACGTTTTCCTGATGGGTGAAGAGGTCGCTGAATACAACGGCGCTTATAAAGTGAGCCAGGGCTTGCTCGAACGTTTCGGGCCCAAGCGGATCATTGACACGCCTATCAGTGAAAACGGTTTTGCCGGCATGGGCGTCGGCGCCGCGATGGTCGGGCTGAGGCCCATCATCGAATTCATGACATTCAGTTTCTCTTTCGTCGCGTTCGACCAAGTGGTGAACAACGCGCCGAACATGCTCACGATGTCCGGCGGCCAATTCAATATCCCGATCACATTTCGCGGACCGAATGGTCCGGCGCACCAACTCGGCGCCACCCACTCGTACGCGACGGAATGTCTATACGCGAACGTTCCTGGTTTGAAAATCTGCACGCCCGCCACACCGCGCGACGCGAAAGGATTGCTCAAAACAGCGATCCGCGACAACAATCCGGTGCTGGTCCTGGAATCGGAGCTTCTCTACAGCTCGAAAGGAATGGTGGAGCCGGAAGGTTTCGAACTGCTCATACCGCTGGGCGAGGCGGAATTGAAGCGCGAAGGCAGCGACGTCACGATTATTTGTTATGCGCAAACTGTTCCGCTCGCGCTCGCTGCCGCGGAAACACTCGAGAATGACGAAGAGATCAGCGCCGAGGTCCTCGATCTGCGCTCGATCAAACCGCTAGATCTTGACGCGATTCTGAAATCGGTTTCGAAAACGCACCGCGTTGTGATCGTCGAACAGGACCGTCCCTTTTGCGGTGTTGGTGCGGAAGTTTGCTATCGCATTCAGAAGGAAATATTCGATGAACTCGACGCGCCCATCATGCGTGTCGCGCAGGAAGATGTGCCAATGCCCTACAACGAGCGTCTTGAAAAAGCTGTCCTGCCGAGCGCGGAAAAGTTGATCGCCGCGGTCAAGAAAGTTTGCTACACCTAACGACTAATCGCCATGCCTGAGATCCAAATGCCGAAGCTGAGCGACACGATGACCGAGGGCACGCTGGTCGCCTGGAAGAAAAAGAAGGGAGACAAAGTCTCGGCGGGTGATGTTGTCGCCGAAATCGAGACCGACAAGGCGACAATGGAATGGGAATCGCCTGAGGACGGAACGCTCATGGAAATCTACGTCGAAGAAGGCGGCAAGGTGAACGTGGGCGACAAGATCGCGTTCATCGGCGGCGAAGGCGAAGCGTCGCCGGCCGAGGCCAAAGAAGACGAAAAGAAGCCAGAGCCGGAAGCGAAGGAAGAAAGGAAAGCTGCGCCGAAAAAGAAAGCGCGGACCGAAACGGAGAAGCCGGCGCCAGCCGAAGAAAAGGAAGCCGACACCGCGGCTGAGCAAAAAAAATCCTCCACGCCAGCGAAACCGGCGGTGGAGGCAAAGGCCGAAACGGGTGGGGAAGCGCGAGTGAAAGCTTCCCCCTTGGCCCGACGCATCGCTGCTGAACTAGGCGTCGATATTTCTGCCGTCAAAGGCACGGGTCCCGAAGGCCGCGTCACGGAAACCGATGTGCGCGCGGCTGGGAAGTCCAAAGGAGCGCCGCAAGCTGCCGCTCCCCGGATTCACGCCGGCGAAGGCTCCCGCATCAATCTAACCGGCATGCGCAAGGCGATCGCGGAAAGATTGGTCGCAAGCAAAGGCCCGGTGCCGCACTTCTATTTAAACATCGAGATCGATGCGGGCCCGTTAATGAGTGCGCGGGCCGAATTAAAATCGGCGGGTGAAGGGGCGGATGCGGCGAAAATCACAGTGAACGATTTTGTGCTGAAGGCGTCCGTCGAAGCGGCGGTGCGGGTGCCAAAAGCAAACGCGTCCTTTGATATCGACGCGATCGTGCAATACAGCGACGTGAATCTCGCGATTGCCGTTGCGATCGAGGATGGGCTGGTTACGCCCGTCGTTCGAGCGGCCCAGGGGAAATCGCTGCGCGAAATCAGTGAAGCGGTGAAAGATCTCGCGCATCGCGCTCGCAACAAGCGAATGAAACCGGAAGAGTTTCAAGGCGGGACGTTCACCGTTTCGAATCTCGGCAGCTCCGGCATCGACAGTTTCTCCGCGATCATCAATCCGCCGCAGGGCTTTATCCTTTCGATCGGCGCGATTGTGAAAAAAGCGGTGATCGATAGCTGCGACCAGATGGTCGTCGGTCAACGGATGAGCATCGGCATGAGCTGCGATCACCGTGTGATCGACGGCGCCCTCGGCGCGGAGTATCTCAAGGAACTGCGCCAGCTGCTCGAGAATCCGGCGTTGCTTTTGATTTAGTAGTTAGCCCATGGAAACTCGGCCGCCGAAAAAGAGTTTCTGGATGGTGCCGTTTACGGTCCAGGTCACGCGCGGATTGCTTCGGGACGAGCGCTCACGCCGGAAAACGATGGGAATCTCGCTGCTTATTGCGGTGGTCATGCTAGTGGCGGGCTTGACGGTGTTGCGACCGTGGTTGAATCCACACGAACATCCCTGGCGGTTCATTTTCTTTTGGTTCGCTTGCGCATGGGAGACACTGCTTGTGTTGTTGCTGGCTCTCCTGGATCTCCTGCTCGTTCGAGCGCAAGCGCGCGCAGCGCGGAGAGCTTTCCGGGAAGAGTTTTCCAAGAGGACAACCCCAGACTCGCCGGGCGCCCAAGACAACAAATGAGTCAAGGCGAGTCCGCGAGAGGTCTCGCGCTCACGCAGGCAAGCCGAGTCGGGGCCAGCGCCATAAGCCCGCGGCAAGTATCAAGAACGACGCAAGAGTGACAACCAAAGCGGGAACTAGGAAGGGATTCCGGTAATCCAATTCTACCTTATGTTCCCCCGCATCCAGTGCGACGCCTAGCAATCCGACGTCCACTTTGAGCACGGGCGCTACCTGCCCATTTTGCAAGGCACGCCAACCCCGGTCGAACGGTGTTTGAAACACAAGGATTCCTTTCTGATCGAAGCGCACGCTGCCCGCGATTCGCGTTTGGCGGAACGAGGTGAGACTAAAAGCAGTGTTCCGCTGCGCGGCGACGACATCAGAAAGGCGCGTAGCCCTTATATCCTCCTCCAGGTCCGGAACGGTTAATTGCGAAAGCCCTTGCTTCGCCGCTTCGTTCTCATTCGAAAGAACGACTGCACGAAGCAACGCTTCCTGTTTTTCCCCGCCAGGAAGCCGAAGAAACAGGTTCTCGTCCATATAGCGACTGTACGTTAACCCGAGCGGAAGGAACAGCTGATTACGAAAGAGGAAATCCTTGCCATAGCGTTGAACGGGTTCGTAATGAAGATCCGTCTGGAAACGTGTGGGATCATCAACCAGGATATACTTTTCACACGCGAAAGCGGACAAGAGAGCGCTGTCTGCCAAACCCATTGACCAACGTGTGTGCGTCTCTGAGCTGGACGGTATCGCACCTACGGCAGTCAAGAAATTAGTGTAATTGACGCTGTTAAAGGAACTGTACGATGAAGTGCCGTAGTAGCCGAACACCATGGCATCGTTGACACTGGAAAAAACGCTGAGTCCCGACGGCCGGAGCTTCGTGATGCGGAAAAAGCTGTCATCGCTTGCCTTGATGTCGCGGACGGCGTCTACCGTTTCGTCGTTATAGCCCACCCGCTCCTTTAGCTCCTGCTTCGTGACGGTCTTCCGATTCGAAACGGTGATCCGATCGAATCGGATCAGCTCGATAGCTGCCAATCCTAGAATAAGATACGCCGCGAGTGTTTGCCTCTTCATGAACTGACCTGCGGCCAGCAGAAGGCTGAATAAGAATAAAAGAATTGTGGCTGTGAGTTTTAGATCGGGATTGACAAGTGCCTGCAACTCGTTAAATGGCAAATAAAGAGTTCCTACTAAGACCAAAGTCGTTGCCGCGAGGACCCAAAGATTGAGAGTACGACATTCTATGTAGCGCGAGAAAGCTATCATACTCAAAGTGATCACCCCAAGGATCGAAAACAATGAATAGGTGCGGTAGTAGTCGCCTTGAAATAGCCAGAAAAGATATCTGAACCAGGGGAATACGGTCGGGATGAGTATCCCCGCCAAGAACAGCAAGTAGATTATCCGGCGGCACCGTGGAGCTCCGACAAATGCTTGAGGAAAGATGACAAGACAAAGCAGACCGCAATACGTCAACGGCGCTTCTAGATAGTTCAACCACACGTGGAAATCATCTCCTGCGCCAAGCATGTCGTTTGCGAACGGCCTGAAGGTGGCGGTGATGTAGTGGCGAGCGGACTCGAGACCAAAGAGCGGAAAAGAGCTTAGCGCCGCCACGGCAGACGTTGTTCCGGAACCTCGGGGGCTGTTTAGGACGGCCTGGAGATAAGGTAGAGTGACTATCGCGCCGAGGCCAACGCCAAGGGCAGCGACAGCAGCCAGCGCAAAACAGGTGCGCAGGATGATCCGCGGCTGCCATCCATATTGGCCGAAGAGTCTTATCGGGACGTAAAAAAACAGGAACAAGGTGCAAAGATACACGAAGAAGGGATTTATCATGCCGGCCAGCGCGACCGCCAAAGCAAGCATAAGCCAACGGCCGCGTTGCAGGGCTCGCTCGGTTGCTAACAATATTCCGGCGAAACAAATAACTTCGTCGGCCAGGGGATACCAGCAGCTACCCATGCACATATACGCCGAGAATGAGAGCAGAAGCGACCCCAGGAGTGGAGCCGGCGAATGGAGGCGGCGAAGCTGGAGAAAACGGAAAAAGAATAGTCCAGCGATGAGAATCTTGCCTAGGTGTTGAAGGACAAGCGCGGGTGCAATCAAATGGCTGGGCAGCCAACTGACAGGCTGCCAGATTAGATAGCCTGTAGCATAGGCAAGATCCTGACCCATTCCGACAGAGAAAGACCACGAAGGAAAGCCTTGGCTGCGAATGTAGTGCGAGAGGTGAACAAAATCCGGATAATAGCTGTTAAGTGAGTCGCTACCGATGTCCTTGTAGAGGAGCACCGCGTCGCCGAACAGAAACTGCCAGAATATCAGTGCGCCGACGAGCAGGAGGCACGACCCCGGAAGGAGGGTGAGGAAGGGCCGTAAACGATTCTTCCAGGAAACATTGGTGGCAGGCGGATGCCTGCGGGCAGAAAGATTACGCTTCACGCGTCTTTGTTGAGCCTCGCGGGAAACAAACGCCCGCCGCTACGAATCTTTGCCCAGCGATATTGCAACGCGGTGAGAGTACAGCCGAAGCCGTAACGAACGCTTCGCCGAACATCGATCGATGAGGCTTCCGGTAAATAGCTTGCCGGACAGGTGACTTCCCCGATCGCGCAGTTCAACCACAGGATCTGCGCCAGGATTTGATTGTCGAAAACAAAGTCGCCCGAGTTTTTTTCGAGAGGCAGACGCTCGAGCAATTTCCTCGCAAAAGCACGGTACCCGGTGTGGTATTCGGAGAGCTTGGCGCCAAGCAAGAGGTTCTCCAGCAAGGTTAGAAAGCGGTTGGCCACGTAATCCCACATTGGCATTCTACCGTGAAGCGCGCGCCCGCCGAGAATTTGTGAAGCAAGCATGCACGGGTAGAGCCCGCTCGCGACCAGGGATGCCAGCGCAGGAACAAGCTGCGACGTGTATTGATAATCCGGATGAATCATGATGACGATGTCCGCGCCGGCGGCGAAGGCGAGGCGATACCAGGTTTTTTGGTTTCCGCCGTAGCCGCGGTTCATGGGATGTGTCTTCACTTGCACGTCCGGCAGCGTGCGGGCGATGGCCACGGTATCGTCATGACTGGCATCGTCGACAACAATGACGAGATCGACGATGCCATGCGCCATGACTTCGTTGTACGTTGGCGCAGCGTCCGCGCCGCGTTATACGCGGGCAGCACGACGACAATTTTCTGGTCGTTGAGCATCAATCTCTAGCGGAAGGTGGACACGTAGCGGTGGTCACGAAAAGCCGCGCCCGATTGATATACCTCAATTTGCGCGCGAATGGAATCGGCGCGCGGGGCGTTGCCTTCGACAGTGGCCAATTGTAAGGCGCGCTGCCCGGTCTTAACGGCCTCGGCAAATCGACCCGCTTCAGCATAGGCGGCCGCCAGGGTCGCGCTGGCCACGGGGCTCTCGCCCCGGGTGAGAGAGTCCGCACGTTTGGCCAACTCGACTGCCTTCGCGCCATCACGGGTCAACGCGTCTGGCCAGGTCGCAAGTATCCAGGCCATGTTGTTCAGGGCTTCGGTATCATTCGGGTCGATCTCCAGCGCCTTCTTGTAATGGGAGAGGGCTTCGCCCGCACGTCCCATTTGGAGATAGGTATTGCCCAGGTTATAGTGCGCGTCGGCGAAGTTGGGTTCGATTTCCAGCGCTTTTTGTAGATGGGCCAGGGACTCACTCACCTGGCCCATTTCCAGATAAAAAACACCCAAGCTGGAGTGGACGGACGCCTGGTTCGGTTCGATTCGCAATGCTTTCTCAAAATGCGCCATTGCCTCACGCGTCTTTCCCTTGGCATGGTAAGCCTCACCGAGATTTCCTTCGGCAATCGTATTGTCAGTAGTGCAGGCGAGCGCGTGAGACCAGAGCGTTTCACTATCCTGCCAATAAGAAGTCTGAGCGCGTGCGGAGAAAATCAAAGCAACGAGAATTATGCTGGAGAGACTGGTGAGTAACACGCGGCGGTGACGCCAGCCAGCGCAGAGTTCAACCGCCGTCCACGTGAGCAGCAAATACAACCCGATCTGTGGAAGGTAGGTATAACGGTCCGCCCGTGCCTGATTTCCCACTTGCAGAATCCCGATGACTGGCCCGAGCATGACGAGGTACCATAGCCAGCCAGTCACAAGATAGCGCCGCCGGCGCAGAACAAGGACGACCGCGGAAACGCCGGCCAATAGAACGATTGACAGCACAATGTTCGATCCCACAAGACGCGCCGCCTCCCATGGGTACAAGATGGCCAGATCCGACGGCCAGAACATCTGGCGGAAATAATCCGTGTAAGAGATGAGGGCATTGCCCAACCGCAAGGGAAGGGAAATCCTCGCTACTGGCTGCATGGCGCCTCTTTGGGCGAAAAGCGTAACTGCGCAAGACGCGAGGCCCAATCCGAGCAATGGCAATTTTTCCAGAATCAGCCGCCGGCGGATTTTTAAATGCTCGCCGTCCTGGCCCCAGAGCGTTGCAAAACGATTGAGAGGCCAGTAGTCCAGCAGGAGGAGCACAAATGGCATTGTCACCAGCATCGGTTTGCACATGAGGCCCATTGCAAACAAGAGGACCACGCGTCCGTAGCGGAGAGGCGACCACGGCGCGCGGGCGTAGCGCACGTACGCCCCAATGGTAAGCATGAAAAACAGCCCGCTGAGCACATCCTTGCGCTCCGCCACCCACGCCACCGATTCCACTCGCAAGGGGTGGATCGCAAAAACCGCCGCTACAAGAGCGCTCCGCCAAAAAGTGCCCGTCATTTGGCGCAGAACAAGAAAAAGCAGAATCGCCGTGGCCGCGTGAAGCAGGACATTGGTGAGATGATGTCCGCCAGGATTCAAACCGTAAAACTGACAGTCCAGCATATGGGAAATCCAGGTCAGGGGATGCCAGTTTGCGGAATGCACATGTGTGAAAGCCCAGACAATTCCTTCGAGCGTCAGACCCCGGGCGACTTGAGGGTTTTTGAATACATATTCGCCATCATCAAAATTAACGAACTGGTGGCGAAGCGTCTGGCCGAAGACCAGCCATGTAATTGCGGCAAGGACAATACAAATGCCGAGGACCATCCAACGATCCTTCAAACCAGCGGGCCGGTTTCCGGACTCCAGCGCGGAGAATCCGCTGCGATGAGTCGCCGCTGCCACCATTGGAACAGTCGTTTTTTTGGATCTCCGGCTCATTCGATTGCCGTAGCGTTGCCTGCAATGTGGAAAATTCAACACAACCGGTTCTTCCAGCTGGCCCAACTCCAGACTCGCAAAGTCTGCACAATGACGAATAATTCCCGCTGTGATAAATGATTCGTGTGGCGCCGTGGTCGCGCGTCAGCGATGGAAGACGCGGGAAAAAATGGAAGCGGACGAGCGACGGATCCTTGCGCCGTTCGCGCAAAAATCCGGCGACTCGCGCGGAAGGAAATATCCCGAGGTGCACCATGCTTACCGCACGGAATTTCAACGCGACCGGGCCCGCACTATTCATTCGCGCGCGTTTCGGCGCTTGGAATATAAGACGCAGGTTTTCCTGAATGGCACTGGCGACCATCTCCGCACGAGGCTGACGCATTCGATCGAGGTGGCCTCGATCAGCCGCACGATCGCAAGGGCACTTTCGTTAAATGAGGATTTGGCCGAGGCGATTGCGCTCGCGCATGATCTTGGCCATTCGCCTTTCGGACATTCGGGCGAAGAGATGCTCGCGGAATGCATGCGAGAACACGGTGGCTTCGACCATAACCGGCAAAGCTTACGCGTGGTTGAGCTGCTGGAAGCGGCGTATCCGAATTTCCCGGGTTTGAATTTGACGTTCGAAGTCTGCGAAGGCCTGCAAAAGCACCAGGCGTTTTACCATTCACCGGTGGCCGGAGAGGAAAAATATCATTGTCCATCGCTGGAAGCGCAGATCGCTAATCTTGCCGACGAAATTACGTACTACAGCCACGATCTCGATGACGCGGTCGATTTCGAAATCCTGAGCTCCGCGCAATTGGAAGAGAGCTCGGTTTGGCGCGCGAGCCAGGAATCGGTCGTTGCGCGTTATCCCGATGTCCGTGAGCCGGAGCTGCACAAGATAATCATTCGCGACATTATTGACGTGCAGGTGCGCGACGTGATTACGACCAGCGCCGAAGCGATCGCGAACGCCGGTGTCCGGAGCGCGGACGAAGTGCGGCGGCAGCCGGTCCCGCTCATTTCCTACAGCGAAGGATTGCTGCAGGCGAACCGCGAGCTGCGGCGCTTCTTATATAAGAACGTTTATTACCATCCTCGCGTCGCGGAGGTGAACCGGCAGGCCTGCGAGATGCTGCGCGCGGTTTTCGAAGCGTATGTGCTCGCGCCTGATTTGCTTGGCGAGACGGCGGCGAAACGAATTGAGAGCGAAGGCCTTCACCGAACGATTTGCGATTATGTCGCAGGGATGACCGACCGGTATCTGTTGGAAGAACACGCGCGTCTCACTGAAATGCGTCCGAGTTTATCTCGGTAGATCAAGCAGCCGCGCTGCCGGTCTCTTCGCGGAGATATTGAATCACGAGCCGGAGCCGCTGATTTATGACGAGTTCTTCGAGGATCTGTTGCCGGCGAAGCGGGTCGTTGATGAATGTAGCGGCCATGAGGTCCGCGAGCACCTCCGCATCTCCAAGGTGGGACAGATAACGATCCACTTTCTCGGGTAACTGGCGGCCATTCTCCTTCAACCTTGAGTAGATCTCGATCACTTTTGCGCCGAGGGCATCGGTCTCAACGGAGGGTCTCGCCTTGGATTTGAGCGGCTCAATGCGGGCAATTGGAAAAGGAGCGCTCTGTTCGAATGCATGAAAGCGGACGCGGCGCAAACCTTGCAAAATCAAGTTCGAGGTGCCGTCGCCACGCCCCACGCAGGCGCGGATCAATCCGACTCCGGCGATGTGAAAAAAATCGCCGGTCGATTTCCATTGCGCTCGCTGGGGCTTTACGAGCGCGACGCAAAACATCCGGTGCTTGCTCAAGGCAAGTTCGAGCATCTCCTGGTAGCGCGGCTCAAAAATATGGAGCGGCAACAGGGCGTGCGGAAAGAGAAGCGCGCCCGGAAGCGGCATTACCGGCACTTGGTCTGGCAATGTGATGAAATCGTCCATTGGTTTTCGTGAGGGAGATTGTTCCACCATAAGATATGCGCTCAAAAAACTCGACAAGGTGGCGACATTCTACTGCAAGAGGCGCCGCAGGTGTGAGATCGAAAGCTGGCCCTCGGCCTGCGGGCTCCCGAGGTGGCCATAATTTAGAGCCGAGCGATGTCGGGCGAATTCGAACCGGGAGATTCGCCCGAGGCGTCCGACCCCCATCGCGGCGATTTTCATTTCCAGCCGCTCTCGCAGAAAAAAATCCAGCAACCTTGTCAATTGCGCGGACGTGTCGGTTCGCGTCGCGATTTTCAGAAGATCCGCGCCTAACGACTGTGCGGTGCGTGCGATTTCATCGAGTCGCGGGCGGCTGGGCGTTTCATTGAAATCGTGAAACGAGACAATTGTGCTGATATTTTTCACGCGGGCTTCTTCCAATATTGCCCCGAACGTACCAGCCGAGCGCAGTTCAATATCCACATACGCCGCGTACGGCAGGAACCGCAGAAGCAGGTCGCGGCGTTTGTGGGCAGAGAGTTGATTTGATCCGCCCTCGCGAGGATGGCGCGCCGTGATGATGAGCGGCGCTCGCAGGTTTCCGATGGCGGCTTTTACTTCTTCACTTCTTGCAAACAATGCGTCAAGCCGCAGCTCGAACAGATCGGGTGGATTTCGCATCCGGACCGCTCGCCGCAAATCGATGCGCGTAAAAATCACGCCGACGATCTGCGGAGTCGGCGGCTTTGTCATCAAGATCGAACGACATGACGATCGAGCATACGCTCGATGTATTTCGCGATCAGGTCGAACTCGAGGTTGACCAGGTCATCGGCGCCCGCCGTGTCGAGATTCGTTTGTGATTTTGTGTGTGGAATGATCCAAGCCGCGAAACTTTTCTCCGACACTTCGGCGACCGTCAGGCTGATTCCGTTGACAGCGATCGAACCCTTGGAAGCGACATAATGCGCAAACTCGGCGGGTAATTCGACTTCGAGCCGATGATCCGCGCCGTTTTCTTCCAACGCTACAATGCGCGCGGCGCAATCCACGTGGCCTTGCACAAAATGGCCGCCGAGACGCCCATTGGCCGCGAGCGCGCGCTCGAGATTGACACGGCTTCCCTGGCGCAACGTCCTCAAGTTTGTTCGATCGAGAGTCTCTTCGAGGAGATCGAAGGTAAACTGTTCGTCGCGATGGCCCGCGACCGTCAGGCAGCAGCCATTGACCGCAATGCTGTCGCCGATTTGGATTTTCTCTGCGACACGCGGCGCGACGATCTGAAGTTGCGTGCCCCGATCTGTCGCGTGGATCCCGATGACGCTGCCGACTTCTTCAATCAGACCGGTAAACATAATCTCCTGTCAGCGCTTCTTTCTGCGGAGCAATTAACCAGCACGACCTCGAACCGCAACCGGCGAGGCTTATTTCCAAAAAAACAAGATGGAGACCAGGACGAAAATTGGCGCCAGCACAGGAATGGCGAATTTAAAAGCGTAGCCAAAAAAGCTCGGCGTTTCTATCTTCGCGTGCTCCGCGATTGCCTTGACGAGCAGGTTCGGTCCGTTGCCGATATATGTTAGCGCGCCGAAGCAGGTGGCGCCCAATGAAATTGCGATGAGGTGATGATCGTGCCTGGCGATGAACTCGGACATCTGTGCGGGGTTGTCCATGCTCAGACCCTGCAACCCCAATGCCCCTGCGAGGAAAGTGAGATAGGTCGGAGCATTGTCGAGCAACGCCGAGAGCGCGCCCGTTCCCCAGTAGAATTGCAAATCCGAACGCACTCCGAGCTGGACGGCGTGCATTTCCATGTAGTCGAGAACGGGAATCATCGTTCCGAAAATGCCGAGAAATATCCAGGCCACTTCTTTGATCGGTACAAAAGTGAATTCGTTCGCGCGATGAATCTGCCGCGGCGTAAACAGGTAAGCAGCGCCCGCGATTGAAACCATAATTACTTCGCGCCATCCCGCGGGTGCGGCAATGAGCGCAGCGAGGATCACGAGCATGAAAATGAAATTGGTCGCGCCATCGCAGTGCCAGTTTCCGCCGGGCGCGGACTCGTTTGCTCGCTCGTCTGAGGGGTGTCTTTTCCGAAAGTGCAGAGTGTCGAACACCCAAAAAATGATGAGCACGGCAGCGAGCGTGACCGACCATGGGAGCCAGCAGCGTTGCAACGCCCACCAAAACGGGACGCCTTTCAGATAGCCGAGAAACAATGGCGGGCCGACCGGGACGAGCGCACCGCCTATATTGCTCACCGTGAAAATGAAAAACGCAATGTGGAATCCGCCGAAGTGATTTCGGTTCATCGCGATCCACGGGCGGATCAGCAACATCGACGCGCCGGTCGTGCCGATGATGTTTCCGAGCAGAGCGCCGCCGAGCAGAAAAAGCGTATTTAGAGCGGGTCTTCCCTGGCCGCGGACCCGAAGATGAATGCCGCCGGCCACGACGAAAAACGAGCCGACCGCAACCATGAAACTCACGTATTCGAGCGTAGCATGGAACACCCGAGTTCCAGAGTGGAGGGCGAAAACATAATAAGAAGAAGTGATGGCCGCGAGGCCGAGACAAAGCTTGTGATAGTGCCGTTCCCAATGGTGACGGAGGATCAGCGGCGCGAGCGCGATTGAAAGAAGCAGCGCCGCAAATGGGAGCATGATGAGCGGACTCGGTTCGATGCGAATGTTGGTCATCGGAATTTATTCTTGTGAATCAATCACGCGCTTCAGAACCCGTGTCGCTCCAGGCAGATCCACGGTCGTTCACCTGGCAACCAGATTTTGATTTCGCTCCGCGAAGATGGCTGTCGCGTTCTGCGGCCAGCGGGTCGCTCATTTATATATACGTCTGTCGGTAATGCGTTCGCCGGTCCGAGTTGTTTCCGATGGGCTGCCAATCGCCGCCCTCTCGCGGCTCGGGACGACTCCGTTCGCGCAATCATCCACAGCGAACGGTGTCATTGCGCTTGCGTTTTTTCTATTGATTTCGCTCCGAAAATTTTGCAAAAATGATGACGAAACAAGCTTGACTCGGGGGGCGAGACGACATCAGTGTATCCACGTCCGTTCAAAATATTTTAAAAAAAATGAAAAAAAGGCTTGTCAGGCCTCTAAAACGTCGTTAATCCTCACCGCCAAACCTAACCAAACCAATGGAGAAACTAATGATAAGATACGTACTAAACACGTTAGGATCCTTCCGCTCGGCTCTCGCAGTCGGCGTCGGGCTTCCTTTACTCGTGGCCGCCAGCGCCTACGCGCAGGCACCGAAGCCGTCACCAGCGGCTACCGAAGCGACAACCGAGCGCGTCATCGTGACCGGTTCCTACATCCCGACCGCCGAGACTGAATCGGCGTTGCCGGTTACGGTCTATACGGCCGAAGTCCTGCAAAAGCAGGGCGCCAACACCCCGGTCGAAGGTCTGCGTCAGTTGCCTTCCTTTGTCGGTAATGCGGCGACCGAAAACGATTCGAACGGCGGTGACGGTACCGCGAACATCAATTTGCGCGGCATCGGGCCGGAAAATACGCTGACCCTCGTCAATGGTCGGCGCACATTCAATTTTAACGACATCAACGCCATCCCGATCGGCGCTATTTCCCGCGTCGAGGTCCTGAAGGACGGCGCCGGGGCCATTTACGGCTCCGACGCGGTTGCAGGTGTGGTCAACTTCATCCTGCTCAACGGGCCGGGTGAGAAGCCCTACGAAGGAGCGGAAATCAACGTTCTCTACGGAAACACGACCGACACGGACGCTCACGTTCGTCAGGTCTACGTCCGTGGCGGCGTGACAGGTTTGGACGGTAAAGTCGCCATTGCGGCGGCCGGTGAATATTATTCCCGCGCCAACCTCTACTCACGTGATCGCGAGATCGCCACGACCGGTGACCTTGGCAACGATTCAACCGGCCTGGGCTTGGGCGGCTTGAATAGCAACAGCCCGACCTATGCCGGCCGCGTTTCGGTGGCCGCATCGGCCACGCAGTTCCCAGTCAGGGGGCAGCTGACTCTCATCGACCAGGGGACCAGCCAGGTGACTCCCGGCAGCTACCGGCCGTTTACGGCTGGATCGGACCCGAACCAGTTCAATTTCCGGGCGTTTACCCCGGCCATCCCCGCGATGGAGAAGGCGATGTACTACGTCACCGGCAGATACAAAATCTTCGGCGAGGGCCTCCAGCTGTATGGAGACATCATGTATTCCCATGTCAAACAGGACAACGGTCTCGCGGGTGCTCCGTTTGCTATCACTGGGGCTTCAAACGGTTTGACCCAGGTAAAGGCCAGTATCTTCAACCCGTTTGGCAACGCTATCACTTCACTCAGATATCGCCTCCAACAGGAATTGGGTGGCCGCAGAGACTTCTTCGATAAGGATTACTATCGTTACGTCGCTGGATTTAACGGTGACTTCAACTTCAAGGACAACGGGTTCATCAGCCGCTTTGGATATGACACGGGCTTTGTTTACGAACACCTTAACTACCTGCGCATAGACAGTGGCGACGGCACGCGCTCTGGCATCACGAACCTGATTGGACAGAACCTGTTCAATCCATTCATTGGCCAGTTCGCGCCAATCACCGGCTTCGCTCCGACTTACGTCAATGGAGTTCCCACTGGCCTCACTGCTCCGTATGACAATACGACAGCGAGGGCACTGGTAGAAAACGGCGGAGCCGCTTACATCGGGCATTCGTTGTTCTTGGAGAGCGATTTTCTCTATGACGCCAAGATCAACAGCCATCTCTTCCCGAACCTCTGGAACGGTGGCATTGATTTGGCCGTTGGTTACGAACATCGTGAGATCCGGCAACACTCGATCCCAGACCCCGTGCAGGTGGCGGGCGATCAGCTCGGTTTCAACCAGTCGCCTAATACCAAGACCAAGCAGAAGGTCGACTCCGTCTTCTTCGAGTTTGGTATTCCTATCGTCACGTCCACGATGAATATTCCGGGCATCCGCTCGCTCGATTTGTCTCTGGCCTGGCGTTACGAGAAGTTCAACGACGAAGATCAGATCCCGTTGGATCCGACCAGGGCATTCGCTAGTTTTGACAACGTCAATCAAGCCGAGAATTTCGGTGGTGCGCCACGTGTCTCGCTTCGCTATCAGCCGATCGCCGACATAACGTTGCGCGCTTCCTGGGGCCAATCGTTCCGGACGCCTTTCCCGAGTGATCTGTTTAGCCCGGTTCTGCAAGACTTCCCCGTGCTCTTCGATCCGATACAAGGCGTCACGGGCCAGCCGCCTTTGGGTGTTTGGAGAGGTGGAAATACGCAGTTGAAACCTGAAAAGACCGATGCCTACTCAGCCGGCATTGTCTGGACCCCGAAGTTCCTTCCAGGGTTCACGATGACGGCGGATTGGTACCAGATTTTCACCACGGATCTCATCTTGAGTGGAAACGACTTTGCGCAAGTCTTACTCTCGAACAACGTGGTAGATCCTGATGGTTGCGGCAACGGTTCCGGATCTCCGGAGGCTCCCGGAGGCCCTGGGCTTGGAGTAACCCGTGATGAGACCGGTGCCGTCCAGTGCATCGATTCTAATACTGGCAACGCTGGCAAACGTCACGTGCAAGGCATAGATGTCACGGCAGTCTATGAGATTCCGACCGAACGTTTCGGCAAGTTCACCTTCTCGGGTGGTTGGAACCACTTCTTCACCTGGAAGGCGCAACCGGGTACGGGACCCTTCAACAGCTTCCTGGGAAATTATAACAATGGCACATTCCCGCTCGCCCCTGGTGGGATTCCCTGGAACAAGGGATTTCTCCGCGGAGAATGGGAATGGAGACACTTCGACTTCGTCGTCACGGGTAATTACGTCGGTGACTACCGAGATGACCCGAACTTCTTCTCGGCGGATTACTTTCGCTTGTATGGCAATGTTCCTCGGACGGTGGACAGCTACATGACGCTCGACATGCAGTTGCGCTACTCGTTTGTGAAGCCGGTTGCCGAGCCGCCTACCTATGCGAAAGACTCGAAGGACAGCAAGAACGTCATGCAGACAGCGGCGGACACGTCATCGATCTGGCAGCGGATGCTCTGGGGCACCACGCTGACTGTCGGCGTGAACGACGCGTTTGACCGCCAGCCACCGTCGGTGCTGGGAGCGTTCAACGACAACTACGATACTTCGAACTACTCGATCCGTAACCGTTTCTGGTACGTGAGCATGAACAAGAAGTTCTAAGCTCGAGTCGATAACATTGCATCAGGCGGGTGGCAGAAATGCCACCCGCCTTTTTGCTTTTATGCGCAACGGGGCGCGGGATTTGGTTTCTTCCGGTGGGCCAGATTCTGTCGAGCCAGCATTCGCTTGGAAATGATGAGGTGGTTCTCGAGATGACTTCCAAGCGCCACGAACCAACTTGTTTTTGATGGCGCTTTGAACTATCAACCGGACATGGCGACGCACGCATTGCCGCTGGCGAAGATCCCCCGGTCGAAAGCCAGCGCGGGAGAACAAACCGCATCGTCGGCGCCATCCAAGTCATCCCCGTGGATTTTGGACCGTTGGAGGGATCTGATTCTCTTCATTGGCACACCGGTGCTGCTAATTCCGATTTTCACGGCCGCCCAGGCGCGCTGGAGCGCGCAGGATATCTTTCTTTTTGTGGGCGCCTTCGGCGCGATGGGTCATCACTTGCCGGGCATGATTCGGGCCTATGGCGACCGGTCTTTGTTCGACCGCTTTAAGATTCGATTCGTCGTCGCGCCACTGGCTATCCTGGCGGTTTGCGTCTGGTCCTCTATCTACAATATCCAGGCGGTGCAACTGGTGGCGATGGCATGGGGAATCTGGCACGGGATGATGCAGACCTACGGGTTTTGCCGGATTTACGATGCGAAAGCGTCTGCCAGGGTCGCGGCCCGAGCCCGGGTGGACTTGGCGCTTTGTTTCGCGTGGTTCTCAGCGGCCGTGCTGCTCTCGCCCATGCGTTTCAGGACTTTGTTCGAACTATACTATGAGAGCGGCGGTCCGGTCGTCGCATCAGCGGCCGTCGCGGCGATTCGCACGGCGGTGGTGGTCGCGCTGGGGATGGTCACAATTGTGTTCTTGTGGCGACAGTGGAGTGATTGGCGCGCGGCCCGTGGTGTCAGCCCCGTGAAGATGACGCTTCTCGTCAGCAGCATTGCCTTTTGGTGGTACTGCAATAATGGCGTCCAAAATATCCTCGTCGGCATCGCGCTCTTCGAGGTGTTTCACGATGTCCAATATCTGTCCATCGTCTGGATCTATAATCGGACGCGCGTGGAGCGCGACAAGAGTATCCGCGGATTCATGCGCTTTGTCTTTCGACGCAGTGGGGCGCTGATCGGAGTCTATGTTGGCTTGGTTATGGCCTACGGAGCAATCGGTTTTACCCAATCCGCCGTTACCGCAGAATGGATCCGGCACGGTCTAATCGGCATCGTGACCGCCTCGGCGCTGTTGCATTTTTATTACGACGGATTCATCTGGAAAGTCCGTGAGGCGCAAACGCGCACGATGCTTGGCATCGAAGGGGCTGGGGCAGCTGCCTTGGCATCACCTCGGCTTTGGCCGGCGTGGCTTCGGCACAGCTTGCGCTGGGCGGCGTTGGTGATTCCATTTGGAGCGCTCTGCGCCGCGCAGCTTGTCGGTCGCGTCGTGCCGCCAATCGAACGCACTGCAAAGGTCGCAGAAGTGCTGCCGCAGGATGCCCAGGCACAACTCAGATACGGCAAGGCATTGCACGAGGCGGGACGCGTGGAGGAAGCGATCAGCAGGTATGAATTCGCAATTAATCGCAAGCCGTCTCTAGCGGAGGCCGAGTTTTATCTCGGGCTGGCTTGGAGCGATCTGGGAGATCTGGATCGAGCAATCGAACACTATGAGCGCTCGCTCCTGCTGGATCCGAAGAATGGCAAATGCGAAGCGAATTTGGCCGGTATCCTGGTTTCGAAGGGACTGCGGGCTGAAGCACGCCGCCGATACGAACACAGCTTGTCAGTGAAGCCTGACCTTCAGATCGCCCACAAAGAGCTTGCGGACATACTTTGCGGTGATGGCGAATACGATTCAGCCATTGCTCATTACGAAGAGGCACTCCGCATCCAGCCGGACTTTAAAGAAGCGAAGCAAAACCTGAGCTTCGCGCGCACCCTCGCCGGGCACTAGGAAACTCGAGCCGCGGAATTCAATCCCCGAGATACGTGCTCATGAACGGCTCTACTTCTGGGCCTTCAGTGCAGGGTCGATTCCGTAGAGCGAGCAACCGCCGAACGGGTGCCTTTCCGCGTCAACGCCTCGCCACTACTTGGCACGCCCGGTGCTTATAATAACCATAACCAGTATGGTTTTAATCAGCATCCAACCCTTCGCTTTTAAGAAGATTTTTCTTCTCGTCGCAGCTCTCCTCTTCATCTCCTCGGCAATCTGTTTCGCCGACTCCCTCTTCATGAGCTTGCACTCGACCCCCTACGGCCCTCAGCTCAATCGCATCCAACCGGTTCCCTTGTCGGTCCCAGAGCGGACCGTCCAACCACCTTCACTTGCCGCTTGTCAATTATTGGATGGAAGATTTGCGTGGGGTTCCGGATGGATTCTCTCAGGAACCTTTGTTCTTAATCCGACGATCAATTGGCTTGCGGATCGCTCGGAAGAGGTCGGAGATCGTTCATATGTTCCACTCTGCACATCTGCAGGGAGCCGGAAATACTACGCCGCTTCCTCGACGCTCTACGCAGAAATTGACGGTTCGTCATACGAACTGTGAGTGATTCGTTCCGCTGCTCTGCCTAATGGTCACGCGGTTCGATTAGCGCCGGAACAAACGCAAATCGCTGGCATCGATCGGTTCCTGCCCAACGAACAGCAGTAGAAGCATCGTCGGGTTCTGCGTTTGAGAAAAACGGTTCTACGTACGGTTATCGGAGAAAAAACTCGCCAACAGCTTCTGCTCTGTGCCACCCTCTTTCCAGGGAGATTTGGCGGGCTAAAAAAAACTGGAGAATCAGGAAAGATTTTTATTGCGAAAAAAAGGCAAACGTCCTACCATCTTTTTTGTGGATATGGAAATTATGAGAACACTTACCTCTTCCCTCGGCAAAGTTTATGGCCCCGCTTGCTGCCTCCTTCTCTGCACCGCCTCAGGCGTGCTTGCGTCGGATGTAGTCCTGCAAAAAGTGCCGCTCACCACTGCACAAGCCCCGGCTAATCCCGCTCAGTCCCGCCTCGGCCCACAGGCAACTTTCGCTCTCATTAATTACAACCTTAGGGACGTCCGGACGAAGGTGCACGCTCTCTACGTCAGCTCCGGAAACGATCTGAAGCTGGCGAGTAGCATGATCGACGATCAGGTCGCGACCTCTTTTGGTTTCTCGGCGGAGGACAAATCTCCGACGGCGGTCATCGATCTCGGAAAAGTCTGCACGGTGCGACGGCTCTCGGCAATTTATTCGGCACGTCCAGGCAGTATCGATTTCTATGTCATGCAATCTCTGCCGGGCACCGACCTCGACAATTCCGCCAGTACCGTGAAGCTCGACAGCAATGCGTTGGCAAGTTTGAAGAGTGTGGGTTCGGTTATCGACGATGGTACTCAAGGACGCGCTTCGATAGATTTTCCGGCGACCAGCGGCCGTTACGTGATGTTGCGATGGATTCCGGCAGCACACGACGATACCTCATTCACCGTGGCCGAGGTTTCGGCCTTTGGTGCGGGCGGGGGAAGCCTCCTGGCTTCGAGTGGGAGATTCTCCAGCAACCAGACCACGTCTGAGCGCACGATTGCCGCTGATTCAAAAGACATAGCTGACTCAAAAGACGTGTCCGACAGCAAGGATATCCCAGAGGAAGGTCCGGAGAAACCTCCCGCTGAAGGCCCTCCTCCCAGGCTCCCGGATCCGCCGCCATTCACGTTTGTCCCGCAGTTGGTTCCGGTCAGCGAATAACGACCACTGTTTCTCGAAAGCCCGTCCGTCGGCGTCAGCCGGTCGACGGGTTTTCTATTTGTAGACGCGCCTTTTCCAAGTTTGCCGGGACTACGCGCGGTTGGCGTTATTGGCGCTCGGGAATGCTCGTCGCGCGTGGTGAGGTGGTGTGTAAGGATTCTCGAGGTCGTCTTCAGCGAACGGCAAGATCCTTTCGCGTTCACGTGAGGATGGCTAAAAGTTGTCGCGGATGATCTTAAATAACGCCGTGTTTTCCATCGAGCCGTGCAAGGCCTCGGCGCCGGGACCAGATCCGAAGGCCAACACATCATCCACGGTGTTCAACGCCGAAGGCGCATAAAACGCAACTGGCTCTTGCGGCTGCTCTAGCGGCGAAACTGGATCTATCGCATGCGGGTCTTGGGAAACTGCGAGTTTCGCAGCTCCATAATATCTCCGGCCGTTCGGTCCCGTCGCCCACGAGAACCAGGGATCGCCCGCGGAATTCAACCCGAGCACCGCAATTCCGCGATCTTTTCGAAACGGATACCCGTTCAAACTCAATCCCCCAATCCCGACGTCGCCGCAGACAAAGATGGCGGATTTTCCGCCGGCATATCGTTGGGCGACCGCGAGGGCTCGATCCAGTTCCACGGTCTCAGCGAGTGTATGTTCGCCATTGTTTTTCTCTGCTGCTTTCCGCATCAGACCGGCGTCCACTACCAGGAAATATCCCGACCGATTGAATTGAAGGAGTTCAACCGCGCGCCGGACCATATCTGAAAGACTTGGCTGTTCGCTTCGTGCTTCAATGTGATCTGCATAAGCCAGTTCGGCATGGCTAAACGCACCGAAAAGTTTCGGGCGCCGCCAGCCCGGTATAGCCTCGAGTTCCGCCTTCGAGCGCACGAGATCAAAACCGTTTCGGCGAATTTCCAACAGCAGATCACGCTCGTCCCGGCGATGTCCACCCTTCGACTCCGGCAGAAAATCGTCGGTACCCCCACCCAGCACGAGATCGATCCTGGAGCTCTCCGCAATCTGGCGGGCGATGGCGGATTTATCATTCTGATCAGCAGTGTGCGCATAGAAAGCCGCCGCCGTCGGGTCAGTTATATTCGCGTTCGTGACCAGGCCGGTCGCGCGTCCCGTCTGGTGGGCGAGCTCGACAAGGGTTGGAAGGGACCTGCCTTCCGAGTCGGAGCCGATCAATCGATTATTTACCTTTACCCCGGTGGCAATAGCAGTCGCGGCGGCCGCCTGGTCCGGCGCCGCAAAATCATTCGAGTAGTTCGTGAGTAATGCCATGTGCGGCATCAAGTCGAGTGCGAGAGGTGTGTCGGCGCCAGCTGCATAGATTCGGGTCGCAGCCAAACGGCCGGGGGCCAGACCTTCACCGACGAAGAGGATGATTCCGAACGGCTTCTGGATGACCCAATGCTGGAAATAAAAAATGCCGCCGGCGGCGAACGCGATCAGACAGAACAGCGCGAGCAATTGGTTGCGCCACTTCATGAAAGCCGATGTAGGAGCGCGTGAATCGCGTTGTCAACGAAAGAAGCGCTTGTGCGCTCGGCTGATCCTCGGCAGACTGCGCCACCGTGGCGAAACCGATCGTGCTTATTATTCGCGACGGCTGGGGCATCAACCCTGGCGGGAAGGAGAGGCGCGAAGAAAACGGCGACGCCACGTTGCTTGCGCGCACGCCATTTCACGACCGGCTGTATCACGAATATCCGGGCGGCAAGTTAAGCGCGAGTGGTCTCGATGTCGGCCTCCCCGAAGGACAGATGGGGAACTCGGAAGTAGGTCATCTCAACTTGGGGGCGGGTCGGGTCGTTTATCAGGATCTTACTCGAATTAATAAGGCGATCGCGGAAGGCGAACTCGGCTGGAATCCGACTGCGCGGGAAACTTTTGCGCGCTCGCGGGGCCATCGGCTCCATTTTCTCGGATTGGTTTCCGACGGTGGCGTTCATAGTCACTGCAAGCATCTGGTCGCTCTAGCCCGGGAAGCGAAAGCCGCGGGAGCAACTGACATCCTGGTGCACGCGTTTACGGATGGTCGGGACACTTCTCCGACCGGGGGCGCGGGCTTCCTCGAATCTTGCGCCGCTGAATTGACGAAATGCGGCGCGCGGATCGCTACCGTGATCGGCCGATATTTTGCGATGGACCGCGATCGCCGTTGGGACCGGACGAAAAAGGCCTGGGACGCTATCGTATTTGGCCGAGGGGAACGATGTGAAACGTCCCCGGCTGCGGCGGTGCGCGCGCAATATGAACACGGCGTCACGGATGAATTCATGCGGCCCCTCATTTTCTCGCACTCAGATGAGCAAAGGATGCATGACGGTGACACTGTTTTCTTTTTCAATTTTCGAGCCGACCGCGCGCGGCAACTTTCGCAAGCTTTCCTGCTGAAGGGTTTCGACGGTTTCGACCGCGAAGTCTGGCCGCAGATCAATTACGTTACGCTCACGCAATACGACGTGACCTACCCGTCACCTTTCATTTTTGCTCCGGAAGAGTTGCGGCAAATTCTGAGCGAGGTCGTGAGCGGCGCGGGCAAAACGCAATTGCGCATCGCCGAGACGGAGAAGTACCCGCACGTGACCTATTTTTTCAACGGCAGAATCGAGCGCGCCTTTGCCGGGGAAGAGCGCAAGATCGTGCCGTCGCCAAAGGTCGCTACCTACGACTTACAGCCGGAAATGAGCGCACGAGAGGTCACGGATGAAGTCCTCGCACGAATCGCAAACTTCGACCTGATCATTCTGAATTTCGCAAACCCTGACATGGTCGGGCATACGGGTGTCGTCGCTGCCGGCATCAAGGCGGTTGAGACGATCGATGAATGTGTCGCCCGCATCGTCCCTGAAGTTCTAGCGCACGGCGGCGCTTGTCTGATCACAGCCGACCACGGGAACTGCGAGCAAATGCGGAATGCGGATGGTTCGCCCAATACCGCGCACACCACGAATCTGGTCCACTTTGTGTACGTCGCGGAAAACGCCGCGCAATTTCGCGTCGAAGACGGCATCCTCGCGGATGTGGCGCCAACGCTGCTTTTTCTCCTCGACCTCCCAAAACCGAAAGAGATGACCGGTCGCAACTTGTTAGTCGCGGCCGGGAAGCGAGATTCAAACTGATTTCGCTGCCGCCACGATTTCTTCCCGAGTGATGCCAAGTGCCCGGTTGAATTGGCGCGTTCCGGCGGTTGCGATGCGTTGAAGAAATCGGAAGCGGGTCTCCGCGTCGTTGTCGCGCCAGATTGGTTTACGCACCAGAGCTAGGGAATCGTTTGATTCGACCAGCGCGCCCCAACCGAGCGGCATTTCCGATTCGCAAAATAACTCGTTAGGCAAGACCAGAAAAAACAGGTTTGCGCAACGGTAGCGGACCAAACACTCGAATTTTCTCCCGCCATTTAGTCGGTTCTGCAACACGGTGAATTCGCGAAGAACACGGCTGTAACCGTGGTGCCCGATAGCGGAGAAATCGTGCGAATCATATTCTGGAAAGAGCGAATCGCCGGTGCGCAGCGTGGGATAGTGGATGCGGAGATGTTTTTCGAGCACCTCACGGCGCCGGCTGACCGAACGGAGCCGCTCGCGTGTCGCGTCGCAGCAGCAGTTGTCTCGGCGCAAATCGGCCAACGCTTGTTTGCATTCGAAAATCGCAGTCACCCCGGGTTGTTTTGGCTGTGGTCGATAGGCTGCTACGTCGGCGCGATAACGACATTGAGGCAGGCTGACTTCCGCCGCGCACGCTGAATAGCCCTTCGCTTGCGCCCAGAGGAGGGCGAGACGTTTCAGCCGGACGTGCGTGTCCGTTTCGCCGCGATGAACAGCTACTGGCGCGT
Organism: Chthoniobacterales bacterium; assembly: GCA_036385955.1. Classification (GTDB taxonomy): domain Bacteria; phylum Verrucomicrobiota; class Verrucomicrobiia; order Chthoniobacterales; family UBA10450; genus AV80. The sequence goes on along the minus strand of DASVJK010000067.1, from coordinate 15,314 downwards.
CCATTCGGCGAGCTCCTTCGCCCAGTAGGTGATGATCAAGTCGGCGCCCGCGCGTTTGAGTGATGTCACGATCTCGAGGACGGCATCGCGCTCATTGAAATAGCCTTTTTCGACACCGGCCTTCACCATCGCGAACTCGCCGCTCACGTGATAAACTGCGGTCGGTTTTCCAAAGCGCTCGTGGACCCGCCAGAGAATATCGAGACAAGGAAGCGCTGGTTTCACCAGCACGATGTCCGCGCCTTCCTCGATATCGAGCGCGACTTCGCGCAGCGCTTCTTGAGCATTCGCGCTGTCCATCTGATACGAGCGCCGGTCGCCGAACTTCGGAGGACTTTCCGCCGCATCGCGAAACGGCCCGTAAAATGCCGAGGCGAACTTTGCCGCATAACTCATGATGCCGGTTTGCTCGAAACCATTTGCGTCGAGCATCTCGCGGATGGCGCCGATGCGCCCGTCCATCATGTCGCTCGGGGCCACGAGATCCGCGCCGGCGGCAGCGTGCGAAAGCGCAGTTTTCGCGAGCAGCTCGACAGACTCGTCATTTAACACATGGAAGTGCTCGCCATCCATGCGTGTGATGCCGCAGTGGCCATGGCTCATGTATTCGCACAGACAAACATCCGTGATCACGACCAGCTCGGGACAACGGGCTTTGATCGCGCGGACCGCCTGCTGCACGATGCCGTTTTCCGCATACGCAGCTGTGGCCTGCTCGTCTTTTTGCTTCGGTATGCCGAAGAGCAATACGGCTTGCAGCCCGAGATCGTAGGCGCGCTGCGATTCGTCGGCTACTTCCGTGAGCGCGAACTGAAAAACGCCCGGCATGCTCGCGATTGGTTGCCGCGCCATCACTCGTTCGCTGACGAAAAGAGGAAGAACGAAGTCATGCGCGCTAAGCTTTGTCTCGCGAACGAGATTTCGCAGGCCGGCGCTGTGCCGTAAACGGCGGGGCCGATGAACCAATTTTCTCACCGGCCGAGGCTAAGCGTTACGCCAAGGGGTCGCAAGCTTGACGCGGCCGAGCGTTCCAGATAGCGGCTGAGGGGCAGGACTTTTTAATGATGCGTGCGGCTGGGAAACGGACGACCGACTATTTGTTGGTCGATGTCAGCAATTCTTACACGAAGCTTGCTTTCGCGACGAGGCAGCGGCTCGCGAAGCCGATACGTCATCCGACGAGTCAGCTCACGGTCGCTATCTTGCGACGGATTTTGCACGGCCGAAGCGTGGAGACAATAGTCGTTTCTTCAGTCGTCCCGCGAAAGGACAAGGTGATCGCGGCGGCCGCGGGTTCTTCGCGCCTGCTTTTCCTCAGTCCGCAGCTTGATCTCGGCGTCGGTATTGATTACCCGGTGCCGCGATCGATCGGCGCCGATCGGCTTGCGAACGCCGCCGCGGTGGCGCAATTATATGGTTATCCGGCGATCGTCGTCGATTTCGGGACCGCTGTGACTTTCGATGTTGTGTCCGCCCGCGGCGATTACGTGGGTGGAGTCATCGCGCCGGGTCTCGAAGCCATGACCAGTTTTCTTTACGACCGAACTGCGTTGCTGCCGAAATTGAGCCTGCGGGAACCGGTGCGAGCGATTGGCAAAACTACGCGCGACGCGATGATGTCCGGCGCGGTTTTCGGCTACCGTGGCTTGGTCCGCGAGATTCTTATCCGTGTCAGCCTCGAGAATTTCCCGCGGAGCAAACCAAGAATCGTTGCGACGGGTGGGTATGCGCAGTTGATCGCGCGAAAGCTTCCCGAGATCGAAGCAGTTCATCCGAACCTGACGCTGGAAGGTTTGCGGATTATCGCGAATCGCAACGTTGGAAAACCGACGCGTTGATGAGCACGAAAATCGCAATCGGGATCGACTTTGGCGGGACCAGTGTGAAGCCCGGTGTAGTTTCTGGAAGTAAGATCATCGCTCGGTCGGAGCCGATCCCAATGCGCAAGCATGACAGCGCCGATGGCCTCCTTGCCGCTGTCTTTCGGGATGTCGCAATCCTGCGCAAACAACATCCCGAGGTTTGCGCTCTCGGAGCCGGACTTCCCGGAATCATTGACGGACTGAATGGTCGCGTGCGGGAGCTATCGAATGTGCCCGGCTGGCGCGACGTCCCGTTAGCCGCGTTGCTCCGCGACAAGACCGAATTGCCCTCAGTCATTGAAAACGACGCGAACGCGATGGCCTACGCGGAATGGCGGTTTGGCGCGGGCCGGGATCGCCTGAACGTGATCTGCATGACGCTCGGGACCGGCGTGGGCGGCGGTTTGATTTTGGACGGAAAATTATTTCGCGGCAGCCAGCTCGGCGCCGGCGAGATCGGCCAAATGATCATCGAACCGCATGGCGTGCCGGGCCATTACGGGAATTTCGGAGCGCTGGAAAAATATGTTGGCAACCGGCAGATCGCCGAGCGCGCCCAAAAAGCTTATGCGGCGGCCGGCATCGCGCGCACGGCCGAAGAACTCACGCCGCTCTTTCTCGAAAAGGCGGCGCATGGCGGCGACGAAATTGCCGTGAAGCTATGGGAAGATATCGGCTTCGAAATCGGCATTATGCTCACCAACATCGCCTGGTTGCTGAACCCAGATCGGATTGTTATTGGCGGGGGCGTCGCAAAAGCCGGCCCGCTGGTCTTCGAGCCGATCAAACGCACAATTCGCGAGCGTACTTCCGGAATTTATCACGAGCATCTCGAGGTGGTCCCAGCCGAATTGGGTAATGATGGCGGCATTATCGGCAGTGCCGCGCTGGCCGTCGACGCGGCGGAACGTTCATCGACTTAACGCCGTCGCCGGCACGTTTTTGGTGACGCTCGGGAAAAAAAGCGCGTTTTCGCTGGTAAAACGGCAAAAATAGGCTTGTCATCGGGCACGGGCATGGCTTGTATGCGTCCTGACATGAACATTCGTAAATTCGCGACGATCACGGTCTTAGTTCTCAGTTCCTTTGCGGCGACAAATGTCGCCCCAACCAAAGCGGAGCTCGAGTCGATGTACGACAAAGCGTTCCGCGAATTCAACGCTAACAATTTTCCGCAGGCGCTGAAGGAGCTCGATGCGATCGACGCGCGTCAGCCTGATCTCGCTGAGTCGCAAAACTTGCGCGGTGTCATCTTGATGCGGCAGGCTGATTATGATCAAGCCGAGGTGGCGCTGCAGAAGGCTCTCGCGACCGATCCGAAATTCTGGAACGCGCGCTTCAACCTGGCGGAAATCCCGTTTCTGCGGAAAGACTGGGCGGAAGCGCGGAAGCGTTTCGACGCTCTGCTTCAGGGGAACGCGGCCGAGTTGCAAGGCGAAGCGGCGCAACTGATCCAATACAAGATCCTGTTGACCTACCTCCTCCAGGGCAACGAGAACATGGTTGATTCCATTCTCGCCAAGTTTGAGCTTTCGCCTGATACGCCGGCGGCCAATTACGCGAACGCCGCCATTGCCCTTCAGCATAAGAATGAAAAGGAAGCGAAAGATCTCCTGACGACCGCGGAAAAGAATTTCTCGCCGCAACTAAATAAACTTTTCGCCGAATCGCTCTATGAGGTGGGTTGGCTGCAGAAGCCCGTCGGGCAAACGCGCGCGGCCCTCGAGCTCACTTCCGCGGCGGATCGGCTTGCGAAGGCAAAGGCGCTCGCGACAGAGAAATACGAACAGGCCGAACAAGCTTTTCAGCAACGCGATCTGACGGCGGCCCGCCGTCTGGTGGATGAGGCCGATGCGGCCAATCCGAATCAAGCAGCAACCATCAACCTGCGCGGTGAAATTCTACTCGCGCAGAAGGATTTCGATGGCGCGGAAACCGCCTTTAAGCAGGTCGCAAAACTCGACCCGAAATTGTCCGAAACGCAGTACAATCTCGCGCAAATCCCGTTTAAGAAAAAGGAGTACACGAAGGCGCGCGACCGTTTCGAAGCGCTATTTGGCGCCACATCAGCACCGGTCGGCGATAAGAACCAGACGGCGCAAATCATCAAATTCAAAATCTATCTGACGCTGCTCCTCGAAGGAAAAGACAGTCGCGCGCAGAAGATGATGGAACAGTTCCAATTCACCGGTGACACGCCGGCGCTCTATTACGCCCAGGCCGCTTGGGAGTTCAAACATAACAATACGGCCAAAGCCACCGACTGGATTGTCTCGGCCCGCAAAATTTATTCCCCGGCTCTGAATTTCGTCTTCGCCGACTCTTTCTATGACCTCGGTTGGCTGCAGAATCAGTCGACAGTTCCTGTCACGGCTTCAACGGAGACCGCGAAAGTAGAAGCAACGCCGTCGATCGAACCGAGCCCAATCGCGGCAACTGTTGTCGCGTCAAATAAGTCCGCCAAGCAACCGAACGAAGTCGTAACGCAGAAGTCGCCGGCGAACGTTGCTGGGATGGAAGCGACGACCGCGAACGCTCCGCAATCTCCATCGACCTCGCAGACCGTCATCGCGAAGAACGAAAAGGCCGCCACCGTCCCTGCTGCCTCTCCAAAAGTGGAAACGCCGGTAGCCTCGAACGCATTGCCGGCGGAAACCCGCGCCCCGCTCCCGCGTGAACCTGAGCAGAGTCTCGCCACCGGCCCGGCTACATCGGCGGCTGCCGTGGCGCAGCAGAGTCCAGCCAATAGTCCAGCTAACTCCCCAGCGAACAAGGTTGCCGCGCCAATCGCAACGGCTTCCACGCCTGCCACCGTGCTCGCGCCTGCCACCGTCCAGGAATGGTCCCAGCCGACTGTCAGCGAACGGATGGATCGCTTTACCAACTCACGCACACTGCTCGTGGGCGCCTTGCTTTTGGCCGGCATTGTTTTGCTGGCGTGGGTCGTGATCTCCGAACTGCGGCGTCGCGTGAGTGTTTCTGTTTATCGTTCGCCCGCGCCGGCGATGGGGCCGCGTTTCGATGCGGTTGAGCGTGAGACGACAGCAGAGAAAATTGCTGCCCCGAGCCGGCTCGCCGGTGGACCGCCGCAGATTTCGCTCCAGCTTAAAGCTTCAGAGCCATCAGTGCGCCGCGCCGCCGTTCCTTTCGGCAAGATGAGCCGTCCATTTGGCGCAGGGGCGACCGTCGCCGCCGGAAACGGCACGGTGGTCGAGAATTTTGTTCCTCGGGAAATGGCTCCGATTCAGGAACCAGAACAAATCGATGAACCGGCGCCACAGCCCATCACGGAAAGCGCGCCAGCACCTTTTGCGGCCGCGGACTCGCAATATGTTAGCGCCCTCACACCGGCCTCTCTGTCCGAAATTCCGACACTTGCCTCCGCTCCTGAGTGGGAATTTGCCCCGGTCCGAACAGAAACTGCCTCGAGCTACGAGGACGCTGCGCCAGCGCCGCAAGAAACGCCAATGTTTGCCGAAACGCCAGCTGCATTCGATGCACCGGTCGCATTTGAAGCGCCGGCGCCAGTCGAAGCTGTGAGCGAACCGGCAACATTTGAAACTCCCGCATTCTTCCAGACGGTCGGCGAGCCCATCTCGATGCCATCCGAAATTGTCGCGGAATCTGTGGTCACACCGGCGGCTGAGATTTCCAGGGCGGAAATAGAACCAGTTGCACAAGGTCAACCTATCCCTTATCAAGTTCCCGCGTTTTCAACCGATTCACCCATGGCCGAAATCACCAAGCCCGAGCCGGAATCCCTCCCGACGCATCTCCCCATGGGGGCGATTACGGGAGTTGGCGGACTCCGTCATTCGGTCGAGTCTCCCTCTTTCGCGCCTCAAGTTATTTCCACCGAGCCCTTAGCTCAGCAGCCAACAACACCAGCCACCATGCCTCAACCGACCCAACCAACACCCGCTCCCGCAATCCGAACTGCTCCAATGACTGGGGGCGCTCCTCAGCCTCAACCAGCCAGCGGCATGCACACCGCCGTTCAACTTACCTTCTCGTTTGAGATCGCATCGATGCAACTCACTCCGAGTTTCAAGATGGGCGCGCTACAGCTGAAGCCGACCTCAAAAATAGTCACGATGCGCCTTGCTCCTTCGCAGCAACCGCAGCCGGCGATGAATCTTCAGGTCACGTTCGAGATCGCCACCGTGCAACTCGCGGGTAACGCGATCGGCATGATCCGCCTGACTCCATCACAACAGCAACGCCCGAGTGTGATCAGCTCGCCTTCCTTCAATGTTGCGGGTCTGCAACTTTTGTCCGGCGCGGACAGCGGCGCGGTCCAAATCACTCCGTCGCAGCAGGGACAGGCATCAGTCCATGTGACAGGCCGTTTCCAAATCGCGACCGTCGAGTTCTCGCCCTCGTTCGAGATCGCTTCGATCGTTTTGAATTCCACGTCGAAGAATGTCTCGGTGCAATTGCCGGGCGCGGGCCCCAGCGCCATCGAGGGTGCTCCGGTGTTTGAGATCGCGAATGTCCAGCTTGCCGGAAATGGCGAGATCGGAATCATGCAGCTCAACGCACAGGGCACGGCTCCGAAACCGGCCTAGAACCGCTTTTCAGTTTAGTAACAGGTAGCGAGGAGGCATTTGCCTCCTCGCTCCGCGTACGAGCGGGCCTTCCGCTGCTATTCTGATAACTGGCAAGAGCGCGTCCACTGAACCGTCATCCTAATTTTCTCCCTACTCCCTCTTCCGCCGGGGGATGGTTGAGGTAAGCGGGATTGGCGTGCGCGCGTTAACGCTTGATGAACCGGCCGCGATTGAGCGATCGCAATTGTGCCGGCAGGAATTCGCCGTCACGTCGAATGAGTTTGCCATCGAAGTAAACTTCGCCACCGCCGTAATCGGGTCGTTGGATATTGACCATGTCCCAATGGACCTGGCTTCGGTTTCCATTATCGGCATCTTCATACGCCTGGCCGGGCGTAAAATGGAACGAGCCTGCGATTTTTTCGTCGAAGAGGATATCGCGCATCGGATGCAGAACGTACGGATTAAACCCGAGCGAGAATTCCCCGATGTAGCGCGCTCCCGGATCCGAATCGAGAATCTTGTTTAGTTTCTCGGTTTGGTTGCTCGTAGCCTTCACGACCCTTCCATCGCTAAACTCAAGACGGATGTTATCGAATCCGATGCCCTGGTAAATCGTGGGCGCGTTGAACTGGACGTGGCCTTGAACGGAATCCTTGACCGGACAACTGAAGACTTCGCCGTCCGGAATATTGCGATCACCGCCGCAGATTACCGCGCCGAGGCCCTTAATGCTGAAGCGCAAATCGGTGCCGGGACCTTTGATCTCAACGCGATCCGTTTTGTCCATGAGCTTCTTGAGCGCCGTCATGCCCGGCTGCAATTTGCGGTAGTCGAGTGTGCAGACATCGAAATAGAAATCTTCGAAAGCTTCCGAGCTCATGCCGGCCAGTTGGGCCATCGAGGGAGTGGGCCATCTCAGCACCACCCATTTTGTTTTCTGGACTCGACGGTCGTTCACGGGACGCATTTTCTTCGCCACCAATTTCATTTGCTCCGGTGGCACGTCCGATAATTCCGTGATGTTGTTGCTGCCGCGAATCGCGATGTAGGCGTCCATCTTCTTCATCCGCGCCAGTTCATGGATCGCCGTCAGGTTCAGTTGCCGCTCGGTGGCGTTGAGCGCGAGTTCCCGATTGATGCGCGCGTGCTGAATTTGCGCAAAAGGAATTGCTCCCGCTTTTCGCACCGCGCGCACGAGCGCGACCGTCATCTCGTCCGGCACGTCGAATGTTTCGATCAGGACGTTTTCGTTCCGCTTCAATCTCGTCGAATACTCGACAAGGACTTTCGCGAGCTTATCAAAGCGCGGGTCATGCATAGGGGATAATCATTCCACCGGCGCTGCCGGATGCAACCGGTGCGATCCCTATTCTCGGATCAGTTTCGCACCATAAGCGCCATCGAACCCGTCCCGAAACGGGAGCAACGACACCTGCTCGACAAATTTCAGGAAAGGAAACTCCCGCGTGATGGCCTTAACGACTTCTTCATTCTCTTCTGGTTCGATGCTGCACGTGCTGTAGACCAAAACGCCTCCCGTTTTAAGTAACGGAATTGTCGCGCGCAGAATACGGAGCTGTTCCTCCCGCATTCGCGAAAAATCTTTCGGCATCAACCGCCAGCGCAAATCGACGCGGCGGCGCATCACTCCCGTATTGCTGCATGGCGCGTCGACGAGAATTCGATCGAATTGCGTCCTTCCTGCGATCTCCGGCGGCCCTTCTTCACTTGTCCAGTCATGCTGCGCGAATCGGACAATCTCGACGCCGAGACGTTCCAAATTATCCTGTAGCGTCCTGATTCGGCCCTCGTCGCGATCGCAGGCCATGATGGCGCCCTGGTTCTTCATCAGTTCGGCGAGGTATGCGGTTTTCCCGCCGGGCGCCGCGCACGCGTCGAGCACTTTTTCTCCAGGCACGGGATCGAGCAGCACACACGTGGCCGCGGTGCTTGGATCCTGAATGTAGCAGTGCCCACCAGTGAGCGCGTCGTTCGGAACGCTCGTTAGGCGCGCAAAGTTTTCGTGCTGCGGCAACCGTTCAGCGTCAGAGTGCTTCGAAAGAAACTCCTCGACGGAAATGTTGAGGAGATTGATGCGGGCGTAAATTGGAGCCGGACGGTTGTTCCACTGGCATAGAGCCACAGTGTTTTCCGTACCGAAGTGTTGTGTCCAGCGATCAATCAGAAATTGAGGATGTGAGCTTCTTACGCTGAGATCTTGCTTGCTCGCCTTCTCCACGAGATCCTCTTTTCTGCGCAGCGCGCTTCGCAGGACGGCGTTGACGAGAGAACGACTTCTCGGATGGGCAAGCTCCACCGTCTCATAAACGGCCGCGTGTTCGGGAGTTTCGAGAAGGAAAAGTTGGTAGATTCCCAAGCGCAACAAGTCGCGCGCGTCATAATCGAGACGTTCGGCTCGAAGGGTATCGATCCAGAAATCCAGCAGAATCAGATTACGCAACACCCCGTAGAACAGTTCGGTGGTAAACGCGCGGTCTGGTCCGATGAGATCGCTCAATCTCAAGAGCCGCGCTAGTATCGCATCGGCAAAGCTGTCTCCCGTCCGCCACTCGCGTAGAGCAGCAAGCGCAAGCTGTCGGGCCGACCGGGGCGCCATGGGTGCCGTGCAGTTCGCGATCAGCGCGGAGTTACACTCGCGCGCCCGATGGAATGGTAATGAAAGCCAAGCTTGGCCATCGTCTCGGGATCGAACAAGTTGCGCCCATCAAAAATAATCGGCGTCGTCATCTTTTCTTTCACGATCGCGAGATCGACGTTGGCGAATTCCGCCCACTCCGTGGCGATGATCAGAGCCTCGGCGCCTTCCACCGTTTCGACTGCGGATTGGGCGAACTTCGCGCCGGCGATCGCTTCCACTTCGCGGGCTTTTTCCATTCCCTTCGGATCGTACGCAATTACGTGCGCTCCCTCCTTCAGCATGTCTGCCACAAGCTCGATCGCGACGGAGGAGCGTATGTCGTCGGTGTCTGGTTTGAAGGCGAGCCCCCACACCGCGATTCTCTTGTCGCGCAAAACCCAGAGCGCTTCCCGGATCGACTTCAAAAATCGATTTTTCTGCTCCGCGTTGATTCGCTGGACTTCCTTCAGCAAGTTGAACGGGACTCCAAGCTGCTCGCTGATCGTAATGAACGCGGCGATATCCTTCGGGAAACAGGAGCCCCCGTAGCCGATTCCGGCGTTCAGGAAAGCTCGGCCGATCCGGCGATCCATTCCGATGCCGTCCGCGACTTTTTCCACGTCCGCTCCGCTGGCCTCGCAGATCGCCGAGACCGCGTTGATGTAGGAAATCTTCAATGCCAGGAACGAATTCGCCGCATGTTTGATCAACTCGGCGCTATTGATGTCGGTCACGAGAATCGGCGCCATGAACGGTTCGTAGACCTTCTTCATGAGGTCGATGGCGTGTTCGCTCTGCGCCCCAATCACGATGCGGTCCGGGTGCATCAAGTCCGCCACCGCGCAGCCTTCGCGCAAAAATTCTGGATTGCTAACGACATCAAATTCAGCGCCGTGCCGGTTATAGCGTTTGATAGACTCGCGAACCTTTTCGCCGGTTTTGACGGGCACCGTGCTCTTGTCCACGATCACGCGATAACTCGTCAGGACGCCGGCGATCTCACGCGCGACTTTTTCGATAAAGCTGAGATCGACGCTGCCGTCCGGCTGTTGCGGAGTCGGCACGGCGATGAAGACAATTTGCGAGTTCTCGACGCCATCGTGAATGCTGCCGGTGAACCGAAGCCGCTGCGCCGAAACATTCCGGTGAATGACTTCCTCCAGTCCGGGTTCGTAGATGGGCACCTTGCCCGCCTGGAGAGACTCTACTTTTCGTGGATCGTTATCCACGCAGATGACCTTATGGCCGACGTCAGCAAAGCAGGCGCCGGTGACGAGACCGACATAACCGGAGCCGATGATGGAAATATCCATGGCGGGCGAAAATAACGCTGCGGCTCAAGCGTAGCGTGAGAAGGAACGGATAAAGCGCGAAAATTGCAATCGAGATGGCGCCACGTTGCTTATTGAGTTTGATTCGCGCCGCCCGGATCGAAGTTCAAATCGAAGCTGAACTTGGGCAACGCCTTCAGGGTAAAGGTGAGGAGAAAACCGTATTCCTTCACGCCGCCGTTATCGCGGATGATCGCGCCGACCGATGCAACCCAGCTCGTAAGGTCGCGATAGATCGAGAATCGCTGCTCTTCCAGAATGCCCGTAGTCCCTTCGTATTGTTCCCGGATGCCGATGCCCCAGTTGTCGTTGATTCGATAATAGCCGCCCAACACATAGAGGCTGCTGTTGTCGAAGAATGGGTTTTGGTTCAGGTATCGATGTGCGAAATTGATTTGAAGATTTGCGATCGGCTGGATGTTCACGTTCGTGTTCACTTCGGTGAATCCCTTCTCGAACGCGGGCACCTGCGCAGCGATGCTGAACGAAGCCCAAGGCACAGGGGTGAAGTTGATTTTGTTAACCAGATTGGAGTATTGGGTCTTATCAAAAGGGTTGTCGAAATTCACGTCGATGTAAGTCTCGACATCCATCCAGCTGACGGTGAGATCGTCTCGACGGGTTTGCAGCCGGTTGCGGACACCAAGCCGCAAGATCGTCCAGCTGTCGATAGAATCGACGGAAGTGAATTGCGGAAAATCGATTGGTCGCAATTGCGTGGAGGGCTCGAAGCGATCGAACTGCAAGATGGAGGCAGGATTTGAGTTCGAGCTCGAAACCCAGGAAAAATTTGTAAACGGCTGGATGATATGACGCAGACCGTCTAGCCCCAGCGACGTGCTCTGCGCATCTTCCCATGCGCGCGATAGCTTGAAGGAGGCTTCCACTCCGGCGTTCACGACCGCTCTAACTGCGCTGCCTCCTTTTTGCAGGGGCAGCGCGAGCGTTGGATCCGGCAAGAGAAAATCGGGGATGAATGGGTTGGGATTTGGAGTGAAAATAGTTTTCCCGAGGTCGCGCGTCTCATCGTAGTAAGTCCCGCGAAAACCGACCCGTGGCACCACGGAGAGCCACCCGAAATAGGTGTTCGGATAGAGAAATTGATGGAAGGAATCGAAGCGCAGCGTGCCGTAATCCTGAAAGCCGGAACCACTTGCGAAGCTTCGATGCAGATCGGCGATGCCGGTTTCACCCTCATAAAAAATCGGTCCTCCGAAGAGCGGAGTTCGTTTTACGTCGAGCACGATTTCAGGGAGCCGCTCGGTTTGCTCGAAGAAATCATTCGCTTGGAAGCGCGCGATCGCGGTGAGGGTATAATTCGCATCCCTCTTCGTCACCGCGATCACGTTGTCCGGCTGCGGATTGAGCTGGAACTCGCTTTGATAAAAATCCTGCAGGAGGAATTCGTCGCTTAGTTTAGTGATATCGACCGTGCCATAGATGTCTTCGGTGAAATACGTGCGGTCCTGAAGCGAGACTCGATAACGGTCCTGCGGCACGCCCGTTCGTATCTCCGAAGTGCGATTGATATCTGGGTTTTCGTCTTGCAGAAAATAAGTGCGAAGTCTCGCCCAGCTCTTCTTGTCCTTCCCGTAGCGCACGTCGGGTTCGAGACCGAGCGCGACACCCCGCCGCGACCTGTAATCCAGCCGGATCTGTATCTTGGCTTCATCTGTGATCGGCATGCTGACCCGGCCTAGGATCGATGGTCCCCATGAGCTCAAAGAGGCCGGAGAAACCATGTAGCTGAAAGAATCGTCCAGCGACTGATAGAGATAAGGCCACCAAAAAACAGGGACGCTTTTAATGTAGAACGTGACGTTCTGGAAGATGACGCGGTCGCGTTCATAAATTCGAAGTGTTTTTGCCTGCAGCCGAAAGTCGGGGTTCGACGAATCGTGTGTCGTGAAAGTCCCTTTTGAGACGAGAAAAGCGCCTTCGGAGATTGTAGTGACACTTTCGCCGCCGACGAGGTAGGGGGCCCTGTCTGTCCGCATCTCGACGGCCTGAATTTTCTTGGTATCGATATTGTAAATCGCGCGGTCGCCCACAAAGAGACCAGTCGCGCGATAAATTCGCACATGGCCCTCGGCGAATACTTCGCGCGTTTTGGGGTTGTACTGCGCCGAGTCGGCGTAGATATCACTGTCACCAGCGTGGATGGCTACATTCCCGTGAGCGGTAGCCAGCCCATTCTGGTAATTCGTGTCGCCGGTCGCCGTGATCTCGATCGGCTGCTTCTCCGCCGCCAGTTCCGCCTGCACTAGCGTGGCCGCGCAAAGAAGGCCAAAAATAGGCGAAAGCAGCTTACGCATGGCGGATGCCGAAGCTACCCGGAGCCCGAGGCAGTTGCAAAGGCAAAAGCAGGGCGGACGCGGGCAAATAGCCGTTCGAGCAAGGTCGGCCACATAGAGTGTTAGTTCCTGACAAGCCGCAGACCGGCTACCTGCTGATTTAACCCGCAAACCGAAACAACGGCGCGCCGAAGTTGCTCATTGCTCGGCGGCGTCGAGAGGCGCGCTCCGTTTTCCTCTGGGAGAAGCAAATTCGGAGGCACGAGTTGGGTGCGGAGCAACTGGGCGCCGCAGATGGTTTGCCAGAGACTGCTCGCGCCTACGCTTTCGCCAAGTGCACTTTTCATCGCAAAGACTCTTGCGCCTGGGCAATTTCGCAGCACAGCGGCGCGTTCAGCGGCATCAATGAAAGTTCCGTTCGCGCTGGCGACGACCAGATCTATCTCGCCCTCACAAAGCTCTGTGAAGATTTTCTCCACAGAATCGCCCGCCTTACTCTGTTTCCGAAAATTTGTGCCGGCAGCGATTTTTTCAAGTTGAACGGAGCCGTTACGGCTCAGCAAAACCGCGCCCGCTCCTTCGCTCAGGATCGTTCCTCGCGGCGGTTGGTCGAAGGGTTCGATCGGCGGCGCCGAACGCAGAAGCCGCCATTGGCGGTAGGCATCGCACAGGAGCCAGTCGGCTTCCTCGGCGCCGACCACCAAACAGCGATCAAGCGTTTCGCTCTCCATCAAATCTTCCGCCATTTTCAACGCCAGAATTCCGACCGCGCCATCGCCGACGAGGGTGTAACTTGCGCCACTGATTCCAAGAATGGCTGCCAGATGGCTGGCGGGTGCGTTGAAAACCGTTTCGGGGAAGAGCAGCGGACTCGCGGCTTGGGCGCCCGACTCCACGATCTCGTGATAAAACCGCTTCGTGTAAATGACGCCGCCATTGGAAACCGCGAAGATCAACGCGGTGCGCGCTGCCGTTTCCGCATCGAGCTTCAATTTCGCCTCTTCCAGCGCAGCCAGTGCCGCGACAACAGCGAATCGCGAAATCGCGCTAGATCGACGCAGGCGCGGATGCGCCGGCGCCCGCGCGGTCGCCTCGGCCGGCACGGGGAACACAGGGTAGGAGCGCCCCAGCGGACTCGAAATTGATTGGACCGATGCTGTCTCCCCGTTCAACAAGCGGCGCCAGACGCCGGTGAGATCACTCCCGAGCGGCGTCACCCAACCCATACCCGCGATTCCCAGGCTCATGCTTCGATCGACCGAATAATCACGGAAGCGTTTGTGCCGCCGAAGCCGAACGAGTTCGATAGGACTGTGCGCAGGTTGCCGGGCTGGGAGCTGTTTGCGATGATGTTCAGATCCAGTCCCGCATCTCCGTTCCGGAAGTTGATGTTCGGAGGCAGAAATTGATTCTGCAATGCGAGGATGCTGATGACCGCCTCAATCGCGCCGGCCGCGCCTAACGAGTGTCCCATCATTCCCTTGGTTGAGCTCACGGCTACACCATCGAACAGCTCGGCGATGGCTTTGCCTTCCGCCGCATCATTGAACGGCGTGGCCGTTCCGTGCGCGTTGATGTAATCGATCCCCCCCGCGGATATTTTTGCGCTGTGTAATGCGCCTTCCATGGCCTGGCGCGGCCCACTGCCGGATGGATTCGGCTGGGTGAGGTGATGATTATCGGTCGAGATGCCGTATCCGATTATTTCCGCCACGATTTTCGCGCCGCGGGCCTGCGCGGAATCGAAATTTTCCAGCAGAAGAATCGCCGCGCCTTCGCCCAGAACCAATCCGGTGCGTTCGCGATCGAACGGCCGGCATCGTTCCGGCGTCGATGCCTGGAGCGAATCGAACCCGACGAAGACCAGCTCGGAGAGCGCGTCGTACCCACCAGTGAGAACGCGCTCGTAGCGGCCTGATTGGATGCAATTGAAAGCATGCCCAATCGCGTTCGTACCGGATGCGCAGGCATTCGCGATAATCTGACAGGGCGCGGAAATACCGAACGCTTCCTGCGCGTCCATCACGGCCTTCTGTGGCGTGTAATTCGCAATCAGCGAAGGCGCGCTACGCATTGAAGTCCGGCTCCCTTTCAACCCGCGATAATATTCCTCGCCAAACGTCATGCCGCCGCTGGTCGTGCCCACGACACTGAGTTCGGGTTGGAAATCAGGGGCTTGGGCCAGCGCTTCTCCCAAGGAGAGAATCATCATTTGGGCGATGCGATGCAACCGCTCGGAGCGGAGCTGGGGCTCTCCGACGCCGGCCAAACGCGCATCGGCAACCTGCCCGGCGGTCTTGCACCGGCAATGCTCCACCGGGAAGCGGGTGACCGGCGAAACGCAATCCCGCCCTTCGCGCAAAGCGGCGAGCGTCTCGTCTAATCCGAAGCCAAGCGGGCTCACAATGCCGGTCGCGACGACGGCCACGCGGGCGGCGTTAGGTGGTTGGTTTACGGGGGAAATTTTAGGCATTTCTCAGGGGCGGTGCGCGCCTTCGATTCTATTTGCTTTCACGGGCAAAAGCCTCTACTAATCACGCCGAAAAGAAAACGGAAGCTCGGTGCGTTGGTAGATTGTCAGTTGAGTTTTTCAGTGGCGATTTGAAATCCGATGAGCGGGAACAGTGACCTGGCGG
>DASVJK010000066.1:0-2865 GCA_036385955.1 Chthoniobacterales bacterium | reverse complement strand
CGTGCCGCCTTGCGGAGTCGTAATTTCTACTTCGCCTCTGCGGACCAGCACTTCGGTGTGATCGTCGGCCGTAACCAGAATTCGAAAGCTGGATTCGCGGCGATTGGTGCGAATGGCAACGTTGGGCGTATCGATTTCGGCGTCCGCATCGCTGTTCTTGAAAACGGAGTAGTTCGCCATGCCGCGTCCCAGTTGAATCTGGATTTGCGAGCGCGTGAGTGTGGTGATGTTGGCCTGCGAATGCTCAGCCAGCCGGAGCATGTTGGCATAGTCGAGCTGAAGTTCTGTGCGCGCCTTGTCGCCGGTCGAAACGCGATCCCCCGCGAGGACGGGAGCATTGAGCGCAGCCGCCGACCAACTGCTCGTGTCGCCACGCTGCGTGGAGACGTCGCCATGAATCAGGCTGACGCGCGCGACACCGTTTGTTTCAGCCGGAGCCGGCGTGTCGTAACTCTGGTTGCCTTGGTCGTTGGAGCCTGGTTGCGTCGGGCCCTGATTCATCGAACCTTGGTCCATCGAACCTTGGTCCATCGAATCCTGGTCCATGGAACCCTGGTCGTTGGGGCCCTGCATCGGCGCTTGGATGCCCGCCGACGGTTTCGAATATTGATCCGGCGCCTGGTCGTCCGCGTTCTGCGCGACGACGACGCCTGGAATCGCAATCATCAATCCTAGAAGTGCTGCTATTAATTTGAATTTCATACGTACCTCCACCTTGCTCGGGACAAATCTCTGCCTGAAAGAATGCAGGCCGAGTGCCAATCACGAGCGCTGGGCGGCGATTCATCTAACTGCTTTGTTTGTTAGCAACCTACGAAAGACATAACAGCGAGGACAGTCGGCGATTAACGGCGCTCTGGTGGCCCGGTTCCACCAGGGTGGTGGTTTTCAGCCAGAGGCGACTATGGCTTCGCGAGACTTAACCACAAAGGCCACGAAGGTGCACGAAGAAAACGCCTGAGACCCGCTCACGCTCTTGCGTGGAACGCGGTCCTCGTCACCAACGATCATGCGTTTGCCCGTATTAAAAAGCTGAAAGTCGTCGACTGGACGAAAGCACCGCGCCAATGAGCAAGATCCAAGTAACTGGACGAAAAGTTCTTTGTGCCCCCACATTTAGGTAAAGCACATGAAGTACTCCTGCCCTAAATGCGGAAGGAAAGACGAGGTCATTGGGGATTAGGACACAACTCTCATTGTTGTCGCCTCGGCCTTCCGACTCCTAGCAAAGAAGTCCAGCGACCGCAAGAACAGCTTCACAGAACTGAGAACGGGGAACTAAGGACTCCCCGACCTTCAGCGATTCGCCAAGACTGGCACCTGCCGCGCCTTGAGCAGTTGTTCATCGGCGGTCACCAGGGTCAGATCGAACACGCGCGCCGTGGCCACTAGAAACCGGTCGGCGGGGTCGCGATGTGGCAACTGCACGCGCGCCGTTTCTTGCGCGACTTGGTAGGTGATCGGAGCTTCCCGCATGGGAACCGCGTCCAGCGCGTTTGCGATCCACGCCTGCGGATTCGGATGCAAAGTCAGCCGGTTTTTCTGGCAGAGAGTCAGGACCTCCCACATCGAGATGGGGGAAAGCCATAACTCGTTCTGGGGATTCTCCAGCGTGGCAGTCAGGCGGGCGGAAAGACGCGCTCGATCAAGAGCGCTCCACACCCAAATGTGAGTATCGAGCAGCAGCCTCATCCGCGTAGCGCTTCCCAATCGTCTTCTTCGCTGGCCGGAGAAACGATGTCGCCGTTGATTTGACCCGTGCCCGCCAGAGAACCTACCCAACGCTTCGCCTTCCGCGACGCATGCGCAGGAACGACCTCGGCCACCGGCTCACCAAAACGCGTCACCAGAACGGTCTTCCCCGTTTTGCGGACGTTCTCCAGCACCGCCAGACAGGTGGCTTTGAATTTGGAAATCGCGATTTCTTCCATGCTGCCCTCTCCTGTGAAGATAGTACTATGGTCAAAGACCATGGTCAATTGGATTTTTCGATTCCGATGACCCGATCACCAGATGACCCGATCCGCAACGCTTCACTCGGTTTCGTTGTCGTCAATTCCAATCTTCGACAAGCGATACCGCAGTGCATTCCGCGAGAGGCCTAGCAGACGCGCAGCTTGCGACTTGTTGCCGCCGGCACGCTTCAGAGCTTCGCGGATCATTTCATCTTCCCACTGATCGAGTGTCATGCCATCAGGAAGGAAGCGGTCGGACGAAGCATTGGTGCGATTGCGCGGGGAGTCGAGCTGTATGTCGCCGACGTCCAACTGGTTGCTCGTGGCGAGCGCGCAGGCGCGTTCGATGACGTTTTGCAGTTCACGCACATTGCCCGGCCAATAATGACCGACTAAAAGCTGCATGGCGGCGGGCGAAATGCCGGTGATGGTTTCCGATCTCCCGGAATCCTTGGCGAAGCGCGCGAGGAACAGGGTTGCCAGGCCGGGGATATCTTCTTTGTGTTCCCGCAAGGGCGGGATATCGATCGGGACCACGTTGAGCCGGTAATAAAGGTCCTCTCGAAACGTTCCGTCTTCGAGCGCGGCGCGCAGGTCGCGGTTGGTGGCGGCGAGAAGCCGAACGTCGACTTTGATGGTACGCGTGCCGCCCAGGCGCTCGAATTCGCGCTCCTGTAGCACGCGAAGAAGTTTGACCTGGATGGCGGGCGGCACGTCTCCGATTTCATCGAGGAAGAGCGTGCCTTTGTCGGCGAGTTCGAATTTGCCCGGCTTGCTGGTGGCGGCTCCGGTGAAAGCTCCTTTTTCGTAGCCGAAGAGTTCGCTCTCCAATAGATTTTCCGGGATGGCGGTGCTGTTGATCTTGACGAATGGGCCGGAAGCGCGGCGCGATTTTTCGTGGATGGCGCGG
>DASVJK010000065.1:0-8748 GCA_036385955.1 Chthoniobacterales bacterium | reverse complement strand
TCGTGGATGATATCGTGGCTGGGACCGCCATCCCGCTGGCGCTTTTCGCTAAAACGGCTACGCTCGGTTTCTTCTACACGGGCTTTTATCTGCTGCTCGCCTGGAATGTCTTTTATCGTAAAGAATTATGATGCGGATTTTTGTTGTCCTTCTGAGCGTGATTTTGTTCGGCGCCACGAAATTGCCGACAGAGCATGCAATCTCCGCGGCCCATCGAAGCCTGCATTTTCGCGCGGTTGATTTCGATCTGGGGCTTCGCGAACAAATCGGTCAGCTTGGATTTATCGCGGCGTTGAGCGGTTTCCGTTCCCTGGTCGCCGATGCCCTTTTCATTCAAGCGCACGTTGCCTGGGAGCGAACAGAATGGGGGCGCGTTCTGCTTCTTTTCCGGCAGGTCACGACGCTGCAACCACGCGCAATCTTATTCTGGGACATGGCGGCGTGGCACATGGCTTGGAATGCGAGCACCGCCGCGATGAATGATCCCGCCCAGCCGCGGCTCGCCCTTCGCATCAAAGCTCAACGCGAATATTTCCAGCTCGGGAAAGATTTCCTGGAACGCGGAATTAAGAACAACCCGGAGCGTCCGCAACTTTACGAAGCCCTGGCCCGCCTCTATCGCGACAAGTATAACGACCACGAACATGCTGCTGAGTTTTTTGGAAAGGCCGCCAGCCTGTCTGGTGCGCCGAGTTACGCGAAACGATTCGCGGCTTATGAACTTTCACATTGTGAGGGTCGCGAAAGGGAGGCATACGACCGGTTGCATGGTCTCTACGCCGCGGGTGATAACGAACGGCTTCCCACGCTGATCAGCCGTTTGAAGGACTTGGAAATCAAATTGGATATCCCACTCGATCAGCGGATCGCGGATTCAGTGCCCTAACCATCAATACCCGTCATGCGCTTCGCGATTCTTAGCGACCTTCACGCCAATCTCGAGGCAACCGAAGCCGTGCTGGCCGACGCGCGTGAGCACGACTGCACGCATTTTGTCTGCCTCGGCGACGTCGTTGGTTACAACGCGAACCCCCACGAATGCGTCGAGATCGTGCAGAAGATGGCGTGTCCGGTGGTAAAGGGAAATCACGATGAGCAAGCCACGCTGGCGGAGTCATCGCGCGGTTTCAATGCGCTGGCGGAAGCGGCGATCAATTGGACGCGCGAGCACCTGACGAACGAAGACAAGGAATGGCTCCGCGAGTTGCGTCTGATCCAGCAGGTTCGCGATTTCACGATCGTCCATGCGACACTCGATACGCCGGACCAATGGGGCTACGTCTTTAACAGTCTCGATGCCGTCGCAAGTTTCACCTATCAGCACACGACGGTGTGCTTCTTCGGACATACGCACGTGGCAGGAGCATTCGTGCGCGATGACGCCGTGAAGAAAGTGAAGGTCGATCAGCTCACAATCGAGGAAACGAAAAAATACTTTATTAACGTTGGCAGCGTCGGCCAGCCGCGTGATGGCGATTGGCGCGCCGCCTATTGCATTTATCACATCGAGAAAAATGTGGTCGAACAACGGCGCGTAAAATACGACCTGGCGACTGCCCAAAAGAAAATCATCCAGGCAGGGTTGCCGCGCCTGCTCGCCGATCGCCTGGAGTTGGGACGGTAGCGGATTTCAGATTGCAGATTGATCGGCGGTTCTCAGTCGAGTCATTATTCCTTCCTTCTGAAATCTGAAATCAAATCCATCCTGATCATCAAGCCGAGTTCGCTCGGTGACGTGGTGCACACGTTGCCGGCCGTGGCGGCGATCCGCGATGCCAACCCTCAGGCCGAGCTCACCTGGGTGATTAATCCAGAGTGGACGACGTTGCTGCGCGGAAATCCCGATGTTGATCATGTCCACATTTTTCCGCGTGGCGAATTTCGCGGTTTGAGCGCGCCGCGCCGTTTGTTGCCCTGGTTGAAGAAAACGAAAACATTGCGCCCGGACGTTGCTTTCGATTTCCAGGGCTTGCTCCGCAGCGCCCTGATCGGCCGCGTCAGCCGTCCGCAAGAGTTTTGGGGAATGAGCGACGGCCGCGAAGGGTCACGCCTGCTTTATCATCGGGTCGCGAAGGTCGATCGCCGCGCCCACGCCGTCGACCGATATTTGAAACTGGCGGAAGCCTTTGGCGTCACGATTCCCGACCAGCTCCGTTTTCCATTGCCGACCGGCGACACCTTGCCGCGCTTCGACGCCTATCCACCGTTCGTTCTCCTGCATCCATTCGCGCGCGGAGCCCGGAAGTCATTAAGCAACTCGGTGATCGAAGAGTTCTGCCGCGCGTTCGAGCCGATCCGCGTGGTCATCGTCGGCAAAACATCACGAAAGATCACCGTACCGGATAACTGCGTAAATCTGGCGAATCAAACTACACTTCTTCAACTCATCTGGCTCATTCGCACGGCGCGTTTCACAATCAGCGTGGATAGCGGACCGATGCACATCGCCGCCGCGGTCACGTCGCAATTGCTTTCCATTCACACCTGGTCCGATCCGCGCCGCGTCGGACCTTACAATTCCGACGCCTGGATTTGGAAAAATGGCCAACTGCTCCAAGTGGAGGCGCTCCCCAACGCCGGCCGTTTGAAGAAAGGTCGCGCGTTCGCCGTGGGCGATGTCGCGCCGGTAGTGGAACTCGTTCGCGGCTCGTGGGAACAGACAATTACGACAAAGGCCGGCGATTAAGGAAAGATTGAGCCAGCAATAAATCGCGCGGGTAAGTGATTTTGAGATTGAACTCGTCGCTCGGCACGAGAAGCACCTTCGCGCCCAACTGCTCGACTGCCGAGACCTCGTCCGTGATCGAAAGTTTTTTTGCAGCCACGGCATTGTACGCTTCGATCAGGAGATCCCGGGAAAAGATTTGCGGCGTTTGCATGGCATAAAGCCCTGCGCGATCCACGCCGCCGCAGACAAAACAGTTTTCGTCCCCGCGCTTGAGCGTGTCCGTAATTGGCTCCGCCAAAGCCGCGGCACCGTGAATTCGGCAGCCCGTAAACACACGCTCGAGCTGCTCGAAGGTGATGAGCGGACGCGCGGCATCATGCACCGCAACGTAGAGTGCAGCAGGCGCGAGCAAATTCAGTCCGGCCCGAACGGAATCCTGTCGACGAACGCCGCCCGAAACGACGTGCCGCACTTTTTTGAATTCGGCTCGCCTAACGAGTTCCTGGAGCTCAGCCAAACGATCGTCACGGCCAACCAGAATGATCTCATCGACGCATTCTGCGCACTCGAAAGCCTGAAGCGTGTGAGCGACGACCGGCTTGTCCCCCAGCAGCGCGAAGAGCTTGTCGAAGCCCATGCGCTGACTGCTACCCGCAGCAACGATGATGGCAGTCAGCATCAAATGACCCTCCAATTCTCAACATCGAAACTCTGCAGTTGAACGTTGGACAGCCTGCTCGCGAAAGCTTTCGGAGTTGGACGCTTCCCTCATCCCAATTGCCGCTGCACTTCCTGACTCAGCGTCTTGCCGTCGGCGCGCCCGGCTATTTTCCCTTGCAGCGCTTTCATCACCGCGCCCATCTGCGCTCTCGAAGTCGCGCCGAGCTCACTGATCGTTTCCCCGACAATCTTCGCCAGCTCGTCAGCATTGAGGCCCTGAGGCAAATAGGCCTGAAGAATCGCGAGCTCATCTTTCTCCTTTGCTGCCAGTTCGGGGCGTCCGCCCTTTTCGAAGCTCTCGATCGAGTCCTGCCGTTGCTTCACTTGCTTGCGGATAACCTGAGTCGTTTCGGCGTCATCAAGCTGTGCCTCCGCGCCGGATTTTTCGATCGCCGAATATTTGAGCGCGGATTTGAGCATGCGCAGAACACCAAGCCTGGCGGCGTCTTTCGCGCGCATGGCATCTTTCAGATCGGAATCGACGCGCTCCTGCAAAGTCATGCGTTGAAGCTAGAGCAGCGCGCACACAGGGCAAGCCAATGTAGCGGCGCTCGCCGCGGCGAGCGCGCCTCTACACCTCGCGAAGTCTTTCCGCGCACGCGTGCACCGACGCGGCATCGCTCACGCTCGTCACGTCGACGTCCCTGCGTGTCCGCCGGAGTAAACCGGCCAGGACTTCACCCGGCCCGAGTTCGATGAATAACTCGCATCCACGCGCAAGCAGATTCTCCATGCAATCGGTCCATCGCACGGTGCTGGTGACTTGCTCTCGCAGCGCGGTTCGAATTTCTGGCAAGGTCGCAGCCGTTTCCCCGGTCACATTGCTCATGATTGCGAAACGCGGCGATTGCAGCTCCGCCTCGAGCAACGGCTGGCCGAGTTGCTCGTAAGCGCTGTTCATGAGGCGGGAATGATAGGCACCCGCGACGTTCAGCAGTGTCGCGCGCCGAATGCCATGTTCTTTCGCCAAACTCACCGCGAGCTCTACTTTCGCGCTCTCGCCGGAGATCACGATTTGACCGGGAGCGTTGATGTTCGCCACATCGACGTCGGTGTCAGCAGCAAGTGCGCGCACCGCGCTTTCGTCGGCCCCAATCATCACGGCCATCGCGCCGGCGGTCGTTTCACACGCTACGTCCATCAAGCGGCCGCGTTTCTCGACGAGCTTCAACCCCGTGGCGAAATCGAATGTCCCGCCGGCGGCGTGCGCGGTCCACTCGCCTAACGACAAGCCCGCAGCCGCTTCGATTGGAAAGTCACCGGCGATTCCGCGTAACGCGGCCAGACACGCGAGCCCGTGAACGTAAAGCGCAGGCTGGCAGTTCGAAGTTCTTGTTAGCTCCTCCAGCGGGCCGTTCCAGGCGATCCCGCTCAACGACCGCCCCAGAATCTCATCCGCCTGCTGAAATAACTCTCCGGCCGCCGGATGATGCGCTGCCAGATCGCGCCCCATCCCCACGCTTTGCGCACCTTGGCCGGCGAACAACAACGCTATTTTTTTTGCCATCAGAATCTAACTAACTGCATCGCGCTCCAGACGCGAGCAGGAACGCGCTGAATAAGCTTGCATTTTACTGGGGAAATCGAGATAATTTGCTTATGCATACAAACATGCGCAGATGCGCACTCCGTTCCGCCCTCTGCGGAACTGTAGTTGCACTGTTAGTTGCGTCGCCGTTTTCCACGGCAAGTGCGAAGTGGCTGGAGAAGAACGAGCCCAGGTTGCCATTCGGTGTCTATTTTCAAGGCTTGCAGGGCTCGGTAGTCCTCTCCTTGACTCTAGATAAAAGTGGCCGGGTGACAGACACTCGAGTGCTCAGAAGCAGCGGACATCCCGCTCTGGATGAGTTGGCCCGTGATGCGGCGGCTAATTGGCGCCTCAGCCCGGACTCAGTGTTGTCCTCCGATGTCACCCAAGGGCGAGTCGAGTTGGTCACCTTCCGGAATCCAAATCCTCCGAAGGCGATCCTCCCGGACGCCAAGCCGTACTGGGCCCAGCTCAGAGGGTAAGTTAGTTCGTTGAGTTAGGTTCGCCGCGGCGGAACCGGGGTTCCGCCGGCCGCGTTGTTTTTTCGCGTCGCCCCGGGAAGCAGCTGAAGCCCAGGTGTTCCGGTCCTTCTTTTGATCGAAGTCATTTCGTGGGCGCGAATGCGACTTTGCACTTGCGCCGCACGCGCCTCTTGCCAGCATAGTTGCAAGGTTGCCACATGGCTTTCACCACGCGCGAAATCGAATCCCCTGATCCCGTTACGCGCGTGGCGGCGGCGGATGCGCGGATCCGCGAAGACCTGGGCGACATCGGCGAAAAAATGGTCCTCAACATGGGACCATCTCATCCGGCCACTCACGGTGTTTTGCGCCTCGTGCTCGAACTCGATGGCGAGACGATCACCAAGGCAACTCCGGACGTCGGTTACTTGCATCGTGGCGATGAAAAAATCGCGGAGAACATGCAATACAACCAGTTCGTGCCTTATACGGACCGGCTCGACTACCTCGCGCCACTTGCAAATAACGTCGCTTACGCGCTCGCCGTTGAGAAGTTGATGGGTTGGGAATTGCCTCCGCGCGGCAAAGCCATTCGGGTCATATGCTGCGAGACGGCGCGCATCTCGGCGCACCTACTGGGGCTCGGTGCGATGGCGCTGGATCTCGGTGCAATGACTGTGTTTCTCTACACATTCACCGAACGCGAAAAACTTTATAATCTTTTCGAGCTCCTCACCGGAGCGCGATTCACCACGTCCTATACCCGCGTGGGCGGTCAGATCCGCGATCTGCCGGAGCGTTTCATTCCACAGCTCGAACAGTTTCTCGATGGTTTCATTCCGCAACTCGATGAGATCGACAAGCTACTCACACGGAATCGAATCTTCGTGGACCGAACGCGGGACATCGGCGTGATTCCCCGCGATCGCGCGATCGCTTACGCGCTTTCCGGGCCAAACCTGCGCGCCAGCGGCGTCGAACATGATCTTCGACGCAAGCATCCTTATCTGGACTACGACAAATATGACTTCGAGATCGTCGTCGGCACCGCGGGCGATTGTTACGATCGTTATCTTGTCCGCATAGAAGAGATGCGGCAAAGCGTGCGGATATTGCGGCAGGCCATCGAGAAGCTCCCGAGCGGTCCGATTAACGTGGTCGATTGGAAAAATATGCCGCCGCCCAAGTCGCACGTCATGACGAAGATGGAGGAGTTGATCCATCATTTCATCGTGGTCACGGAGGGTCTCGACGCACCGCCCGGAGAGATTTACTTCGCGGCCGAAAACCCAAAGGGCGAGCTGGGATTCTACATCAACAGCAAAGGCGGCGGTGTTCCGCATCGCCTGAAAATCCGGGCGCCGTCGTTTGTGAACCTGAGCATTTTGCCCGAGCTTTTGCCCGGCTGTTCGCTCAGTGACGTGGTCGCCGTGCTCGGCAGTCTGGACTTCGTTATGGGCGAATGCGACAGATGAGAACCACCATATGAAACAAGTCACTCCGCCATCGTTCAGGCTCTTCGTTGCCGCGCTGGTTCTTATTTCCTTCACCAGTTGCGATCGCAACATCCTCTCCGGCTCGCGTCTCACTCCAGCGAATTACGATCAAGTCAGCCTCGGCATGAGCAAGGCGCAGGTGGAAAGAATTCTTGGCCCGCCCACCACGACGGAAACAAAGGACATGCTCATTTTCAAGAAGACCACTTATCGCTACGAGGACGGTAAGAAATTCGCCATGGTCACTTTCAAGAATGATGAGGTCGACGGCAAAGACTCGAATCTCGGCCGAGAGCCCTAGTTGACGATGAGCCAGCCGCTGAAAACTGCCGCCCGCTTTTTGCGCCTCGTCTCGATCGTGACGATGCTCGCTTTCGCCCTCACGGCATGCAATTCCGCGAAACGGCTCACGAAGGCGAACGTCGACGAAGTGGCGGAAGGAATGTCGAAGAAGCAGGTGGAATCAATTCTCGGACCGCCCACGACGATCGACAGCAAGGATTTCGTGGTCCTGAAGAAAACGACCTACGTTTACGATCAGGGTAAGGAATCGGTCACGATCGTTTTCAAAGACGACAAGGTGCAGTCGAAGGTCAGCACGTTGTCCGAATAGCGCGTCGCCTTTGTGGACCCGACGAACACGCGCATCACCGCCGAGCTAGAGCGGAAAATGGACGAAGCGATCCGGCGCTATCCGGCTGATCGGAAACGCAGTGCCGCGATGCCGCTCTTGCATTTGTGGCAAGAGGAATTCGAATTCATCAGCGATGAAGGCGTGTGCTGGATCGCAACGAAGCTGGAGCTGCAACCGATCAACATTCTCGAGCTCGTCACTTTCTATCCGATGTTCCACCAGGCGCCGGCGGGCAAGAAACACATTCGCGTTTGCCGAACCTTAAGCTGCGCGATGGCTGGTAGTTACGGGGTAATGGAAAAAGCCTGCGCCGCCGCCGGGATCGTCCGGCATCTTGACGAAAACGGACTGCGCAATCCCATCTCCGTCAGCAAGGATGGGAAATACAGCATCGAGTTTGTGGAATGCCTCGCGAGCTGCGGCACCGCGCCCGTCTGCATGGTGCAGGATGAACTGATCGAAAACGTCAAACCGGAGGCGGTTTCCACCCTTCTTACCAATCACCAATCACTGATCAGTCATCACCAACCCACGCCCCACCCACTCGAACACCGTCTCATTTTCAAGAACGTCGGACGCGCGGACTGGACCCCCGACATCGACTGCTACCTCCGCAACGGTGGTTACGAGCAGTTAAAAAGCGCCGTCAAAATGTCGCGCACCGAGATCGTCAATGAGGTGAAAACGTCCGGCTTGCGCGGGCGCGGCGGCGCCGGATTCCCCTGCGGTGTGAAGTGGAGCTTCATCAAGCCCGACGAAAAGAAACCCGTCTATCTCATTTGCAATGCCGACGAATCCGAGCCGGGCACGTTCAAGGATCGCTACATCATTCACGAGGATCCGCATCAGCTCATCGAAGGCATTCTCATCTCCTGTTTCGCTGTGAACGCGAAGACTGCCTACATCTACATTCGAGGTGAGTTTCCCGAAGGCGCGCAGATCCTGGAACGCGCGATCGAAGAAGCGAGGGAGAATAATTTCCTCGGACAAAACATGCTCGGCACCGGTTTCGACATCGAGATCTATATCCATCGCGGCGCCGGTGCTTACATCTGCGGTGAAGAAACTGGCTTGATCGAATCGCTCGAAGGGAAACGCGCTTACCCGCGGATCAAACCGCCCTATTTTCCCGCGGTGCTCGGCCTCTACATGTGTCCGACGATCGTGAATAACGTTGAAACACTCTGCCACGTAAAGCACATCATCGAGATGGGTGGCGCCAATTACGCCCGGCTCGGCCG